>DATKAK010000013.1:0-6517 GCA_035498295.1 Gallionella sp. | reverse complement strand
CCCGCCTGCCTGGTTTCGGACGAGCATGATATCGGCGGCAACCTGGCGCGCATGCTCAAGGCTGCCGGTCAGAAGATTCCGTCTACTCTTCCTATACTGGAGATCAATCCGACCCATCCAGTGGTGATGCGTTTGAAGGACGAGGAAAAGTATTTCGATGACTGGGCCGCAGTCCTGTTCGATCAGGCATTGCTGGCGGAGGGCGGACAATTGGACGATCCGGCCGGCTTCGTCAGGCGGGTCAACCACTTGATGCTGGAAATGCGCGCCTGAGCGGCAGAATCGCGGAACGGGATGCAAAATAGAAAGATCGCCGGGTTGGTCGTGCTCGTGAACCTTTGTTTCACTCACCCTGCATTTTCAGAAGAACCAGAGGCAATCAATCCGGAGACGCAATCGGCAGCGCAACTCAAGGAAAATGGATTCAAGGCGTGCGCCCATGCCGTGGATGATATCGGGCATTTTGCCTTTCGCGGCGATTTTGCTTACCTGAACTTGTGGAATCAGACCAATGTGGATAGGCATTCGGTGCTGGTGACGGGCGCAAAGACCTACTCGGTGGGGAAAAGCCTGTTGACGATCACGGCCACCGAGACGCAAGTGAATACATGCGACGCTTCGTTTACGCTGGTCATTCCGTTCCCGGAAGAATGCGCGCAACTTCGCCGGACGATGTTCAAGGAATGGAAGTTCTATTCGGACAAGCTCGATGGCATTGCAGTCTACGAAGATCCGAGCACGCCGACAGTCAATCTCACATTGCAGCCATTCCAAGGCGGTTGCCTTGCCGTGAAAACCGGCTTGTTTTTCCTGTCCAGGGAACGGTAGTCTATTCTTCGCCAGTCAACATTCGGTAGGGTTCCATCGTCAACGACTCCACCCTGTCGCCCAGCAGAATCAACTGGCCTTCAAGCCGCGTGTTGCCGGTCTCGCTGAATTCGAAGCGGTAAGTGCGGCGCAATACCCTGCGACCCGACCGGTCGCGAACCAGAGTCAGCGCGGTGCCTGCGACCGTATCATCGAGAAACTGAACATTTGCTTCGTTACAGGCGCGCTTGCCTGCTTTCCTGGCGATTTCAAGCGCGCGCAGGCTGTTGAACCAGAACCATCCAAGCGCAGCCAGCAATATCAGGAATACCACACTAATCACATCCATACTCTGCAAATTCCGCTAGGCAATAATGAAATCTTAACTGATTCGGATGAAAAGTTATGATTTCCCTTGGTGATGCCGAGCAAATAAATCTCCCGGCCTGCTTCACACCAAATGTGATCAAACATATTTCAGCATCGATTCAAATTTCAGCATCGATTCAAACTGCTCGACAGGCAAAGGTTCGCTAAACAGATACCCTTGGAAGTGAGTACAACCCTTGTTTAGAAGGAGTTGCTTTTGCTCCATTGTTTCTACACCTTCGGCGATGACTTCCAAATCAAAACTTTGTGCCATGGCAATAATCGTGCTCACGATCGCCTCATCGCTATTGTTGAACGCAATATCACAGACAAACGTCTGGTCGATCTTAAGCTGATCAAGCGGCAGCCGTTTAAGGTATTGCAAAGAAGAAAAGCCGGTCCCGAAATCATCCAGGGAGAACCTTATCCCGATCGTTCTCAATGCTTCCATGATGGCAATGGCTTCTTCAACATTTTCGAGCAACATGCTTTCAGTAAGTTCAAGCTCGAGCAGTTCCGGGTTAATGGCATGACGCTGCAACAAATCCTGAATTTGCGAGACAAAATCAGCCTGAAGGAATTGTTTGGCACTGATATTGACAGACAAAATCAGTTTGCTTGTCAGTTCATCGCGTTCCCAATTTTTGAGCTGGGCACAAGCAGATTCAAGTACCCATTTTCCGATAGACAAAATAAGTCCAGTCTCTTCTGCTAAGGATATGAATTGTGCCGGGAGCAGTAGTCCACGTTCCGGATGCGCCCATCGGATCAATGCCTCCGCTCCCAACGGACGATCGTGGCTGTCGATCTGAATTTGGTAATGCAGCTGGAATTGCCGGTTGTCGATAGCTTCATGCAACTGCCTTTCAAGATTGGCACGCGTATTGATCGTGTTCTGCATACGCGGGTCGAAGAAGCGCAGCGTGTTGCGGCCGGCATTCTTGGCTTGATACATGGCGATATCGGCCTGTTTCAGCAGTTCGCCTGTGGTCTGCTGACTATCGTTGAATAGAGTAGCGCCGATGCTGGCCGTGCATTGGTATTCATGTGCAGCAAGCGGATACGGCTGATTCAGGACTGAGAAGATCTTTTCACAGACGATTTCCGTCTGTGCCGCCGCCTCAAGTGCATCTTCGCTCAGGTCTTCCAATATCACCACGAACTCGTCGCCTCCAAAACGTGCGACAGAGTCATCATCGCGCACGCAGGACACCAGTCGCTGCCCGACATGTCGCAGCAGCGCGTCTCCTATCGCATGGCCCTGCGTTTCATTGAGGGTCTTGAAATTGTCCAGGTCTATGAATAGCAACGCGCCATGCCGGCCTCTGCGCGCACCGGAAGCCAGGGCATGTTGGAGACGGTCCATCAGAAGTCGCCTATTGGGTAATTCAGTAAGGTGGTCGAAAAACGCCAGCTGGTTGATCTTTTCCTCTGCGGCCTTGCGTTCGCTGATATCAATTACGAAGGTGGAGATCATAGGTCCGTCTTTCAGCATTATCAGTTTGCCGGATACATAAATGGGAAATTGTGAACCATCCTTGCGTAACCCGATTGTTTCATATACGGCTTCAAGCTCTTTACCCTGAAGCCGCTGCGTGACCCGTTTAACGATGTCGTCCCTGCATTGCGGTGCGATCCATTCTGTAATGTGTCTCCCGCGCACCTGCGCTAAATTGTCGTAACCGAACATTTTCAAATGTGCGGCATTCACTTCTGTCGCATATCCTTCACGGCTGAATATGACGCCGATGGGTGATTGTTCGACTATGGCACGGAATCGAGCCTCACTTTCTTTTAATGACTCCTCGATTCTTTTGCGATCCGTCATATCGACATGTGTCCAGACATGATGGGTGGTGATCCCATCGTTTCCCTTAACGGCGGATATAGTGAGCCATATCGGAAATTCTTCGCCATTTTTGCGCCGATCCCAGATTTCCCCCTGCCATGTTCCTGTCTGTACAATGACCTCCCACATCCTTCGATAAAAATCCGCATCGTGACGCCCGGATTTAAGCAGCCCCGGTTTTTTGCCGATTGTCTCGTCTGCCGTATATCCGGTTGTCCTGGTAAATGCCTGATTGACACTCACAATTACATTATTAGCGTCTGTAATCATGATGGCTTCGTTGATTTCGAATGCGGCAGCTGCAATATGAATTTGCTGACCGACTTTGGAAGCCCATTGACGCATGAATAGTGACGCGATTGCGGCAAATGTTGCGGTTGCGATGATCGTAATGACATGAGACTCCCACAGTGTCATTGATTCGCCGTAATACAGCTGCTTCAGGAATTCGTAGGCAGTCATAAACAACGCCACAGCCAAAAAAATGCCTGGCAATGCGATTCTGGAAATAAGCTTATGGTGGGTCTTCATATGATCATTTAACACGCCGGAACATGATGTATTTTTGTGCTTCAAGCTGCCAACAGGCGGGATACGTACACTCGAAATTGTTCGAATGCGGTTTAACTTAGTTAAAATATATTTTCCAAGTGTTGAGCCCGGACTAAAATTCATTCCAATCGCCATCACTTTCTCCTTCGCCTTAACAACTTGTACCGTTTACAAGCATCCTGAACTATGCCGCCAACCTTTCCGCCGACTCGACCAATTCCATGTCGCGGCTGCTCATCAGCAGCTCGATGTCCACCAGGATGATCATGCGTTCGTCGACGGTTCCCAGGCCTTGCAGGTACTGGGTATCCAGTCCTGCTCCGAATTCCGGCGCGGGCTTGATGTGTTCCGCCTTCAGCGAGATCACGTCCGAGACGCCGTCTACCACCATGCCCATCACCCGATTCGCCATATTGAGGATGATGACGACAGTGGTTTCGTCGTAGCTGACATTGTCAAAGTTGAATTTGATGCGCATGTCCACGATAGGGACGATGATGCCGCGCAGGTTGATCACACCCTTGATGAAATCGGGTGCGTGGGCGATCGTGGTCACGGCTTCGTATCCCCTGATTTCCTGCACCTTGAGAATGTCGATGCCGTATTCCTCGCGGCCCAAGCTGAAGGTCAGCAATTCGCGGTTTTGGCCGGTGTATTTTTGTTTCTGATTGGTTTGCATGATATTTTCCTTGGTTATCGTTGAAATGGCAGCCCGTTCTTTTCGCGCGGGCTGCCCGGTCGTTAAAACTCCTTCCAAACCTCGTTATGGGTCTGCTCGTCGTTGTTGGCCAGCCTGCTCTTGTCGGCCAGCCGGCGCCCCTTCCTGAACTGCGCCACCAAGACACTAGGCGTGGGGAGATTCGCGTTGGCTTGCTTGTCCTTGGCTTGTTGGACAGGCTTGGCCAAGGCGCGCGATGTTTTCATGCCGGTTTCCAGTTTGAACACGCTCACCGCGCGCGCCAGGACTTCCGCTTGATCGCGCATCGATTCTGCGGAAGCCGCCGCTTCTTCGACCAGCGCGGCGTTCTGCTGAGTCACCTCGTCCATCTGCATCAGCGCCTGATTCACCTGTTCAATACCCGTGCTCTGCTCGTTGGATGCGGAGGCGATCTCGGCCATGATGTCGGTGACGCGTTTGATCGAACTCACGATCTCGTTCATCGTTGCACCGGCCTGGTCCACCTGCTTGGAACCCACGTCCACCTTGTCCACCGAATCGTCGATCAGCGCGGTGATCTCCTTGGCCGCCGCCGCCGAGCGCTGCGCCAGGTTGCGCACCTCGGCCGCGACCACCGCGAAGCCGCGCCCCTGCTCGCCGGCGCGCGCCGCCTCCACCGCGGCGTTCAATGCCAGGATGTTGGTCTGGAACGCGATGCCCTCGATCACGCTGATGATGTCCACAATCTTCTTCGAGCTGGCGCTGATGGAAGCCATGGTTTGCACAACGCTGTCTACAGCCTGACCGCCCTTGACCGCGATGTCCGAGGCATTCGCCGCCAGCTGGTTGGCCTGCTTGGCGTTCTCGGCGTTCTGCTTCACCGTCGAGGTCAGTTCTTCCATGCTCGAGGCGGTCTCCTCCAGGCTGGAGGCCTGTTCCTCGGTGCGAACCGACAGGTCGGCATTGCCCTGGGCGATCTCCTGCGATGCAGTGTTGATGGAATCCGTGGTGTTGCGCACTTCGCCGACGATGTTGCCCAGGCTTGCGTTCATTTCTTTTAACGCTTGCATCAAAAGCCCGGTTTCATCACTCGTATTAACTTCAATCCTATGGGACAAGTTGCCCTTTGCAACCGAATTGGCCACTTCCACCGCATCTTTCAATGGACGGGTGATGCTCACTGTCGATATCCAGGCAAACAAAACGCTCAGCACGACTGTCACAATACCGATGATGGCGGTATTCCGCTCGCTGCTGGCCGTCGTGCTGTAGATCGACTGGGTGGTCGCTTCCTTTTCTACCTTGACAACTTCCAGCAATCCATCGAAAGCTTTTCCTAGCGGTTTATCGGCACCTTTGATCGTTTTGTCGATTTCTTCGATTGTCGCACCTGATGTCTTTAATTCAACGGCTTTCTTCAGTGCCGCACGGTATTCGTCGGAAGATTCCTTGATTTGTTGCAAAGCCGAATTTTCACGTTCACTCATGCTTCCATGCTTGGCGGCATAGTCGACAGCGTCCTGGTCTATCGCAGCCATGGCAGCCGTGAATTTCTGGTCATAATCCTGCCCGCGCAGCACATAATCCTTGAACATGTGGATCGCATCGCCGAGATCCGCCTTGCCTTTTGACGCTGCTTCATACTTTTCCATAGATACAGTGTCGAATTGTTGCCATCGGTTGGATAGTTGATTAAGTCCGGTGTATGACACAAGCAGCAGCAGAATGGCCAATAAGGTGATAGTCCCAAACGTGATGCCCAGACGTTTTCCGATATTGATATTGGTGAACTTCATTTTCCCTTCCCCCTCCTAAAAATTGCCGGCTTGCGGTTTCAAGCCGGATTCCTGCATTCATTCGTTTTCCTGTATTGCCACTACTCCGTTTTTGGTTGCCGTCTCATCGGCCAGACGGGACAGCAAACTGCCCAACTTCCCGATGTCCCGCGATTTGTCCAAAAAGTGATCCGCCCCAGAGTCCATGCATTTATTCCTATACAGCGAATAAACCTTGTTGGTCATGACTATCATCGTGATAGGCAGAAACTGCATCTTGATTCGGCATAACACATCCAGGTTGTCCCTGGCAGACGAGAAGCCCAGAATCACTACATCCGGCTGTATCTCGCATATGCTTCGCACTGCTTTATCACTGTTATCCGCTTCTCCCGCCAGTTCGACAGAGGGAACGCTGTTCAGCATCTCGCGCAAACGTTGGCGGATCACAGGTGAATCGTCGGTAATGAATATTTTCATCAGAGTTTCGCAATAAGTTCGTTTCTC
>DATKAK010000012.1:0-27712 GCA_035498295.1 Gallionella sp. | reverse complement strand
GATCCGCAGCCCTCCTACCCCGAAATCGTATGGGATGACGTCAAATATGTCGTCACTGCTCCGGCGCGCTGGGACGATCAGGATTGGAAGAGCTTTGCGCTAACCACGGCTGGGGTGGTCGGCGTCGGCGCGATACTGGATGGCCCGGTTCGCGACGAGATGCGCCGCCATGCTCCCAACGACAACCCCTTCATGCGGAATGTCGAACGTTTTGGCGCACAGTATTCCCTGGCGGTGCTTGGCGGATTTTACGTGGCCGGCTCGGCCGGAAACAACGGCACGGCGCTGGCCGTCGCGCAAGACGGACTTGCCGCAAGCCTCATCGCCAGCGTCATCATCACGCCGACGATCAAATTCGTCACCGGCCGCGCCCGGCCGCGCGAAAATCTCGGTACCGCCGCATTCCACCCGTTCGACCTGAGCTATTCTCCGAACTCGTCTTTCCCTTCCGGGCACACCACCCAGGCATTTGCCGTGGCTTCCGTGATCGCAAATCACTACGAACAACCCTGGGTGGCCTATTCTTCCTACACGGTCGCCGGCCTGGTGGGCGTTGCGCGCATTTACCACGATGCCCACTTCACCTCGGACGTAGTCGCCGGCGCGTTGATCGGTACGCTGGTTGGAAAAAGCGTGGTCGGCCACAACAGATCTTTGCGCTCACGGAAACTGGCGATCCTGCCGGAAATCGCGCCGGGATTCCTGGGCGTGCGCATCACAGGAAAATTTTAGGGCACCTCGGCGAAAAGGAATACAATTCCAGTCACCGCGAAGCCCGCTCGTCCCTTGCGGACCCTGACGGGTGCCCATCCTGGTTTCGAATCTGGGGAAACTGATATGAAAAGCGTTTTGGTTCTATTTGCCGATGGCAGTGAAGAGCTGGAGGCCATTACCGTCGTGAACGTCCTGCGCAGGGCCGGCGTTTCCGTCACTTTGGCGGGACTGGAAGAGGGTGCGTTGCGGGGCAGCCGCGGCGTGATGCTGATGCCGGACAAAACGCTTGATGATGTATTCCTTGAGGAGTTCGACATGGTCGTCCTCCCCGGCGGCCAGCCCGGCACCAATCATTTGAAACAAGACCAGCGCGTGCTGGCAATGGTACAGCGCATGGAGAAGCAGGGAAAACAGGTCGCCGCGATCTGCGCCGCGCCTTCGGTGCTTGCCGCTGCAGGGTTGCTGGACGGCAAGCAAGCCACCAGTTTCCCCGGCGCGCTGGATCCCTACACAAAAGTCAAAAAACTGCACACCGCCATCGTCGAAGACGGCAACATCATCACCTCGCGCGGGCCCGGTACCGCGATGGATTTCGCGCTCACTCTGGCGGAACGGCTGACCGGTTCCGCCAAACGGCAGGAAGTCGAAGCGGGCTTGCAGCGATAGCCGCTGAATGGTTTTCGCTTACCGCATCGAGGCTTATTTGATCACCGTGATCTCGCTGATGGCATAGTGCCCATTGCGGGATCCGACCAGCTTGAATGCGACTTTCTGTCCCTTTTTCAGGCTCGCCAGCAAGGTCCTGTCCTGGACTTCAAGATCCGCGGTCCTGGCCTTCCAACCCAGGCCGGGTATCGGTCCGTAACTCAAATTGACCTTGCCCGCCTCTGAATCGACGCTGTTGACGGTGCCCTGGCCCGGATAGCTTTCTGCGGGAGCCCTGCCGTCCATGGGCATGATGAAATTCGCCTCCTCTGCGGCTGCAGGAACCGCAGCCAGCGCCAGAAAAGCCAAGATGATCAAACGATATCCATTTTGTTTCACAGCGCCTCCCGCGTTGAGTTGTCGATGAACAGTTTGCGAAACAGATCATACTTAAAACCCGGCTTCATATCAAAACGATCCGTTTGCGCAAGTCTGCGGCAAATATTCTGCGGCAAACCCAATCACCAGCCGCGATGGGGCAGCGGGCGGAATACCTCACCGGATGCCGCGCAATTCATCGCAAGCTCATCACCTTCCAGCCGTGCTGTTCGGCGTGCTGGCGCAGTGTATCGTCCGGATTCACCGCGATCGGATTCTTTACCTTGGCGAGCAAAGGCAGATCATTGAGCGAATCGCTGTAAAAGGCGGTATTTGCGAAGCTGCTCCAATCCCAGCCCCGTTGCGCCATCCAGTCTTCCAGCCGGGTGATTTTGCCCTCGCGAAAGCACGGCACCCCGGCAACGCGCCCGGTGAATTCACCGTCCTTGTGTTCCGGTTCGGTGGCGATCAGATGCTCGACGCCGAATTCCCGCGCGATCGGCGCGGTGACGAAACTGTTGGTTGCGGTAATGATGACGCACACGTCTCCCGCAGCACGATGGCGCTCGACCAGTTCGCGCGCAGCCTTGGGAATCATGCCCAGCGCCTGCTCGCGCATGAAACGCCCGTGCCACTCGTTCAGCGTTTTGCGCGCATGGCGCGACAACGGCTTCAGCTGGAAATCGAGGAACTCCTGGATGTCCAGGGTTCCCGCCTTGTAATGTTCATAGAAAGCCAGGTTCTTTGCTTCGAACAGCTCACGGTCGAGCACGCCGATGCGGATCAGGAATTGCGACCACTCGAAATCGCTGTCCCCGCTCAGCAAGGTGTTGTCCAGATCGAAAAGCGCCAGATTCACTTCAGACTTCCTTCGCTTCCTGCATGTGCTGCAGCACTTCCTTGAGCAATGGCACCGTCGGCGGCCTGTGCAGCCGCATCGAATGCGCATCCAGCTCGTCCGCCACTTTTATCAGGCTGGGCAGGTCGCGGCGCCCGTGGCGCAACAAATACTGCGTAACTTCCGGCGGCAGCACAAAGCCGCGCGAGCTTGCATGCTGCTCCAACGCCCGTTTCTTTTCCTCATCGTTCAGACCATGCACCTGATACACCAGACCCCATCCCAGACGGGTACGCAAATCGTCGCGCAGTTCCAGATGCAGCGGAGACACCTTCCCGCTGACCAGCAGCATGCCGCGGCTGTCGCGCATCCGGTTATACAGATTGAACAACTCAATCTGCGCCGCATCGTCGAGTTGCTCCACGTCATCCACTGCGACGACCGCTGCGCGCGGATTCCCGGCCGGGGAAGGAACACTGCCGCGCGTGTAGATCGCGTTCCGGCCTCCCTCCTTCGAAACCTGTGCACAGGCCCGCAGCAGGTGGCTCTTGCCGCTGCCGTCTTCTCCCCACAGGTAGAAACTGCGCTCGCTGCCCGTTCCCGCCGCGTCGTTGCCATGCAGCGCATGGCGCAGCGCCGAAAGCAATTCCAGATTGCGCCCCGCCACGAAATTTTCCAGTGTAGGCTGCCAGTCGGGAGAAATATCGAGTAATAGCTGACTCATGCAATGGTTGGCCAAGGCAATGGTGCAAAGCGGGACAGGGTCATTTCGGGTAAAATTCGCGAATGATCGTGCGGCACTTTATCCTGAAGAAAGCGAGAACTCAACTTGAAGACCCCGACCGGCAATCCTTCTGCCAGCAGCGGAAGCCTTACTTACAGAGATGCGGGGGTTGACATCGACGCGGGCGACCGCCTGGTTGAGAACATCAAACCGTTTGCCAAACGCACGATGCGCCCGGAAGTGCTCAACGGCATCGGCGGATTCGGGGCGCTGGTGGAGATTTCCAAAAAGTACCGCGAACCCGTGCTGGTGTCCGGCACGGACGGCGTGGGCACAAAACTCAAACTCGCCTTCGAGCTGAATCGCCACGACACGGTGGGTATCGACCTGGTGGGCATGAGCGTCAACGACATTCTGGTGCAAGGCGCGGAACCGCTGTTCTTCCTCGATTACTTCGCCTGCGGCAAACTGGATGTGGATGCGGCCACCGAAGTCATCAAGGGCATCGCCATCGGCTGCGAACAAGCCGGCTGCGCCTTGATCGGCGGCGAAACCGCCGAGATGCCCGGCATGTACCCGGCAGGAGAATACGACCTCGCGGGATTCGCCGTCGGCGTGGTGGAAAAGGCGGACATCATCAGCGGCTCGGAAATCAAGGCGGGCGATGCGGTGATCGGCCTCGCATCGAACGGGGCGCATTCCAACGGCTATTCGCTGGTGCGCAAGATCATCCAAACGCGCAACGCCGACCTGAAGCAGGAACTCGACGGCAAGCCGCTGGCCGACCTGATCATGGCGCCGACACGCATCTACGTGAAACCCCTGCTGGCCCTGATGAAGGCGCTGACCGTCAAAGGCATGGCTCACATCACCGGAGGCGGCCTGCTGGAAAACGTCCCGCGCGTGCTGCCGCGGAACGTCGTGGCGCAACTGGACGGCCAGTCATGGCATACCCCGGCGCTATTCGGCTGGCTGCGCGAGATGGGCAACATCGCCCCGCAGGAAATGTATCGAACCTTCAACTGCGGTATCGGGATGGTGCTCATCGTGGACCATCGCGATGCCGGCGCGGCGGTGGAACATCTCAACGTTTCCGGCGAGAAGGCAACCATCATCGGGACCATTCGCGCGCGCAGGGGCGATGAAGCGCAAACGCAAGTAGCCTGATGTTCGATAATCACCCACGATGAAAAAGCTGGTCATCCTGATCTCCGGTCGCGGCAGCAATATGCAAGCTTTGCTGGAGGCGAAACTGCCTTGCAGCATCGCGGCGGTGATCAGCAACCGCCCGGACGCGGAGGGTCTCGGCATCGCCAAAGGCCACGGTATCCCGGCCAT
This sequence comes from Gallionella sp., assembly GCA_035498295.1. Taxonomy (GTDB): domain Bacteria; phylum Pseudomonadota; class Gammaproteobacteria; order Burkholderiales; family Gallionellaceae; genus Gallionella. The sequence goes on along the minus strand of DATKAK010000012.1, from coordinate 23,075 downwards.
TGTCGTCGAACATCGCAGCCATGCCGATCGAGATAGTTTCGATACCGCTCTGGCGCATGCGATCGATGCCTTTGATCCGGATATCATTGCGCTGGCCGGCTTCATGCGCATCCTGGGGGCAGGTTTTGTGTCGCGTTATCGCGGCAGACTCGTCAACATCCACCCCTCGCTATTGCCTGCCTATGGAGGTCTCAACACTCACTCCCGGGCGCTCAATGACGGAGTGAGGATCCATGGTTGTACGGTTCATTTTGTAACCACGGATCTGGACCACGGCCCGATCATCATCCAGGCGGCCGTGCCGGTGCTCCGCGACGACACCGAACAGACACTGGCGGCGCGCGTGCTGCACGAAGAGCATCGCATCTATCCACAGGCCATACGCTGGCTCTGCAACGGATACGTCAAGCTGGATGAGAACGGGAAGATCCGGTTCGGCCACCTGGAGCAGCCCTCGCCGCCCCTGATATCGCCTGCGCTGGATTGATCATGAGAAGCCTGTTGTTCATTCTTGCGTCAATGTGCTTCGGACCGCCGGCTTATGCCGCGCCGCCGGGCAATATCCGGGTCCACTATGATCTGCTGTATGGCAGTATCCGGGGCGCTACCGTAGACGAGAACTTCACCCTGAAACAGGATCATTACACGATCGAGAGCATCAGCCGGGCGGTCGGGCTGGTTGCGGTGTTCAAGCCCGAAACCATCCGTGTCACCAGCGAAGGCAAGCTGACCAGCCACGGCCTGCAGCCATTCGCCTTTGCCAGCACGCGCAAACTGGATTCCGACCGCAACACACGCGCCGATTTCGACTGGACGCACCAGCAAATCACCCTGACGAACCGCACCGGAAAACAAACCCTGCCGCTTCCGCCCGATACGCAGGACCGGCTCAGCGCGATGTACCAATTCATGTTCCTGGCGCTGGAGAAAACCGACAAGCTGGATTTCCACATGACCAATGGAGACAAGCTGGACATATACAATTACCTCATCACGCATGATCAGACCGTGACGGTCCCGCTCGGCACGTTCAAGGCACAATATGTAACCAGTGTGCCCGAAGCAGGTTCAAACCGTACCGAGATCTGGTTGGCAACCGAGCACTCCAATTTCCCATACAAGATGGTCATCACCGACCAGGATGGCACCAGGATCTCCCAGATACTGACCCATATTGAATTCGTGCCGTGATCGCAGCTTTTCGCACCCCCGCCCGTCGCATTGCACTGGCAATCGCATTATCGGCGCTGATCCATGCCGTTGTCCTGTGGCTGCCCTATATACAATTTCCGCACGCTCAAGTGCAGCTGCCGCCGCTCTCCGTCAGGCTTGAAGGTCTGCCCAAGCCGGTCGAAACGATTTCCAAAACACCGGAACCTGCCAAACCGGAATCCGGCCATCCCCCTGCTGAATCAATCGATGGAAGCTCAGCCATGCATCAAACCAAAGCGATGGCCGCAATGAAAAGAACCGACCAAACCACGCCCCGGCCGCTTCCCAGGCATCTGCAGCTCGGCTTCGTCGTTTACCAGAACGGATCCAGGATCGGAGAAATCATCCAGCAGCTGGATATCCACGGAAGCCGGTACAGTTTGAAGTCGCTGCGCAAGACTTCCGGATTGGCAAGTCTGAGCAACAGCGACCAGCTCGTGCTGACCAGCCAGGGCAGGATCGCCGAGACCGGGCTGCTGCCCGAAATATTCGAGCAGGAAGAGCTTTCCAGGAATGGTAACCAACGCACGCGAGCCCGGTTCGATTGGAAAAAACAGGAACTGCATTACTCGAACGGTGACGTCTCCGCGCTGCCTGCAGACACCCAAGACAGTCTGAGTTATCTGTATCAGCTCTCGCAAATTCCGGTGAATGGCGAATTCATTTCGCTGCCGGTCAGCGACGGCGCGCAACTCAGGCATTATCAGATCGAGATCGGCACGAAGGAAGACCTTGAGACACCGCTGGGAAAGCTGCGCACATTGCATTTGCGCCAGATGCACGCCCGTGGAGAAGGCTATTTTGAAATCTGGCTGGGCCTGGAATACCGCATGCTGCCGGTGAAGTTCAGCCTGGTTGACGGCTCGGACAACGTGATCGAAGAATACGCGGTCTCGGATATTCGCGCCGCGGACGAATGAAGGGCCGCCTGATGTTCTTGCGGCCGGCTCGGCCGCCGCAAACGGGATATATCGCATAAGCAATCCTGCTAAACTTCGCGATTGAATCGTGCTGCCCTCTTTTCCATGCTGATCACCGAATATCGTTTAGGCCTCGTAATCCAGGCGCTGCGTACGATCCTGCCGCTGGCACATCCCGCCGACACTGCACTGCGCTATTTTTTCAAGAACGAACGCATCGGCTCCAATGAACGCGAACTGATCGCTGAGGCCGTGTTCGGCGTATTGCGCCACCGCATGCTGCTGGAGCACGCATGCAAGGGAACTGCGACACCAAGAAAATTGGCGCTCGCATGGCTGTTCAGGTTCGGCGGATATAACCTGCGCGAGCTCGAACCGGTTTTGAAACGCGACGAGAAAGAATGGCTCGCCACCGTGAAAGGCATACAGATCGAGCAATTGCCGCTATCCATCCAGGCCGAATTACCGGAGTGGCTGGTAATCAAGATGCGGTCCTCCTGTTCCGATGCAGACATTCTCGCGTTCGGCAAATCCATGCAGCAGGCCGCACCGCTGGATATCCGCGTCAACACCCTGCTGGCAAAACGGGATGACGTGTTGCAGAAGCTGCACGAGAAGAAAATCGAGGCCAGTGCCACGCCCTACTCTCCCATCGGCATCCGCCTCAAGGAAAAGATCCCTCTGAACAAGGATGCGCTCTACACGGAAGGCAAGATAGAAATACAGGACGAAGGCAGCCAGTTGCTCGGTTTCTTGCTTGCACCGAAACGCAACGACATGGTGGTAGATTTCTGCGCGGGCGCCGGCGGCAAGACGCTCATGCTGTCCGCAATGATGAATTCACAGGGGCGCCTGTATGCGATGGACGTTTCGGAAAAGCGCCTTGCCAATCTCAAGCCGCGCCTGAAGCGCTCCGGCGCCAGCAACATCCAGCCGATGCTGATCGCCCACGAGAACGATCTCAAGGTAAAACGCCTGGCCGGCAAGATCGACCGCGTACTGGTGGACGCACCCTGCAGCGGCCTGGGCACACTACGGCGCAGCCCTGACCTGAAATTCCGCCAGTCTCCCGGCAGTATCGAGGAGTTTGCCCGCCGGCAAACGGCGATCCTCGCTTCCGCCAGTCGTCTGCTGAAAAAAGCCGGTCGTCTGGTTTATGCGACATGCAGCACACTTCCGGAGGAAAATCAGCATGTCGTTCAGGCTTTCCTCGCCGACCATCCCGACTTCATATTGCGGCCGGCCGGTGAAGCGCTGAGACAACAGAAGATTGCGCTGGATGCGCTTGATTATCTGGAGCTTCGGCCCCATCTACACAATACGGACGGGTTCTTTGCGGCGGTTTTGGAACGAATTTGATGTTCGATGTTTCCAAGTTTCTGTAAAATTGCAATACAGATATAACGATTAAAGCAGCCTTTAGGAGATAGCATGTTTTCAGGTTTACTGGATTTACCGTGGTGGGGTTATGTGCTCGCCACTCTCGCACTTACCCACATCACCATCGCATCGGTAACCATCTACTTGCACCGTCACCAGGCGCATCACGCGCTGGAACTGCATCCGGTCGCCAGTCATTTCTTCCGCTTCTGGTTGTGGCTGACCACCGGCACGATCACCAAGGAATGGGCAGCCATCCACCGCAAACACCATGCCAGATGCGAAACCGCAGACGATCCGCACAGCCCGCAGATAGTGGGTATCAAAAAAGTGCTGCTCGAAGGCGCGGAGCTGTATCGCAAGGAAGCAAAAAATCCGGAAACCCTGGAGAAGTATGGCCGCGGCACGCCCGACGACTGGCTGGAGCGCAACCTGTACGCCAGACACAGCTTGCTGGGCATCACGCTGATGCTGGCGCTCGACTTGCTGCTGTTCGGGCCCATCGGCATCACCGTCTGGGCGGTACAGATGATCTGGATACCGGTGACCGCGGCGGGCATCATCAATGGAGCCGGGCACTACTGGGGCTATCGCAACTTCCAGCCGGCCGATGCTTCGACCAACATCGTGCCATGGGGCATCCTGATCGGCGGCGAGGAATTGCACAACAATCACCACGCCCATATCGGCTCCGCCAAGCTCTCCAGCAAATGGTATGAATTCGATATCGGCTGGCTGTACATCCGCAGCATGGCGGCGCTGGGGCTGGCCAGAATAAAACGGGTCGCCCCGAAAGTGCAATTGAACACCGCAAAAACGGTGTGCGATATCGATACGCTGCACTCGGTGATGGCGAACCGGTATGAAGTAATGGCCAAATATGCCAAATCATTGAAGGCCACTTATCGCGAGGAAATCGCCCAACTCAAACAGCGCATGCCCGGCATCGGCAAAGTCGATCTCAAGCGCGTCAAGCGCTGGCTGCATGCCGATGCAACCGTTTTGAGCGAGCAGGAGAAATTGAAATTGGGTTTGGTCATTCAGACCAGCCGGAAACTGGACATTGCCTATTCGTTGCGCCAGGATCTCATCGCGATCTGGCAACGTTCCGCGGCGACCAAGGAGCAGATGGTCAAAGATCTGGAAGACTGGTGCCGCCGCGCCGAAACCTCCGGCATCGAAGCATTGCAGAAATTTTCCCGGCATTTGCGCTATTACGCATAAACAGCCGGATCATTCCCGGCGATCACGAAAGGCCGGTTGCGCGAGCAACCGGCCTTTTCTTCGCACGGGCATGTGAGGCGATCCTCAATTGCTCTGGAAATAGGCGATGATCGCTTCGCGTTCAGCCGCACTCGGCGTGCGCCTGTGGGCAGATTCCATATATCCTTCCATACGCGATACCACATAGGGCCAGGCGGCGGGCGGGTGCTGGTCTGAAAATGGCAATGTGTGGCATTGCGAGCAGTATGTCTTTGCCACCTGGTAACCCGGTTTGGCTCTGTCCTTTGCCTCGCGCTGGGCAGCACTCTGTTTTCCGCAGCCTCCGAGAAACAAAGCAAATAATATGACCACGATCATCGCCTTCATTTCCAATTCCTCCCAACAGGTTCGGTTGAATTCGCGGATTGTATCAGTATCGCAAATCCGGAATGTCCGCATGCTGCGAAGGGAAATCATCCCGAATGATCGCTTTAATCTATCGGCTTTGACTTCGCTCGGCTACACTGATAAAAACGTTGCGGGCCGGATTTGTACCGCGAGGTATCGTGCGTTCGACCATAAGCCCGCGCGATTCCCAAGTCGGGCTTTGCGGTTATGATGGGAACTGTATTTGTCCTGTCGCAAAATAAGGATATTGCGATCAGCCAGCATGGTTTGGCCCGGCCTTGAATTTTCCTGGAGAAAAAAGCATCGTGAAAGATAAAATGGTGGTGATCGTTTCGGTTTTCATATTCGTATTGATCGTGATTCTGGCCGGAATATCCAGCGATTGGGGCATATCGCTGTTGACCCGCATCTTCAAATAGAATGCCTGTGCAAAACTCGTTGTGTGTTGGACGCAAACCCGGGCCAGGTAATGATCTGCAGCGCCGGCTGGCTGACAATCACGCGAGACGTTTCGAACTCTGGGTAAGGAACGGGGTTTTGATGATTTCGGGAAGAAGCAAATGCTGGTCGTAATCATAATCGCAATCGTGCTGATCGCAGCCGTATTGATTTTCGCCGCGGCCAGGCCCGACACATTCCGCATTGAGCGCAAGACAAGTATCGATGCCCCGGCGGAAAAAATCTTTGCGCTTATCAACGATTTCCATAATTGGAACAAATGGTCACCCTGGGAGAACAGGGATCCGGAAATGAAAAGAACCCACAGCGGCGCGTCCACAGGCAAGGGCGCGATCTATGAATGGGAAGGCAATAAAAAAGTCGGAAAGGGCCGCATGGAGATCATCGATTCTTCGCCCTCTTCCAGAATCATGATCCAGCTTGATTTCATCGAGCCGTTCGAACGTCACAATATGGCCGAGTTTACCCTGAACGCGGGACGCAACTCCACGAATATCACATGGGCCATGTACGGCCCCAATCCCTACATGGCCAAGTTGATGGGTCTGTTTTTCAATTTCGACAAAATGATCGGCAAGGACTTCGAAACCGGACTCTCCAACATGAAGACTGCCGTCGAAAATCATGCAGTGAAAACAGCAGCCGCCTAATGCCCTAACCAAGCGGAGGAAATATCATGCAAATCCAACCCTATCTGTTTTTCGAAGGCCGCTGCGAAGAAGCGATTGAGTTCTACCGAAAGGCGCTCGGCGCCGAGCTGAAAACACTGATGCGCTACAAGGACAACCCTGAGCCGCCGCAACAGAGCAAGGTGCCACCCGGCGCCGAAAACAAGGTGATGCACTCCAGCTTCCAGATCGGAAAGACCACGGTGATGGCATCCGACGGACTGTGTTCCGGGAAGCCAGATTTCAGGGGTGTTTCTCTGACGCTGACGGTATCCAGCGATAGCGAAGCACAGAAACTGTTCGCCGCCCTGAGCGACGGCGGTAAAGTGCAGATGCCGCTGGCCAGGACCTTCTTTTCCTCGCAATTCGGCATGGTCGCCGACCGCTTCGGGTTGCCATGGATGATCATCGTGATGGCATGATGACGGTCCGATGTCCCGGTCGCCCAACGATCCGCATCAAGGAGAAATGACATGAATGAAAAAAACAGGGAGTTCATCATCTCGCGCGAATTCAATGCGGGGCGCGATTTCATGTTCAAGGTATGGACCGATCCGGAACGCATGCAGAACTGGTGGGGGCCGAAAAATTTCAAGGTCACCTACAGCAGAATGGATTTCCGTCCGGGCGGAAGCTATCACTACTGCATGCGGTCCCCCGACGGGCACGATATGTGGGGCAAGTTCGTCTATCGCGAGATCGTCAAGCCCGAGCGTATCGTCTTCGTGAATTCATTTTCCGATGAGAAGGGCGGCCTGACCCGGCACCCGTTGAGCCCGAGCTGGCCGCTGGAAATGCTGAGCACGATCAACTTCACCGGCCATTTGGGCAAGACGACGGTCACCGTTCACTGGGCGCCGCTGAATGCGACGGAGGAAGAACGCAGGACTTTCGATGACGGATTCGATTCGATGCAGAAGGGCTGGAGCGGGACGATGGACCAGCTCGCCGAATACCTGACAAACCTCTGAGACTTCCCGCTGAAGCGGAAGGACCGCCCATGGACGGCCTTTTCATTTGCGTATCCGGAAACGGGCTAGAACGGAATATCGTCGTCGAAATTATCGAAGCTGCCCTTCGCCGGCGCGGCCTTGGCAGGCGCATCAGTGCCGGATGCCGCGGCAGGTTTGTTCTCCACCACTTCGAAACTCCCGCTGCCGGATGACTTGCTGCCCAGCATGGTCATTTCATTGACCACGATCTCGGTGGTGTAGCGGTCCTTGCCTTCCTTGTCCTGCCACTTGCGCGTCTGCAGTTTGCCTTCGACGTAGATCTGCGAGCCCTTCTTGAGGTATTCGCCGGCGATCTCGGCCAGGCGGCGGTAGAACACCAGGTTATGCCATTCGGTCTTTTCCTGCTTCTCGCCGCTCTTGTCCTTCCAGTTTTCGGATGTCGCCAGCGTGCAGTTGGTCACCGCTTCGCCACTGGTCATGTAACGGGTCTCCGGGTCCTTGCCCAGACGGCCGATCAGTATCACTTTATTCACCGACATGTTGCTCTCCTTTAAGGTTCTATATTCTTTACGATCGCTCCCTCTCCCATTATGGGGAGGGTTGGGGAGGGGTCAATACCAGTTTGTCCACCGCCGCTTCATCGTACCCCTGCATGTCGACCTTGAGGCAGGCGATGTTCTCCCCCGCCACCACCATCGCCTCGCGCACGCCCTGCAGTTGCGCGAGCTGTTTCTGCAATTCTACCGCGGCGGCTTCGTTCATCTCGGACAAATGATACAGCTTGGTGCGCACCAGCGCCGGAGGCTGCATCGTTGATGCGACGATCAACCACACCAGCAGCAGCGCGATCGCGAACACGAACACTGAATCGCCGCCGACGAACTGCAGCAACGCGCCGCCGATGGACGCGCCGGAGAATGCGCCGAGGAACTGCACGCTGCTGTACACGCCCATCGCGGTGCCCTTGGAGGCCAGCGGCGCGATCTTGCTGATCATCGAGGGCAGCGTCGCCTCCAGCACGTTGAACGAAGTGAAGAACACCAGCAGCGCGATTGCAACGCCCCACAGGCTGTTCTGCCCGAACATCAGCAGCGTTTGCGCGCACATCGCCAGAAAGATGGACAGGATGAAGATCTGTTTCATCTTGGCCTTCTTTTCCGCGATGATGATGGGCGGCACCATCAGCACGAACGCGACCAGCATCACCGGCAGATAGATGTACCAGTGGTGCGACACGGCCAATCCGTCCTTCTCCATCACGAAGGGCACCTGCATGAACACCGACATCAGGATCGCGTGCAGCGAAAAGATGCCGAAATCGAGGCGCAGCAGATCCCTGTTGCGCAGCACCTCGGCGAAATGTTTTCCGCTCGCCTCGGTGTCGCTGTGGAAGCGCGTGATCGCAGGGTTCGGTATATAGAATTTCACCACGCCGATCGCCAGCAGCGCCAGCACGCCGGTCAGCGCGAAGATGCCGGGCACACCCATCAGGTTGTTGAGCATCGGCGACAGCACCATCGAGATCGAGAACGTGATGCCGATCGTGATGCCGATCATCGCCATCGCCTTGGTACGGACTTCCTCGCGGGTCAGGTCGGCGGTGAGCGCCATCACCGCGGCGTTCAGCGCGCCCGCGCCCTGCACCACACGGCCGATGATGATCCAGTAGATGTTGGGTGCGGAGGCGGCGATGAAGCTTCCCGCCGCGAACAGGATCAGGCTGGCGTAGATCACCGGCTTGCGACCGTAACGATCGGACATCCAGCCGGCCGGTATCTGCAGGATCGCCTGTGTCAACCCATAGGCACCGAGTGCGATGCCGATCAGAAGATGGCTGTCGCCGCCGGGAAGATGCCGTGCATAGATCGCGAAGATCGGCAGGATGATGAACAGACCCAGCATGCGCAGGCCGTAGATGCTGGCTAGGCCGTTACTGGCGCGGCGCTCCGCCGGTGTCATGGTGTCTGGAGTTTGTTGCATGATTTTCTTGGTATGCCATGTGGAAATGAAAGGCAGAGTATTTTAACAGGACATCTTGACCGCCGACAGGGTAATGCAGAATGAAAATTCCATCGGCTATCCACACCGGTTTCGCTGCTTGCCGAAAAGTATTTGCGCGGCCAGTAACACTTGACTCGCATCAGCCATGTGTCAGTGCTTTCCGTCCGTAAATGAGAGATATGAGAATGATCAGCGTAACAACCCATATCAGGATGTATGTCATCAATTCACGTTTTGCCTTCTTTTTTGCCGACCAGGTGCGCGGGCGGATGCCTTTCAGGAAGAACACCACGTTGATGGCCAGATTGACACACACGACGTTGATCGCCAACAGCAATCCTGCGCCAAATGCGAGGTTGATATCCCCGAAACCCAGCATAAGACCAAGCGTTACGGCAGGCGGCAGCAACGCCACCGCCACCATTACACCCACCAGTACGCTCGACAAACCTGTCGTCAGAGAGAGGGCCGCCGCCGCACCGGATGCAAGTGCAAGTGCAACGGAATCCAGCCCGACGTTGGTACGCGCCGAAAGCTCCGGGCTTGCCACATCGAATGGCCACGCAACGCCTATCACAAAAGACAAGACGACAGCCAGCACAACCCCGGCGGAGGTGGTCAGCGCAGACTTCCGCATCAGCGATATATCGCCCAAGGCTGTACCAAGACCGAAAGCCAGGTTTGGACCGAGCAACGGCGCGATCACCATCGCGCCTATCACCACCGTCACGTTGCTCTCGATCAACCCGATCGCGGCAACGATGGTCGACAATGCGACCAACACGGCAAGATTGAGATCGAGACGCACATTTTTTTCGACTTCTTCATAGAGCGCTTCCCGGGCTTCAACCGCCGCATCTTCTTCCTTGCGCTCCTGTTCCGAAGGCGTGGGCAGCACAATCTCCACCGGCAAGACCATTACCCGTGCCGATGGCCGGGAACCGAGCATTTTCTGCAACGAATCCAGCACGGACTGGAGCTTGTCGTCCGCCACGAGCAACCGCATCGGCCGCATGCCGTCCTTGCCGGCTTCGCCCAGACGGAAATCGTAAGCCTCGATCTTTTCCGCGATCGCCGCAACCGTGTCGGCACTCCCTTTGTCAGCGACTAGCTCAATGTATTTCATGGTCAGTCCCTTCCTCGCCTGCATCCTTTGGTATGATTTTCATCGCTTCGAAGCCGCGGTGACAACTGGTTCCCGGACATCGCGCGACAGTCATGCCTCGGCGCGTCAGGATGCCGGATACTTCTTGTCCTCCCGCCAACGCTGGTAAAGCCATACTACCGCGCCGACAATCAAGAGGACACCTATGCCACGGGTCACATTCGCGATGCGGCCATCCAGTTGCAGGACGCCCCAGCGGCTGAAAATCTCGGCCCAGTCATGATCTCCGTTGCCGACCAAAGGCAATTGCCGCAAACGGGCGTCGGCCATGTATCGGGCGATATTGAAAAGATTTTCTCCCAGCCAAACCATGGAAGCCGCCATACCACTCGCATTGCCTGCTTCATAAAAATGCCATGCGACAGCCAGTGGAAATAAGAGCTGAAACAGCGTACCCCCGTAGACGGTCGCACGCGCGCTGAAGACGCCCACCAGCGGATGGCCTGCCTCATGGATTGCCAGGTTTGCGCTGTCGAGCAGAGGGAACCAGCCTTCCGGGTTTAGCCAATGAAAGCCGATGCATGCGACGCCAAATGCGATGACAAATACCAGGCCTCCGAGCGTTATAAAAGCGTCGCCGGAAGCTTCATCCAAATTCTGTTTGTGATGACCGGAAGAGCTCAAGATAGCGGCTGGGGTGACAGACCGGCGTTATCCTGCATTGCGCTGAACGGAAAATCAAGTCTGATGAGTATCTGGCGGCAAAAAACATGCTGATTACTGACCTTGGAATGCGGTTTGTCAGATTCCGCGCGATCCATCCGCCGATCGATCACGATACAAAATCTCGATCATCAAGCCGACGATCAACACGTTGATCGCCAGCGCACCGCAGGAAAGCCATGTGACACGATGAAACAATTCATATATCTCAAAGGGTATGTAGATGCCCCCGCTTAGCGCAGCGAACCACTCGGCCCAGCGCCGCCCGAACCACAAACCGTAAGCCTCGACAAATCGTACTGTCCCATACGTTGCCGCCAGGGTCGCCAGCATCCACAAACGGGCATCCGTAAGATTTGCCGCGGTATCGATAAATATGCGTGGATAGTGTTTTGCCGGGTTAAGGTGCAAATGACCCACGAGCCGCTCGGCAAATCGCTGAGCATCGAGATGGATAAGCGTTAGCGTTCCAAATCCCGTCAACAGGACCAGCGCGCCCTTAGCCGCTTCAAACAGCGCTACCGCGCGGATCGATTTAACCGCTGACATATGATGCATTGGACGACCCGCTTCTGGCTTTGTCCGGTTGCGCGCGATTCCGCCAGACTGGCTCGATGTGAATCGATTCATGCCGTCGAGAAGAGCATTGCAGGAATGTCCGGGCTAACGCGAGCATGGACAATCCGTCCAGCCGCACGACTCGGTTCGGCTCAAAGTCTTGCGCACCGTTTTCTTGCTGTTGTCCAGCAGAACATCAAAACGGGACGCCGTGTTCCAAATGCTGCAATAGCGCCATTCCCAAGCCAATTCGTCGCGCGCCTCGAAATAGGCCGTCCACCCCGAATAGGGAGGGCCAATGATGCGGAAAACGTCTTCCTCGGACATGCCCGGATGGATGAGTGTAAAGGTTTTTTCATCCAGCACATTCTCGATCTGCTGCAGCTTGCCGTCCGGTCCGATGTGTACCATGTATGTATGGAATCCCATCGGCCCACGCGGATACGCGAGTTGCACCGAGCCATCCGGATTCTGCCAGCGCATCGCCGGTTGTCCCATGACTTCCACTACGTTTTCCAGCTGGTCCACTCCCGGCTTGAGACCACGACCACTATAAGCCGCACAGGCACAAAGCAATAGCGCTGAAAAAATGATGATCCACCTATTCATATCTGCTCCTGCGGCCAAACGCATGTTGCAGATATTCTCGCGAAACTTGTCGTGAATCAAACAAAATATCGATTTCCGCATGCGATCAAAGCAAGCGACCGGATCCCCGATCCCGGCATCAACTTACCCGTTCGCAGTCATAGTCCTGATTTGACACAAATTCTGCATAGGGATCGCTGACCTCTTCATCATGGATTGGCCTTCGTATATTGTTTTTCCAGAATCACCAGCGCGATGCCGCCGAGTATCGCTGCGGATGACAATACCAGGCGCAGTGTCAGCGGCTCACCGAGGAACAGGATGCCGCCCAGCGCGGCGATGACCGGGACGCTGAGTTGCACGGTCGCGGCCTTGGCGGCTTTCAGCGACGGCAACACCGTATACCAGATGGAATAGCCGATGCCGGAAGTCAACGCGCCCGACGCGATCGCGTACCAGAATCCGGCGCGATCCACCGACGTATGGTTCACCATTATTACGCTCAATGTCGCCGAGATCGGAACTGCGCGCAGGAAATTCCCCGCCGTAACCCGGGTCGGGTCGCCGGCACCTTTGCCGCGCAGTGAATAGACGCCCCAGGCGACCCCCGAAGCCAGCATCAGCACGGAGCTGAATACCGGCGGCGCTGTAAGCCCCGGCAGCAACAGGCCAACCAAACCGGCGAGTGCGATCACCAGACCGAACAGTTGCAGTTTCAGAAGTCGCTCTCCCGCCCGGATGCCATGGCCGATCATCGTTGCCTGGACCGCGCCAAAAAGCAGCAGTGCACCCATCGCCGTGGTGAGGCCGGCATAGGCATAAGAAAGGAAGGCCGCATAAACAAACAGCGCAAATGCCGACCGCCAATTGCCGCTGCCGGTCTGCGAGCTGCGGCTCATGCGCACGATCAGCCACAGCATCATCGCGCCGGAGATCAATCGTACCGTGGTGAAGCTGGCTGCATCGATGGCGGCTTGCTTGAGCGCGGCGCGGCACAGAAGCGAGTTGCCAGCGAATGCGATCATGGTCAGCGTCGTCAGCAGGAATATGCGCAAATATGACATCGAAATTTTTCCCCGTACTATTGCAGCCGAGCGTTCAAGGCGCCGCGAGTTGTGCGAAAATAGTCAGTGCAGCCAGATGCCCTGTCGGGCAGGCCGGCGAATGGTACAACAATGACATCAGGAGAATGAGATGTTACTACGCAAAAGAAAGATAATTGCCTGCCTCGCGTCAGTCATTCTGCTTATGTCCGCGGCCGCATTCGCAGAAAATGTCAGCCCTGCATCGCCATTGCCAACCTCCCAACCGTCCGCCGGCAATCAGCCTGTCGATGAGCTCAAATTGCGCACCGGTCCCGGTGACCCGGTCGCCGGCAAGGACAAGGCCGCGTTGTGTATCAGCTGCCACGGTGAAGATGGCAACAGCGTGGATCCCAACATACCCAAACTCGCCGGCCAATACGGGATCTACATCTCGAAGCAGATGCGCAATTATCTGGCCAGCACGCGCTCTCACCAGGTGATGAGCGGCATGGCCGGATCCGTCAGCGACGCCGACCTGGCCGATATCTCCGCTTACTTTGCCAGCCAGCCGATCATGAAAGGGGTCCACCCTTCCGACAACAAGCTTGGCAAAAAGCTGTTCGAGAATGACGACCTGGCCAGGATGATGGTGCGCTGCAACAGCTGCCACGGCGCGACGGGCAAGGGGTTGGAGCCCGGCAACCCGGTCTACCCCGTGATCGGCGGGCAACACAAGGAATACCTGCTTGCCCAGCTGATCAGTTTCAGAAAGGGCGCGCGCAACAACAGCCCGGGCGGCATCATGAATATCACCGTGCACAGATTGAGCGACGCGGAACTCGAGGCATTGGCGGATTACATCTCCGGACTATGACCGTGTTTCCGGGATACGAGCCCGCATCGCGACTTCGGCGGTCGATCTCGGAATAGGGGAGGACTAGAAAATGCGCAAACCGACTTTCATCGTTACATCAGTGCTGCTGTCCGCCGTCGTTCTGCAACCGCCAGCGGCTACCGCGGCCGAAGCTGTCGCGAACCTCCGTGCGGATGTCACGAATGGTGAAACCATTTACAACCAGGGCAAGGGCGACGCCGCCGCTTGCGCGGGCTGCCATGGAGAAAAGGCGCTGGGCATGGATGCGATGGAATCGCCGCGCCTGGCCGATATCGGACAGATCTATCTCATCAAGCAGCTCGATGATTACGCGGCCGGCAAACGCAACGATCCCGGCAATGGCGCGGTAATGAACGACGTCGCCAAGGCACTGAGCGAGCAGGACCGTCTCGACGTGGCTGCCTATCTCAACACTCTGGAATATGCGACCGAGCCATCCGATCTCAAGGCACTCGAAGCCGAAGGAAACAAGATCGGCAATGCGAAACGGGGAAAGACCATCATGACCAGGGGCATCAAGCCTCTGGTTCCCGCATGCCAGGATTGCCACGGATTCAGCGGTCGCGCGCAGAACGTCCCGGCGATCCACCATCAAAAGTATGTTTATCTGGTCAATCAGTTGAAGCGCTATCGCGACGCGATCAGGACCAACGACAAGAAGATCTATAAAGACGGGATCATGCGCGGCATCGCGAAAAAACTCGACGACGAGAACATCGCGGACATCGCCGCATACCTGACCACCGTCACCGACCTGAAACCATGAAGCCGGCCCTGCATTTTGGAGTGGCCGGCGAATCGAGGAGAATGACATGATCCGCATCAAATACTGCTTGGTCGCCTGCCTGGCCATGGCCGTTCTGCCTGCCTTCCTTCCCGCGTACCCAAAACCCGATTTTGAAAATATCATGCTGCGTCGAACCGGCGACGGCGACCCGGTCGTCGGCAAGACTAAATCGCAGATCTGCCAGGGCTGCCATGGCGCGGACGGCAACAGCAAGGACGCGCTGATACCCAAACTGGCCGGGCAATACGATGTATACATCATCAAGCAGATGCGCAACTATCAGGAGGGCACGCGCTCGCACGAAATCATGAACGGCATGGCGGCGCCCCTCAGCGACAGGGATCTGGCGGACATTGCCGCCTATTTCGCAGACCAGCCCATCATGCAGGGGACCGCAGCCAAGCCCAACGAGACAGGAGAAAAAATCTTCCTGCACGGAAACTTGGAGGAAAGGGTGATGACCTGCGCCTATTGTCACGGCAAAACCGGCAAAGGCATCGATCCATCCACGGGAATGTATCCTGTGATCGGCGGACAGCACAAAGCCTATCTGTTGAAGCAGTTGAAAGATTTCAGGGAGGACGACCGCGTTAACAGCCCGAATGCCGCGATGAACAAGACGCTCAAGGCGTTAAGCGATTCCGAACTCGAGGCGTTGGCTGAGTACGTTTCCGGGCTGTAATCAGATCGGCCTGCAGTTTCATCGTTGCCATGGATATGCAGAACACCCACCATTTAATATTCAGTCGCGTGGTGGCCTGCCCCGATTCATTTTTTCCCGGTTCCTGATAGCTCCATTGCTACAACCAGCGGCCAGAGAAAGAATGCAAACAATGCCATCAGCGTCAAATTTCTCACTGCCAGAACGACAAGGGAAAATCCCGTCCTTTCACCCGGCTGTTTCACCAGCCGATTCGCAGTCCTGGGCAAATGCTTGTAATCCCACAGGACCACAAGAGACATCGCCAAGCCGAGTATGAAATAAATTTTTACAATATACATGATGGCGCCTTAGACAACCGGTATTCTGACTATAATGATGCCCATGCAGATATGCCAATGCCAGTTTCGATACTCGGCAGATGTTTTCCGGTGAAAGGAGAATCAGGTATTGTCGTGCGGAGACTTTATCTAAACCGTTTGTCTATCGACTGAATAAGCTTGTCTATCCAGCCAAGACGGAGCATCACGAAAAACAGGATAATGCCCAAAATTGATCCTATCCCGAACGCTTCAGCAATCGTATTCATATTGATCTCCTTGAATTACTGAAAATCTGAACCGCTTGGCATCATAGTACGCCAATTTCCGCCGGCGATGCAGAGATATTCGGGTATGCGGACAACCAAGCAACCTCTATAGGAAACTCCTGCCATGGAAATTCACGGATTCATGAAAGTAGTCATCCTGGTCTTTGCGTTGCTCGTTCCGATTTCGATCGCCTTGCTGGTATACAAAACATTATTTTCCGGATTGCGTTCAATCACCACAACAGAAACCCCAGGCAAGCCGACAACAGATGCGGAAGAGCCGGAACAAGCTCAAAATGGCATGCCTGACGAAAGAAAGACTGAATGATGAATATTCGCGTGAATTAACAGGGATCAATGGAAAAGACCAAGCGCGTTGGATTGTTTGTCACCTGTCTGGTGGATTCCCTGCGTCCCCGCATTGGCTTTGCCGCGATCAAACTGTTGGAAGCGGCCGGCTGCGAGGTCGCGGTTCCTGAGCAGCAAACCTGCTGCGGCCAGCCCGGCTACAACTCGGGAGACCGCAAGTCAGCCGAGGAACTGGCACTGAAATTCCTCGGCGAATTCGAAGCATTCGAATATGTGGTGCTGCCGTCCGGTTCCTGCGCAGGAATGATCCGCGTGCACTACCCCGATCTGTTTCGCAACGACCCCGCGCTGCAGGAAAGATTCGCGGCCCTGGGACAGCGCACTTACGAACTGACCGATTTTCTGGCCAATGTCGCCAAGCTGGAAGATGTTCCCGGCAATTTCAAGGGATCGCTGACCTATCATGATTCCTGCTCGGGCCTGCGCGAACTCGCTGTCTACACGCAACCCCGCTCGCTGCTGGCAAAGATGCCCGGTGTCGAATTGCGCGAGATGGTGGAATCGACCACCTGCTGCGGCTTCGGCGGCACGTTCTCAATCAAGTACGGCGAACTGTCGGCGCGAATGTCCGACAACAAATGCCGGCATATCGCTGCCGCCCATGCCGGCGCCGTCGTCTGCGGCGACCTTGGCTGTCTGCTGAATATCGAGGGACGCCTGCGGCGCACCGGCGATCACACCACTGGCGTGCTGCATGTGGCCGAGGTATTGGCCGGTCTGGACAAGGATGAGTGATGCAAAACACCTCGATCAATTTCAAGCGCCAGGTAACGATCAAGCTGGCCGACGTCCGGCTTCAGGATGCGCTGTCGCGCTTGCAGACGCGGTTCGTCGAGGGCCGCTCCGCGGTCATCGGCGAGATCCATGATCTGCAGGAAACGCGCAACGCGGCCGCGGAGATCCGTGACCGGGTATTGAACGATCTTGAGCACTGGCTGCTGCATTTCGAACGGCAGGCGACCGCGCGCGGCGCGATCGTGCACTGGGCCGAAACCGGCGAGGAGGCGAATCGCATCGTCGCGGAGATCGCCGCACAGCACGGCGTGCGCAGCGCGTCCAAATCGAAATCCATGGTCAGCGAAGAGTGTGGCCTGAACGATGCGCTCGAACAGGCAGGCGTCAAGGTGACGGAAACCGATCTGGGCGAATACATCCTGCAACTCGCGCGCGAAGCCCCTTCGCACATCGTGGCACCGGTCGTGCACAAGAACAAGGAAGAGATTTCGGACCTGTTCGCTGACAAACACCGGCTGCCGCGCAAGAGCGGTATCGCCGAACTGTGCCGCGAGGCGCGCGAAGTGCTGCGCCCCGCTTTCCTGAATGCGGACATGGGCATTTCCGGCGGCAACTTCCTGGTGGCGGAAACCGGCTCGGTATTGATCGTCACCAACGAAGGCAACGGGAGGCTGGTAACGACGCTTCCGCGCGTGCACGTCGCCATCACCGGCATCGAAAAAGTGGTGCCGACGCTGGAAGACGTGACCACTTTGCTGCGCCTGCTGCCCCGCTCCGCCACCGGACAGTCGATCACCAACTATGTATCGGTATTGACCGGCGTAAAAGCCAAAGAAGATCAAGATGGGCCGGAGCATTTCCACATCATCCTGCTCGACAATGGCCGCAGCAGTCTCATTGGCGGAGAAATGCAGGAAATGCTGCGCTGCATACGCTGCGGCGCGTGCATGAACCATTGCCCCGTGTATCAGAACATCGGCGGTCATGCCTATGGCTGGGTTTATCCCGGCCCGATGGGTTCGATCCTGACGCCGTTGCTCGGCGGCATCGAGAAATCGCCGGACCTGCCCAACGCCTCGACCTTCTGCGGCGCCTGCGCCGCAGTATGCCCGGTCAAGATTCCGCTGCCGGATTTGTTGCGCAAGTTGCGCGAAAAACAGGTGCAACGCGGCATGAAGTCACGTCAGGAAATGTTCATGCTCAAGGCATGGGCCTGGCTGGCGCTGCACCCGCGGATCTACGCGCTGGCAACAAGGATGGCCGTACGGATCATGAGCATGCTTGGCGGCAAGGATAAACTGATTCATCGTCTGCCCGCTGCCGCAGGCTGGACTGACGGGCGCGATTTTCCTGCACCGACCGGCATGACTTTCCGTGAGATGTACCGGAAGGAAAAGAGCCAATGAACGCGCGCGACAAGATACTCGGCAGGATACGCGAAGGTCGATCGCGTATGCAGACTGATATTCCGATGGAAAATGTAGCCAGACATTTGGCATGGCATCCACGCGGGCCGTTCCCGCCGCCTCACAACGACCTGGCCGCATGTTTCAAGGAACGCGCCATCAAGCTATCCAGCGATGTGCTGGAAACAAACGACCGGACGGAAGTTCCTGAATTGCTGGCGCGTTATCTGGGCGAGAGGGAACTGCCGATGCGCGGCGTATGCTGGCCCTCCCTTGCGGGCTTGCCATGGAGCGCTGCCGGCCTGGATATGCAAATCCGACCCGCAACCGATCAGGATCTGGTTGGAGCGACGGGCGCATTTTGCGCGATTGCGGAAACGGGTACGCTGATGCTGCTATCGGGAGAGCAAACGCCAGCGACCACCAGCCTGTTACCCGAAACACATGTGGCGGTAGTCGATCCGCGCCGCATCGTCGCCACGATGGAAGATGCCTGGGACCTGATGCGCAAGGAAAGCAATCAGCCGCCGCGCGCGGTCAATTTCATCTCCGGACCTTCGCGCACCGCCGACATCGAACAGACCGTCACGCTGGGCGCGCACGGGCCATACCGCGTGCTGCTGATTCTTGCACCGGCTTGATCACCTGCGCAATTTCCCAATTGGATATTGTGATGTGGAATAGCGTATGCCTGAAAGTGCATAGTTTGGCTCTATCGACACAAGCGGAACTTGTTGTAGTTCTGCTTTTGGCTGCGGTTTCTGCCATTACGCTTTCATATTACACCGCCCTAAACCAGACATTGGCAAGAAGTAATTCGTATTGCCTGTTAACGGACTAAGGCTATCGTCTGAGATCGACACAAAACAGAACTTCAATGTTCCCGAAAGCAGAACTTCAACATGGAGCTAAGTGGCACTTCCGCCGTGCCGGTTAATTGCATAGGACTTATTGTAATAAAAAAACCAGTTTGCTCAGTCTACCCTTCATGATTCCCCTGCAATCGCATCAGTGCAAAAACTTATCACCCAGCCCGTATAGGCTAATGAAGATTTCAAAAACAATCAGCCCAATCACATACCACTCCAACTTATGCAGCTGCTTGTTGTCCCATACATCGGCCAGTGTCTGGGCAGTATCCGAGATCAATCCCAGTTTGCGGTCGAGCGCCGATTGACGTTCCTTCAGCTCAAACTCGTCTTCCAGGCTGGCATACAGTCCTCCCAGATGCGGGAAGTCCCACAGTGTCTCCGGCTTATCGCCAATTTCAGCGCGCCCAACCATACGGTGCTCGATCAAGAGCATGGAGCCGATCTTGGACAGCAGATTCTTGGAGCCACCGCGGACCCTGCCATGTAATGCCAATTGCTGGGCCAGTGGCTCAATCTTGTCGAATTCTTCGGCGACCTTTTTCTCGTAGAGCGTGAGCACTAGATTCTTGCTCAAGGCGTCGGCGATTACCTGCAATTTTTCCAGTGAAATACTATCCAATGAAATCGCACCGCTCTGTACGCCGATGCTATCCTTGCCAGAGTTAATTCTTAATTCCTCGGTTTCCGGCGTCGGATAGGAATTGGTCAGCAGGGGTTTGAGCGACTCGACGAACCTGACTTCATCCATCTTGTTGACCCCGAACAACACCACTACTCCATATCTGAACAACACGGCAATGCCGCCACTGTGATCTACTTCCAGTGTCAACGGGGTCGTGGCGAGGCAATCGGCGATCTTGAACATTTTCAAGTCCAGCCGGTCGCCCAGCAGCAGGGCGCGTGCCATTAGGTCTTGGCGGTCTTTTAATAGAGTTCCATGCATTCAATTCATTGCTCGACTATTATTGCGGGCTGTTTTGAAGCAGATCTGCGAATGACGGGTTTACATCCCCCACGCCTTCGAGGCTGCAAGTAGCCTTTCAGAAAGCGGCCCTTGGCGTTTCTGATTGGCTCACCTATTAGTACTATCAGCCCTTACTGGGGATCCTTTCAAGCAAATGTTCAATCTGCATTAGTCTAAGGTTCAACAGCATAGCTTGCAGCTTTGCTGTTTCGCCCATCATTCGCACCTCAGGCGTTTCAGCACCTTTAATCAGCTCGTCAAAACGATTCCAAATGTCCTGCATCTGACCGCTCATTGCGCCCCTTTTTCTTGCATTTTGATAGACATTAGACGCTAATTAAACGAATTATGGCCGAAAGCATATGATTTAACTGTACAACAAATATCAGCGGTATGTAATCCTGCGTAACCAAATTGGATGGCTACCTCGCGTATCCGCTAATGGAACGTTGCTGCAATTACACTTTCGTATTGCACCGCCCTAAATCAGACATTGGCAAAAAATAATTCGCATTGCCTGATAACGGACTACGGCTATCGTCTGAGATCGACACAAAGCCGCCATTCAGCGTTGAGGAAAGGAGAATTAAGTAACTACAACTTACCTATTTTCAAAATGCAATTCTAATAATGATAGAGGATGACCAAACCATTGTTGACATCGCCACTGTAGTAGTTTGCAATGACCACATCGTTCTTGCCATCCCCATTTATATCTCCAACCGCTAACCCGTGGGGGGCGTAGTGACTAGAATAAGGAATCGAGTAGAGCTTCTCTGCTTGTAACAGGCCATTCGAAAGTTGCTGATAAACACCCATGGCCATGTATCCTCCATGCAGAACAATAACGTCCTTGTGACCGTCACCAGTAACGTCGGCAATTTCTACAGGCTCGGGAATCGAGTAGGTAGAGTAATTGACTATCGGATCGAGGTTTCCTGACGCGTTTTGAGAGAATACACCCAGTGATGGGCCCGTGACGACAACATCATTCAGGTTATCCCCATTGACATCTCCAACAGCCACACCGTGTGTTAAATTAGGTAATACAGTTGGCCCGATATTGTAATAAGCAGGTGCATTGAAGGTGCCACCAGGTGCTTGGGTTAGGACACCAATGTTAGGCCAACCTTGCCCATTCATAACAATAATATCGGTCAGGCCATCGTTGTTGACATCGCCAATTTCGAGGTCATCGTAGCCATTGTGAGTAACGTTATAGACAACCGGCGCATTCAGCGTCCCGCTTGTATTCTGCAACCAGACACTGGCGGTATTGGTTCCCCAACCTACCCCGACGACATCCAACAAACCATCATTATTTAGATCAGCGATTCGCAGTACTTTAGTGTCGAGCGAAGGATATACAATTCCCGGGTCGAGCGTACCATCGTCGTTTTGCAATAGGACTTCTATACCACAACCTGCGACAACCACGTCATTCTTGCCATCGTGGTTCATATCGCCAATAGAGACAGATTCGGATGAGCATGCATTGGTAGTTATATATTGGATTGGAGCATCCAGCCCTCCGGCAACATTTTGGAGAAAGACGAACACTTTGAAATTATTGGCATCGTTGGTCGTTACAACTACGTCGTTCCTACCATCGTTATTGACGTCGCCGATGGCGACACCTCGCGGGTATAAGCCAGCCGGAAGGGCGACATACTTCATAAACTGAACGTTATCTGTGGAATAACTCCAGCTGTAATTATTAACAAGCTGGTTTCCAGCCAGGTCCGTAACAGTTGAGTTGATGGTGACCGTATAAGGAGTGTTAGGAATTAAGGATGCTGTTGGTGTAAATGTGGCTGTCACCCCGCTATACGTTACCGTCCCAGAAACTGGTGTTGTGCCGTTCATCAAGGTGAAACTGGAAGTTGTGATGGTGGCGGGATCAATCAACTCACTGAATGTGGCGCTGATTGTGGTGCCAGGTGATACGGTGGTCGAACCGGCAGTTGGGTTTGTAGATAAGACCGTCGGTGGCGTAGTATCAGCCGGCGCTGTTGAAAATGACCATGAATTATTCGAGCTCATCGTATTCCCAGCTAAATCTTCAACCCCCTTATTGATGGTGACCGTATAAAGAGTGTTAGGAATTAAGGATGCTGTTGGTGTAAATGTGGCTGTCACCCCGCTGTACGTTACCGTCCCAGATACCGGTGTTGTGCCGTTCATCAAGGTGAAACTGGAAGTTGTGATGGTGGCGGGATCAATCAACTCACTGAATGTGGCGCTGATTGTGGTGCCAGGTGATACGGTGGTCGAACCATCAGGTGGGGTTGTAGATAAGATCGTCGGTCGCGTAGTATCAGGTATAGCGGTCAAAACAAAATGTGTTGTAGAGCCATTCGCATATTGAATATCAGATGAAATTGGTGTCAATTCACCATTGGCGGAAATTCTATACCTGTCTTGCTCGGTAGCTGTTAAAACGCTACCGACATTGTAGGATTTTATGATTATGTTAACGATTGCCGTGCTGGCAGTGTCAGCCTCTACCACATAGCTCGACACTTCCTGACCATCCATAACAGATTTTGTATTATCCGCATAGTTGATCAGCGCTCCAATCGCCCCAGTATCTC
>DATKAK010000011.1:0-36065 GCA_035498295.1 Gallionella sp. | reverse complement strand
CCACCTGTCCGCCCTTGACCGCGATATCCGAGGCGTTCGCCGCCAGCTGGTTGGCCTGCTTGGCGTTCTCGGCGTTCTGCTTCACCGTCGAGGTCAGTTCTTCCATGCTGGAAGCCGTCTCTTCCAGGCTGGAGGCCTGCTCTTCGGTGCGCTGCGACAAATCACTGTTACCGGATGCGATTTCACCTGCAGCCGTACTGATGGCATCGATGTTGCCACGCACCTCAGCGACAATATTTGCCAGACTTTCGCTCATGCGTTTCATCGCAAACAGCAAACTTGATTCACTGTTTGACTTTACTTCAATTGACAAGGTCAGGTCGCCTTCTGCGATTCGCCCTGCGATTTCTGTCGCATATTCGGGCTCACCGCCCAGTTGTCTTAGAAGAGAACGGATGATCAGAAGCGCCACCATCGTCCCGATAATAAGGCTGATAGCGAAAACGGAGATCCCGAAAAGCACCAGCCGCTTGCCATCTGCATTGCTAGTTTCGTACGTTTGCTTCACTGCAAGTTGCTGCTCGGGAAGCAATACGGAGATTGGCTTGATCAAGCCACTGTGAAATGCCGGCCATTCGTCTTCCAGCATCGGCGTAATAATGGACTTATCATCGCTTGCATATGCGCTATCCAATTTGTCCAGAAATGCCGGTAGCAAGGCTATCTGTTTATCGATTTTCGCTATTTGCGTCCTGGTTTCTTCATTAAGCTCATTTTCATTTGTAGCTTTTTTATATCTGTCCCAATCTTCCGAGATCTTCCCGCGAACTTCCTTGAGTTGATTGCGAGAACCTGCCGAAGGCAACTGATCAAGCAACACACCCGCCATTCTGAAGCGGATTTCCTTGAGGTCACTATCCATGTCCTGCAATGCGGCAGTCGGCACCATCCGGTTCTCATAAACATAGGCCAAGGCATCATTACTCTTGGTGACGCTGTAAACATCAACGATAGTCAACACCAACAAAGGAATAGCTGCCAGCAAGAATCCTATGATTAGTTTCGATTTAAACTTTGCGACTAGCATGAACATACTCCGCACTACTTAATGAATGGATCCGATGAGAAGGTGTTGTAACTGGCCCGCAACATTACACATTTATAATACGACTGGCGGCACCGGTTTGGTACCGCCAGCAGCTTGACCATCATTCCCTTGGATAACCTTTGGCTTTCCACTCAGGTATACCACCTCGGAACCAATAGACGGTCTTGTAGCCTGCCTTGATTGCGGCTGTCGAGGCCTTATAACTTTTCCAGCACTCTGGACCGTTGCAGTAAATGACCATCGGGGTACTTTTATTGGAGGGAAATTTGCTCAGGTCTATGCTGTCCAGTTTCGCATCAAAATCCATAGCCTTGGCGCTCTTTTCCTTATAGGGAATGTTTATCGCGCCCTTGATATGGCTTTCGGCATACTCGTTGGCAACTCGGGCATCGATCGCCATGACGCCGGAGTCGATGAGCGATTTGGCTTTCACAGCATCGACCACTGTTGCGCCGTTCAGGCTATCTGGGGTATCTGCAAAAGCTGCATTGCCCATCAGCAGAAAAGCTACCGCAACCAATGCAAATCCGGCCTTTCTGAAGAAATTTATAATTTCGATACTCATTTTGGTTCTCCTCTATACTGGTTAAAAAATCTGGACTTGCGGCCAGCCGCGAATTGACCCAGATGCCTGACTGGAAGCAACCTAGGCTAACTTACAGCGCGAATCCTTGCAATCGATTAAAGGCAGATGCTTGGGTGGATAAAACCCGGCACCTGGGTCAAAACCACGCTGTCATCAGACCACAAAAGATCCGTCGCCACATTAATATAAAATGTTGGAGTTTCTAAAAAGTGCCCAACCGAGAACAACGAGCCCGATAAACGCAGCCATAGTTATGCGATCAAACAAGCTTAAACCTCGTTGATTGTTTTCCATGACTGTTTGGTCGCTATCCAATACAGCTTGGTTGGTTTCCATGATTAATTGATTGCTTTTCACGACTATGCTCCTTATGTAAATTGGACACAATAATAGTATGTGTCAAAGGGATATGAGCAGAAGTCGTGCCAATCTTGCAGCTCGTTGGCAACTTGTTGAATTGGTAAACGATATTGGTTTGATGATTTTCCGAGCCAGTGTTTCCAGCATCATTTGACTTAATTTCAACGATAACTGCCAATTTTAAAACTGTCACGCTCGGATGCCTGCGGCTATCAACACAACTTATTGAACTTCAACTTAGGAGTGGCGCTTTCGCGCGCGAGTAAAGATACGATATGCCAAATTCGGCCCGGTAATCATCGGCCGCAAATCATGCAGGAAAATTCCGTGGACTGAGCTCCGGCGATGCAATTTTTATTCTAATCCCAGCAGATTCCCCAGCCCGAATTCCTTGATCAGAACCAGGCTTTCGACTGCGCACGCGATGAAGGTCGCACACGCCACGATGATGGTGTTGGTGCCAACTTGCCTCATTTTTAACAGGTCTGTCCCCAGAGCGATCCCCGCCAGGGATATTAGAATCGACCACGTTGTTAGCTGGCCGATAAAACCGGATACGTTCATTCCTGAAATAGAGCCCATCCAACTGAACAATCCGACGCTGTTGAGCGTGGCCATCGCCAGAAAGCCCAGCACAAATAGCGGGATCGACTGCTTGACCCGGGCAAGGAACGGGACATGTTTGCCGCCGACTTGCCCGCCTGCGTAATTGATATAGGCAAACGCGACCAGCGGAATGATCACAACCATGAGGGCGTTTCGCGTCAGCTTGATGATCGTGGCAATGTCGCCCGAAACCGGACTGTACGCCTGGCTGGTCGCTACGACCTGCGCTGTGTCGTTAACCGCGGTTCCCGACCAGAGCCCGAATACCGCGTTGCTCAAACCGAAATAGTGACCTATCAATGGGAGCAAAAAAACAGCGGTCGTTCCCAGCAGGGTATTCATCGCGACGGCAAATGATAGGTCCTCGTCGCTAGCCTTGATCACCGGCGTCAGTGCCGCGATCGCGCTGCCGCCGCATATGGCGGTGCCGCCGGCAATCAGGGTTGCCAGCCGGAGCGGGATGCCGAACAGCCTCCCCAATGCATGCGCAACGATGAATGCGGTTGTTATGATCGCGCATATCAGCAACAGGGAGGTTCCGCCGATATGCAGTACGCTACTGAACGTGATACCAGCGCCCATTATAACGATGCCAAAGCGCAACAACTGCCGCATGCAAAACCGAATGCCCGGGAGGAAAGCCATGCGCAGAATGAATACATTGCTAAGCAAAATGCCGAGCCCAATGACAAAGAGCACGGCACTGAAAGAACTTTTCAACCCACCGGGCAGTGATCCATGCAAGAACCATCCGGAAACCGCAACGACTGTTGCCAAGATGATTCCGGGGATGAGGGATGTCCAGCTTTCCGCCTCGCAAAGCGTGTTCGAGATTTCCGTGACGACTGCCTTGAGATGTTTCTCGTCGTCCTCGTTGAACGGTGTTCCGTCCAGCTTGTTCAGCATCTGCGCGACCCCGATACTCTTGCCAGCTTTGTCAGCAACGGGCATGCATAATACCGACCTGGTTAAAAATCCGGTCTGCTTGTCGATTTCCTTGTTAAAGCGGTTGTCCGCGTACGCGTCCGGCACGTTGACAACCTCGCCTTTCCAGAAGGAATATCCCGCAAGTCCCTGCGGCGGTTCAACACGGATATCATTGATGAACTCGTGCTGAATGACAACCGTCCACAACTCTTTGGTCTTTTCGTCGTAGAGAAAGAGAGTTCCCTTTTCGCAACGCATCTTTTTTGCGGCGGTGACCATGATACGATCAAGAAGTGACTTCTCATAATTCATGTCCGAACCCCGTTCCTATAAACCTCCAACGCATGCGGCACGGCTAAAACTCCTTCCAGTCGCCATCCTCTTCTTCTTTGGCTTTGATCAGCTTGCGCTTATTCCCGAGCGTCGGGCGATGCTTATGCTCGACAGCCCGCGCCGGCGTGGCGGTGGGATTGGCGGCTACCGTGTGCCGGCCTTGCTTGCCGGTTCCCAGCTTGAATGTATTCACTGCCGCTGTCAGGGCCAAGGACTGTTCCAGCATCGCTTCCGCGGAAGCCGCCGCCTCTTCCACCAACGCGGTGTTCTGCTGTGTCATTTCATCCATTTGCGCGATGGCACTATTGATTTGAGTGATGCCTGAGCTCTGCTCTTTGGTTGCGTCGGAAATTTCCGACACGACCTTAATCACCAAATCCACCGAGGTGATAATGTCTCCTATCACTTCGGCAGCCTCCGCCACTTGCCGGGCACCGGAACCGACTTTGTCCACCGAGTCACCGATCAGTCCGGTGATCTCCTTGGCCGCCGCCGCCGAGCGCTGCGCCAGATTGCGCACCTCGGCTGCCACCACCGCGAAGCCCCGGCCCTGTTCGCCGGCGCGCGCCGCTTCCACCGCCGCATTCAGCGCCAGGATGTTGGTCTGGAACGCGATGCCCTCGATGACTCCAATAATTTCTGCGATCTTTTTGGAGGACTGATTGATTGTCGTCATCGTGTTGACGACTTTGTTCACCGCCTCCCCTCCCTTTGCGGCAATTTCACCTGTGCCTTGCACCAATCGGCTGGCCTGATCTGCATGCTCGGCATTTTGTTTCACCGCTTCGGCTAGCGCTTCCATGCTGGAGGCGGTCTCCTCCAGGCTGGAGGCCTGCTCTTCGGTGCGGCTCGACAAGTCACTGTTACCGGATGCGATTTCGCCTGCAGCCGTACTGATGGCGTCCGTGGTGACGCGCACTCCGCTGACGATACCGGTGAGCCTGCCGACCATATTTTCCAGCGCCTGCAACAACTGTCCGGTTTCATCCGTCGTGGTCGCTTCGATGCGTTGCGTCAGGTCGCCATCGGCTACACGTCTGGCAATCTCTATGGAATCCTTAAGTGGCCTCGAAACCGACCGTACGACGAGCGCCAGTCCAACAGCGAGCAATCCGAGCACTACGATAAGACTAACAATCACAATTGTTATACTGCTACGAATCGTCTGATCAAGCACGGTGGTCACATACCCTACTTTGACCTTGCCGATAACCTTGCCGCTGATATTGACGATGTTGTGCTCATACACCAGCAGCTGCGATGTATCGGCGGGTGCTTTCATGACATTCCCGGTCAATGATGTGCCGTCGGTATCGTAATACTCGACAAATGCCACATCCTTGTCCCTGGCTGTATCCTTGACGAAGTTCTCCAGTGCCGACAGGTCGTAGTTGACTATGTACTGCTCGCTGATGGTGGCAAGCAGGGCGGCAAGGCTGCCCGCTTTGTAGTCCATCATCGATGTCAGTTGGCGGCCTTGCTGTACGATCAGCACACTTCCCAGCGCCCCGATCAAAACCGTGACCAGCAGCAGCGTCGGCAACAGCAACTTCTTGTTAATCGTATCCAGTCTGAACAGATGGAATTTCATACCACCCTCTCCTGACCTATGCACTAAATAAGTGGGGGCGCGACTTGGCACGGTAGTGCCGAAGGCATGTTTCCACTCGGTCCTTAAATTGCCTGAGCATAGGCTATCAATATCGCAGCAACGTCCATGCCACAATTGCAAGTTATTGATATTAAAATATAATGATTTTACTAAGGCGGGAAATCGGTGATTGACAATTTAGAATTGACTAGTAATCGTCATCGACTGTCACCGTTAAATCAGTTTGACCGCGAACTGTGGTGCGGATTAGAACATGTCTGAATTCAGCAAGGGGCTGAAACTACTGCCGCCTGTCTTCCGTGTGTGAATTGGTATATCGATATGGGGATTCGGGAAGTGTTCCTTGTCTAATCATGACTGCTTCTGTTGCGCCAGCTTGACCAAAGCGCCTACATCTATAATCATCGCAACCCGTCCATCGCCCATGATCGTTGCGCCGGACACTCCAGGCACCTTGCGATAATTGGTTTCCAAGCTTTTGATCACCACCTGGTGCTGCCCCACCAGTTCATCGACGAACAATGCGACTTTTTTACCTTCTGCTTCCAACAGCACCAATATGCCTTCCGCCGGATTGGTTATTTTGGGCTGGATGTTGAACAACTTGTGCAACGCGATTAATGGGAGATATTCGCCGCGCACATGCACGACCTCGCCTTGCCCGCTGATTTCCTTGATATCGCCCGGATCTGGCTGCAGGGATTCGCTGATGAAGCCCAACGGTACGATATATATCTGGTCGCCAACGGCGATGGACAGCCCGTCCAGAATTGCCAGTGTCAGCGGCAAGCGTATGGTCATGCTGGTGCCCTGCCCAAGTACGGAAGATATTTCTATGCGTCCGCTGATACTTTCGATGTTCTTCTTTACCACGTCCATCCCGACGCCGCGCCCTGAAACATCGGTGACCACCTTGGCGGTAGAAAAACCCGGCGCAAAAATGATCTGCCAGATTTCGGCATCGCTCATACTGTCGCTGACCGGCATGCCCTTTTCCCTGGCTTTGGCGAGTATCAGTTCGCGATTCAGCCCAGCGCCGTCATCCGATACTTCGATGACGATGCTTCCCCCCTGGTGCGCTGCACGCAGGGTGATCGTACCCTGCGGGTCCTTGCCCTTAGCGATGCGTTCATCCGGCAATTCGATGCCGTGATCCAGGCTGTTGCGCACAAGATGGGTGAGAGGATCGCTGATCTTTTCGATCAGCCCCTTGTCCAGTTCGGTCCCCTCCCCGATGATTTTGAGCTGCACCTTCTTGTTGAGTTTTACTGCACTGTCGCGCACTACCCGCTGAAAACGGCTGAACACAAGACTGATCGGGATCATGCGCACCGACATCACGGACTCCTGCAAATCGCGGGTGTTGCGTTCCAGCTGCCCCAGTCCGTTTATCAGTCGTTCGTACAGTACCGAATCCATATTGGATGCAGTCTCCGCCAGCATGGCCTGCGTGATCACCAGTTCGCCAACCAGGTTGACCAGATTGTCGACTTTCCCCACGCTGACCCGGATGGAACTTTCGCCGCCGGCTGCCGCTGCTCTATCGGTAGCCCTGCGCCCCGGATTCTGATCCTGGCGCTCCGCCAAGGCGGGTCCAGGGGTGGAGGCATGATTACCCACTTCGTTGAAGAAGCCGTAGCCCCGTGCATTCTCCACCCCCGATTTGATCGCCTCGGGTGCCGCAAAAAATCCGTATCCTTCCGCATTCTCTACACCCGATTTGATTGTTTCAGGATCCGCAAAGAATCCATATCCTTCCGCATTCTCTGCACTCGATTTGATCGCTGCCGGATCCGCAAAGAATCCGTAGCCTTGCATGGTGTCATGATCCGGAACGCTGCCAAGTTCAGTTATGCTCAGCTGTTCAGGCTCAAGAAAAAATGCAAAAATTTCCCGTAATTTAGTTGCGGACGCTTGTGTATCCAGCGTCATCTTTACCGTGTCAGCAGTAATATCCCGATTGGAAATCATGCCGACATTCCCCAGCTCCTCAAGCAGGTTATTGAGGTGTGTTTCGTCCGGAAACGCAGCTTGTGTGTTTGCAAACTGTATCTGGTAGATGTGCTGTGCCGGGGCTCGCGATGATCCGGTCGCTGCGGTCCTCGGCCCTTTGCCTTCTGCCTTCTTGCCGCGACCCGCATTCGGATGATCCGCAAGCTTTTCCAATTTGGCACAGATTTCTGTTGAACGAGTTTCATCCGCATTGGTTCCATGCTGGTGTGCTTCCAACAACCCGCGCAACACGTCCCCCGCTTGCAGGAAGGCATCCACCATATCATGCGTGAGTGGAATTTCATTCTTGCGGACGCGGTCCAGCAGGGTTTCCAACACATGGGTCACATCCGCCATGTCGGTAAAACCGAAGGTGCCGCTGCCTCCCTTGATCGAATGGGCGGCACGAAAGATGGCGTTTAGCTGATCCGGGTCGGGAGCATCAAGATTGAGGCCAAGCAACAGGGCCTCCATGCTCACAAGGTGTTCTGCGGCTTCATCAAAGAACACCTGATAAAACTGGCTCATGTCGATGGACATCGGCTATTCCCTAGGATTACGTTTTGGGCAACTCTGGCTGGAGTTTGCGTCAGATCAAAGGACGTGCAGCCGATGCTAGCCAATCACTTTTTTGACGACTTCCAGCAGTTTATGGGGATCGAAGGGCTTGACCAGCCAACCCGTGGCACCCGCCGCTTTGCCCTGTGTTTTCATTGCATCGCTGGATTCGGTGGTCAACATCAGAATCGGCGTAGCTGCGAACTGCGGCAGACCGCGCAGCGTTTTGATCAAAGTCAGGCCATCCATGTTGGGCATGTTCTGGTCCGTCAACACCAATGTAATGGCGCTGGCATTTGCATTGGCCTTGGCTAACCCTTCAACCCCATCGGCAGCCTCAATAACGGCATAGCCGGCGGACTTAAGGGTAAAAGCCACCATTTGTCGGATGGAGGTGGAGTCGTCAACAGCTAAAATAGTCTTGGCCATTTTTCCCGCTCAATTTTAAATGGTTAAAGGTAATTGTAAGTTGCTGCCTCAATTTGCATCAATCACCCAAAAAATGCAATTGACCCTATTCTGTTTCCCCAATTCGTAAACAAAACTTGGCCACCAATGTTGGTGGATCATTAACAGCCGCCTGCTCGGTGTCAATCATCGGCACTGTCACCTGATTTTGGTGCTTAAACCATGTGGCCATGCGAAGCCGCACGCATGTCCGGATGAATGCCGTTTTCCCCCAGCCGAACGGGGCACGGTGCACTAGAACAACTCGACGTCGCCAGTGCCAAAATCCTTTTGCTTAACGGGGCTGGCCTTTTGTTTGTCCAGTGATACCACGTGTTTGTCCAGCAGGCGGTTGTAGGCAGCGATTTGTTCAAGGTACTCACGGCGGCTCGGCCTTCCGCCGTTCCCTGTTCCTGCCCCTTTGCCCATCTCATTGGCGACCTCCTGCAGGGCAGTCATGCGCAATCTGGCATGCTCGATCAACTGGGAACTCATGTCCTGGAACTGCAACGTGGAAATCACTACCAGCACGTTCTGTTCGACGTTGGTGCTAATGAAATTCAGATCGATGGCATTTTTTGCTACTGCCTCATTGAATGCGGCGAGGTCAGCCATGATGGCGCGGACATGCTGGATCGATTTCATCGCTGCCGCCCGGTCGTCTGCCGCGAGGTTGCTGAGAGTCTGCTCGGCAATGGCCAGCGAACCGCCGGTTTTTTCAACAACCTCTTTGATCTGCCTGCTGAAATCGTTGGTATGCTCGGACAAATCACGAACCCCGTCGGAGATCAGGATAAAATTGCTGACCAGCTTGCCGATCGCATCGCTGAGTATGGCTTGGGTATTGCCCAATTCGGTATGCGCCGAACTGAGCTGCTCGGCTATCTCTGTGCCGAGTTGCACATGGAAGGCGCTGGTCTTCTCGAGTGACGAATCAACAGTTTTGTTGCCTTCATGGGCCAGCTTGAGCAAATATGCCGAACATACCACCAACACCAGAAACACCAGCCCGTTCGATAAATACATGTTCATGGTGTTGAAATACAGTGCGTCGGCGCTCAGCACGACGCCGCAGACCAGTATGCCAAACATGGCAAGCTCAGAATAATTCTTCATCATTTACGAACCCCTAAATTCAGCTCGACCATAATGCAATCCCAGCAATGGCCTTCGCGGACCAACCCGACGTTCCGGACGGATATTACCGAGTTTGGGATAGAACCACAATGACAGATTTGGCCGGATCAAATGGAAGCAACGGCTTCATGGACGAATCCCGCTTGCAGGGCATTGTGTACGTGTTTGAGCAAATCGGCATCGGTGTAGGGTTTGGTCAAATAGAAGTCCACCCCGGCACGCATTGCCTGCTCGCGGTGCTTTTCCGTTGAGCGCGAGGTGATCATGATGATGGGCAGATGCCGGGTGGATTCTCCCATGCGCAGATGCTGGGCGAGCTCCATGCCGTTCATGTTCGGCATCTCCATGTCGGTGCAGACCAGGTGTGGCTTGAAAGTCTCGAGCGCGCGGATCGCCTCCATGCCATCCCCCGCGCCTTTGACTTCATAGGCTGCGTCCTGCAGAAGCTGCATCAGCCCCTTGCGTACCGAAAGCGAATCGTCCACGACCAGTATCCTGCGCGCTTGAAGACGCGCAGCCGCGGCAAGATCTGCGGCGGCGGCAGTTACAGCGATCGGCTCGGCAAGCAATTCGGGCAGGTTAAGCAAAGGCACCAGAGCGCCGTCACCCATGATGGTCACACCGGCAATGCCATGCACGCGGGACAGGTATTTTCCCATGTTCTTTACCATCACGCTGCGGCTGTCGATGAGTTGATCCACCAATACGGCCATGGCGCCGTCCATCGTGTGAATCAGCACTTTAGGCTTCGCCGAGTAGAGTTCGGCAGTTGGCAAGGGAGCAGGCAAACCGATAAGGGGCGCCAAATCACGGATCGGGAAACTTTCGTCGCGGATGATGAATTGCCACTCTTCTTCCGCTGATCCAGGAGATTCGCTTGATCCTTTTGTCTGTTTTACCTGGCCGAGTCCGCCGGGAAACGCTTCCTTGATATAGTGTATGGGGATCGCGTAGATTTGTTTCCCCGCCTCCACCAGCAAGCAGTGCTGTGTCGCCAACGATGCCTGGAATCGCAGCACTACCTCGCATCCGTGCCCGGGCTCCGAACTGAGTTCGACGGTTCCCTTGATATTGGCCAGTCTCGTGGCGACCACATCCATTCCTACGCCTCTCCCGGAGATTTCGCTGACTTGTTCTCTGGTCGAAAAGCCCGGTAACAATACCAAGCGGGCAAGCTCCGTTCGTGTCAACTGCTGGTCGGCGCGAATCAACTCCCGGTCTATCGCCTTGGACCGTATGCGATCATAATCAAGTCCCTTGCCGTCATCGCGTATGCTGACGACTATTCCCGACCCCTGACGGGAAAAGTCCAGGTTGATGGTGCCCGCTGCGGGTTTCCCTGCCGCTGATCTTTCCTCGGGCGGTTCTATGCCGTGATCGACCGCGTTGCGCAGCAAATGAAGCAGGGGGTCCGCCAGCTTGTTTAGCACATCCCCGTCAACCTGGATCTCTCCGCCGGTGATCACCAGTTCGGCCTGTTTGCCGGTTTGCTGACAAGTCTGGCGCACATTGCGCATCAAGCGCGCGGACAACACACTGACCGGCGCAAGGCGGGTCGCCACGACCTGATACTGGAGCTCCTTGTTGATATTGGCGTGCTGCGCCACTTCGATGCGCAGCCTTGCCAGCCCGGCCTCGAGATTGTTCGCCATCTCACGCGCGTCGGTGGTGACTTCCACCAGAGAACGTGTAGCGCCGTGCAATTCATTGTAGCGGTCCAGTTCCAGCGGATCAAAGGATTCATTGCCGCCGACATCTGCCCGCGTGAGCGACATTCCTCGCAGCATCACCAGTTTTTCAATATCGACGACCCGCTGCTGAACCGCCAGATTTTGCGCGATCATTGCACTGGCCCGGGCATTCACGTTCGCCACCTGCGACTCGAGCTGAACGATCTTGGTGGTCATCTCTCCAACCAGGCGGAATATTTCATCCACGGTATTGACCGGTACGCGCAACGTTGCCTGTGCTTCTGCGTCCGGTGTGGCTGCCGCGGGCTTGTCCGGCCGCACTGCACCGGATGGCGCGGATTGAACCTCCACATTCGCGTCCTCGGTCATGCTTCCGATTTCTCCCGACTTGACCTTGTTGGCCCAAGCCACGATTTCGTTCAATACCTCATACGCGTTTTCCGGGGCGCTCTCATCCCCGCGCAGAAAGCCGACCATCTGTGCGAGGCAATCGCTGGCCGCAACCAGGGTTCGTCCCAGTGCGCGGGGCGGCTTGACCGGATTCTTTTCGAAATACTCGAGAACATCTTCGGTATGGTGCCCGAGCGTCGCGATTCCGCGGATCCCCACAATATTCGCCGATCCCTTGAATGAATGCGCGATACGTTTGGCACTGCGCATGTCTTCAACATCGGCAAGTCCCGCAGCAATCTTCGAGGTCAGCGCCGAAAATTGCTCGACATTGTTCGGTGCTTCATCGATAAAGGCATTGTATACGTCGTGATCGGCATTATCCGGCACAGCAAGGGAGATATCCTCGACACTCACGCTGACCGGCGCTTCTGCGCTGGCAAGCTGGGCCATCAACTCTTCGGGCGCTACCGGGGGAGCGGTCAGTGATTCGATCAGGGCGATACTGGAATTCTCGTCAAAAGGTTGAGCGAATGCCGGACTGGCGAGATATTCTGCGAGCGCCATCGATGCATCGAAATCGGCGGGTTTCTCCAGATATTTGTCGACCAGCGCCGGCCAGGCCGCCAAATGCTGGCAGGCTTGCAAACGGGCCTCCCCCTCCAGGAAGATCACGCTGGGCAAAATTCCATTGAGTGTTGCGCACCACGCGCCCAACCCGGTCATACCGATCATTTCCGCAGTTTGGCTGATACGTTCCAGCTGCGTGGCATAATCCTCCAGCGCTTCCATCAAATGCGGATCGTCCGACGCTGCAGTGCTCATCGTGGCGATCCAGCGCTCGAAATCAGGAGCAGATTGCGCTAGCTCCCTGCGCATTTCGGAAAAAAACGGAATGAGCGCTTCTATGGACATATCGATTCGGATGATGGGTTCATCTGACGCGCTTGGAACGATGCAGTCATATCGCTAGCTTTCCATCGGCGGCAGCTTGAATACCGATATCGCATCCACCAATTTTTGCGAGGCGGACACCAGACTGGCCGCGCTTTGATTTTGGGCGACAAGCTGTTCGGCGGTCTTTTCAGTAAATTGCGCGATTTCGTCCGCGGCCGCACGCAGGACTGAAGCAATTTTGGTTTGTTCGGCGGAGCTGGTTGCTATCGTGGCCACCAGCCGCACCAATCGTGCAGTGGCTTCGTGGGTTTCACGCATCCTTTCCCCCGCACTGTGCGCAAGGTCGGATTCCTTGACCACCTGCTCGATGGTCTTGTTTACCGTTGCGATGGTGTCATTCGTCTCCACCTGTATGTTCTGTACCAGATTGGCGATTTGCCCGGTTGCCTGGCGCGAGTTTTCCGCAAGCCGCTGGACTTCCTCTGCGACCACCGCAAAACCCCGCCCAGCTTCGCCTGCCATCGCCGCCTGCATCGCGGCATTCAGGGATAGCACGTGGGTACGCTCGGAAATGGTGTTGATCAGATTGACGATCTGGGAAATTTCCTGGGAGCGTTCGCCCAGGCGTTTGATGCGCTTTTCCATCTCGGAGATGGTTTCACGGATCGCGTTCATACCGACCAGTGTTGCCTGTACTGTCTGCATGGCGCTTTCGGTGGATTTGGTCGCTTCCGCTGCTGCACGGTTGGAATCGCGGGCAAATATGGCCACTTCGCCGATAGAGGCCATCGCCGTTTCCAGGTTGGAGATCAGCCTCTGCACGATGACATCCTCCTCTTTGGCCATCTCGTTCACGACGTCCGATTGTTTCTTCATGCGTTCAGATGCATCTTCAACAACGCCGGCTACCTTCGTCACGTGGTGCAGCACGGTCGCGGTGACATCGGTCAATTGATTGACGGCATCTCCCAGCGTGCCGATGATGTCTTCGGTCACCGGTGCGCGCACAGTCAGATTTTTTTCGGCCAAGGCGCCCATTGCTCCAAACAACCCTATCACTGAGTTGTTGATGCGCTCGTTTTCGCTTGCTGTCGCCTTGAGCGCGGAAATCCGATCATCGATCAATTTGTCGAATGCGCGCGACAACGAACCCAGCTCATCCTGGGTGTGGAGATTGACGCGGACATCATAGTGGCCCCCCTCGACCTTGCTGATCGCCTGGCGCAACTGATTCAAAGGCTTCATGATGCGCCGGTATATATTGTTCGCGAACAGCGAAAACAGAACGATTGACGCTGCCACGGCGACAAGCATGATTTTACCGGTATCCGTTCCGGTGCTGTCCGCAGACTTCGACTCTCCCATCTCGCCGGCAATCATGCCATTCAACTTGAGTTGATCGGCCTTGAGCTTTTTGAAAGCGTCGTTGAACACAATGAATTGCGCTTCGGCACTCGCGATATCCGCCTGCGCGATTGCAGCGATGCTCCGGGCCATCTTTGCATACGCACCCGCGTCCGCATTGACGATAGCGGCTGCCTTGCGGGTTTCTTCGGAGAAGACATTGCTGGCGGCATTCGCAGACAACGCCTTGAGGTGTTCATTCAAATCGCTGGACGCTTCCTTGAATGCCGCTGCATCCGCAATCCTGGATGCGCGAAGGAGTTGCAGCACATCGGCACGCACCGCATCCTGACCCATGCTCGCCTGCATATACGAGTTGACCGCCTCTTGTTTGGCATGGATGTCCGCAAGGGAACCGGCAAGTTCTACGTTGCTGTAATAACCCAAGCCCCCCACAAACGCGATGAACAACAGCGAGAGGAAACTTATGCCTATCAATTTGGCGCGAAGGGTTACAAACATAACGTTCTCCTGGAATACCGTTCAGAGTTCCTGTGAAAACTCATCGCCCCACCCGGATCAGGTGCGTTGCTGAGCATATATAACGCAAATAAACAGTGTCAATCCGATGAGGGCTCGACATGAAAAACCTTCGCGAAAAACTCACCGGTATCGATGTCGATCCAGATATTGCGCCCGTCCCGATAGGCAGCTCTGGCATAGCTTGCAATAGGGTAATCGACCTCCGCAAGGCCGACTTCATCCTCCCTAACAAAACTCTTGCGCTCAGGCAGGCCGTCAATGGCCAAGCCGACGGCTTCGTCGCCACGGCCGCAAACCAACAACCACGATCTTGCGTTTCGATCCAGCGGCATTTCAAACAAGACCGACAGGTCCATGACCGGCACGACTCGACCATGGCGGTTCGCAAGTCCCTTGATGCCGGAGGGAGCTCCCGGCAAACGAAACAGTGCGGGCATTTCCAGCACTTCGCTGGTAGCGTCCAGGGGCACGAGTAATTTGAGATCCCCGATACAAAACCCGCGACGCTGGATGTAACGGGCAGAATCGGCTTCGGCCAGCAAACGGGCTTCAATTTCGGCATCGACCTGGGCCTTGAGGGCGTCGATGTCGATTGGCTGGGCTGGTTCCATCTGTTGCACGCCTTACAAGCTTGAGGGTCCTGAAGCTGGAAGGCCGTAGGCAAAGTCCATGCACAGTGACTTGCACGCATCCATGATTCTTTCCCTTTGCTTTGCCGGTTTAGCCATCGACCATTAAAACTTTCTGATTTCTTCCAGTATCGCCTGCTCGTTGATCGGCTTGGGCACAAACCCTTTGGCGCCCTGCATTTTCGCCCAGGCTTGATCGGCCTTTTGGCTTTTGCTGGAGACGAATACGACAGGGATGTCCTTCGTCACCGGATCCTTTTGCAATTCCCTCATGACAGCGAAACCATCCATGCCCAACATCAGGATATCGAGAAATATCAGATCGGGCCGTTGGGTTTTCGCACACTGTATGGCGTCATTTCCGTTGGTCGCGGAAAAATATTCCAAGTTCGCGCTTGACACGATTTTTTTGAACTGAACGAGCTCGGCGGCCGAGTCGTCAACGCATAATACCTTGCGTACCGTCATATTCTCTCTTTAATAAATCGGTTTCAACTGGGCAAAAATTTGGCGATCGTTTCCAGCAACTTTTCCTCGTCGACAGGCTTCGTAAGATAGGCATCGCACCCGGACATGCTGCCGCGAATCTTGTCGAACGGTGAATCCTTGCTGGTCAACATGACAACCGCCGTTTTCTGGGCTGATCGGTTGGACTTGATCAGCTTGCACACTTGATATCCATCTATGCCAGGCATGACAACGTCAAGAAATATGCAGGCATAATGCTTCTGGCCGGTGAAGCCGATGGCCTGTTCGCCGCTTTCTGCATAATCCACATTGAAGCTGAACGCGGCAAGTTTGCTTTTCATGAATTCCCGCACCGTTTGGTTGTCATCGACGACAAGCACCCAGTCCGCCCTGGGATTTTGCGCCTGCCATGCGCCAGACGCCACGCCGGCAGCCTTCGCGGCAGGAACCTCCGGCGCAGGAGTGACCGGGGTGCCGGCTTGTACCGCCGCCGCGACTTTGGGCGGGGCAGACACTTCGGCCGGTTTCGCTAACGGCTCGGCTGAAGGCGCAGCAACCGCAGAATCGAATGCCTGGAAAAGTTTCATCCAGCGAATCGGGCGCGGCAATACCGGCCAATTGGTTCCGCGGTTCGAATCGCCAATCAGGATGGTCGGGGTCTGTCCGGATGCATTGCGCTCCAGCAGCTGCCTGACCGCCTCCATGTCATTGGCATCCACGAGCAGGATGTCGGCCGGGGTGCCCGGCGCGTTGTGGCGCGCAAACTTCGGCACGCGGCGTGAAGATAGTTCAAAAACACTGGCCAGCGCCATCAACTCGGTTTGACTAAAGCCGATGACCTCAACCGAATACGTATCTTTTTGTCTGGAAGTCATGTGATCTCAGATGCTGCATGAATGTGCCTTCAACTCCGTCAAATTTCAATAACTAACAATGATTTGATATGGCTCGCATTTTACAGTCAAGCGTCCAATTTATGAACTGCGACAAAATCGGCGATATTCTGCAGCAACTCGTCTTCCTGGTATGGCTTGCCCAAGTAGGTGTTGACTCCCAGTTGCATCGCATAATCGCGGTGCTTGTCTGCGGTGCGGGAAGTGATCATGATGATGGGCAGATTCCGTGTCTTGGGATCTCGGCGCAACTCCCTGGCGAGCGCAAAACCATCCATGCGCGGCATTTCGATGTCCAGCAGCATCACATCGGGTGTGCATCCCTCCAGTTTCTCAAGCGCATCCACACCATCTGTAGCAGTCACCACCTGATAGCCGGCACGAATCAACATGCGTGAAGTGATCTTTCGAACGGTGAGCGAGTCGTCCACTACCATGATCAGGGGTTCGGTATTGAGCGTCTTGGGGCTGGTTGCCGCCTTTTTGACCTTGCCGATGCTGCCGATGCGTTGCGCCAGTTGCACCGGATTCAAAATGAGAACCACTTTCCCGTCGCCCAGCACTGTCGCCCCGGCTATTCCTGAAAGCCGCGACAGCTGGGGACCGATATTTTTTACCATCACCTCCTGGTTGCCCAGCAATTCGTCAACATGCAGGGCGATGTGCTGCGCGCCGCTGCTCAGCAATAACACCGGATTGCGCGGCTGGTTCTCCCGTGTGCTCTCCGTGTTACCCAGCAGGTGCGGCAAATAGTGCAGCACATAGGTATTCCCCTGCCATTCGAGTTGACGTTCGCGATATAGCGCTTCCATGTCATCGGGTCTTTCCTGCCTGACTTGTTCGACCATGGAGGATGGAATCGCGTACGTCTCATCCCCGGAACGAATCATCAGGACCTGTGTGACAGCAAGCGTAAGCGGCAAATGAATGGTAAACCGCGTTCCTTCTCCGCGCTTGGAAGTGACATCGATCCGTCCGCCCAGACCCGAGATCTCGCTGCGCACCACGTCCATGCCGATTCCGCGGCCGGCGATTTCGGTGATTTCCGCCGCTGTCGAAAGCCCGGGGGTAAAAATCAGCTGCGCCAGCTGATCGTCGGTGACTTCC
Source organism: Gallionella sp. (assembly GCA_035498295.1). GTDB lineage: Bacteria > Pseudomonadota > Gammaproteobacteria > Burkholderiales > Gallionellaceae > Gallionella. Next base: position 18,497 of record DATKAK010000011.1, on the reverse strand, counting down.
TCGCCCGCCTGCAATGAACCATTGGCGATCGCTTTTTCGCGCAGCTTGGCATAGTTGAGACCGGCTCCATCATCACTGAATTCAAATACCACCTCGTTGCTTTCCTGATGCACACTCAAACGAATCTCACCGATCGGCAGTTTTCCGCTCTGCGTTCGCTGCTGATCGTCTTCCAGACCATGGACGATTGAATTCCGCAACAGATGCTCGAAGGGTGCTATCATTTTTTCCAGCACACTGCGGTCGAGTTCAACATTAATGCCCTGCAGCTCGAGGTTGGCGCGTTTGTTCAATTCCTTGCCGGTTTGCCGCACGACGCGATACAGGCGGTCCGTTATGCTGTTGAACGATACCATGCGTACGTTCATCAGGCCCTGCTGCAACTCGCGGTTGAGCCGCCCCTGAGCCAGCATCACGACAGCCGCTTCTTCGAGATTTTTCAGCATCGTTTGCTGCACGGTTTGCACATCATGCACGCTTTCGATCATGAAACGGGTCAATTCCTGCAAGCGGGTAAAACGGTCGAATTCCAGCGGATCGAACTGCTCGGAGTGATCCTTTGCCACTGTGATGCGCGCCTGCATCTGGCTCTCTGCCTGGATTTCCACCTCGCGCAATTGGTGTCGCAAGCGCATCACACTGGCGGTAAGCTCCAGCAGACTATCCTTTAATACGTTTATTTCGGCTTCCATGCGCGAGCGGGCCACATTGATCTCGCCGGCCTGATTCACCAGCCGATCCACCACGTCGGAACGCACGCGCAGCATGGCACCGACGGCAGCCCGCTCCGCGCCGGGTTCCGGAGCGCGCCGATCTGCTCTGCGCTCGACCCCTGCCGGCTGGTCCGTCGCGCGTCTCCCATGCGGAACCGGTTTGGGCTCATCAGCGGGCTTGCCGCCGCGCAACTCCTCGATCAAAGCCATGATGCGATCGAAATCGTTGTCCAGCGCATCCCAATACCCTGCTTCACCTTGAAGTTCCGCGGCCGCCAACACCCGGTCCTCCATGTCATGGGCAATTTCACCGATGCGCATCGCGCCCACCATGCGCGCACTGCCTTTCATGGTATGCAGCAACCGTTTTAACAACGGAACCTGTTCCACATCGTGCGGCGGTTCACGCCATGCACGCAGCGTTTCACTGATCTTGGGACACAGGTCTTCGGCTTCCTCAAGAAACACTGGCAGAAGCTGCTCGTCCACATCATCGAACACTCTGGGCTTATCCGCTTCGGCATACCCTTCAGCCTGTTTGGCCACGGTAAGCATGACCGGCTGCAACATGTTTTCCGCACCGCTTTCCGCCTCCGCAACCGCGACAGCCGGTATTTCCGGCTCGGTAAGCGACGGTTCCTTCGCTTCGTCCTGCATCCCCGACATACCCGTTTCAGCTGGTTGAGCTGCGGGAGCAATTGTTTCCGGCGGCAACACCAATTCCGGTTCGCTGATCGGTTCTTCTCTGATCGGCTGCTCGCCGAGATTGTCCTTGTCCTCCAGCAAATGGTTGACCAGATCACTGCGCATCTGCGGTATTTCCTCGTCGCAAATGCTTTGTATCATTCCATCCAGAGCGACAATGGATTGATCCAGCATTTGCAACTGAATACTGCTCAGAGAGAACGGCTTTCCCAGTCTGGCTTCCAGCCATTCTTCCAGCGCAGAAGCCAAATCCACTACCGCTGCAAAACCCATCGTACGGCTCACCCCGGCCAGTGTATGCGCCGCACGCATGAAGTCATATTTCACTGCCGGAGTAGCTGCCGTGCGCAACTCGTCAAGCTGATGGTGCAAAACCGCAATGTTTTGCTTTACCTCGGCACTGGCAATATTGAACAGCGCCATGGAGGACGATGCGGATTCTTCAGCCGTAGCAGGAATTCCCTCCTCTACCGGTTCCAGTTCCGGTCCCGGCAACGGTTCCGGTTCCGCTGCCCCGGTCTCAGCCGGAGCAGGCGTGGTAGCCGGCGCGGCTGCTGGCGCACCAGAAGCCTGCGCCAAGCCCGCGGCAGATTCTGCCGTCGAAGCATTCAAGCGAACTTCCGAATCGAGACCATCCTCGACCTGTTGCGCGGCGGTAATCAGGTCATCCGCCCGGACGATCAGCTCTTCATGTCTGCTTAGCGTATCCACCCATCCCGCAAACGCCTGCACTGCGGCATTGATCAGTTCCAGCAGCCCCGGTGTGGCCGGTTTCTTTTCCTGCAACCATTTGTTCATGGCGCGCTCGACGCACCAGGCAACCTCGCCCAAATCCGTCAGTCCGACCATTCTCCCGCTGCCCTTGAGGGTATGGAAACCGCGCCGTATGGAAACCAGAGGCTCGTGGCTGTCCGGGTGCAATTGGCAAGTCTCCAGATTGGCGCGCATGGTGTTTAGCACATCCAGCGCTTCCTCCAGAAATATATCGAGCAACTCCTGGTCTTCTTCGGAAGAAACCGTCACCGCCGGTTTGGCAGATTCCGCTGCCACGTTTACCACCGGCGCTGTAGCTGGCAGTTCGCCCGGGACAAATTCCAGGGATTCTGGAATCGGCCCGGCAGTGTCCGCTGGCACGGGTTCGGAAATTTTCGGGAGTTCAAATGGGACAACCGTTGCCGGTTCGACAACCTGTGGCCGCTCTGTGCTTGGGATTTCGGCTGGCTCTGATATCTGCAATGGCTCAAGCGGGGAGATTTCCAACGGCTTGGCAGCCTGCGGGGGATTAACCGGCGCCGCTTGCTTGGGTACAGTGGCTTTCGGCGATGCTACCGGCGCAACCGGCGGCGCGGGCTCCGGAGCTTGATCCAATTTGACCATTTCTGCCAGTGCGGCCTTTAATCGCGATACGTCACCGGCTTGCCCATGCGTCAGATATTGCATGTAATTTTCCAGCGCGCTCATCGCATCGGCCAGCGCATATCTTTCAGCCGGCCTGAGAGCTTCCTCGCGATTCATAAAACGCCCGACATGATCCTGAATTGAGGCCAGCAGTTGTTCGGCATGCTGCAAGGATGAAATTCGCAAACCGCCCTGTATCTGATTCAACAGGCGCAATAATTCGGACAATTCTTCGCGTTTGAGCGCATTGTTAAAAAAGGCGTTCAGTCCCTGCTCGACGCGCTGGAGATTGACCAGCATTTCACTTGCAAGCGGGCCCATCACATCGCCGCGCTGTTCCATCTGATAATGCAGATCAACCAGTTCAGTAAGCCGTTTGGTGTCTTCCGGCTGCTGTTTTACCGCTGCCTGCATGCGCTCGGAAAGGATGCGTGCCTGCTCCTGGAAGTTTGCGCCTATACGGCGGTAATTCTCTATACCGCTGCCCATCAACAGCAGTGCCATCGCCATATCCATAGCGATGGGGCGCGCATGTTCAGGCGAACTCGCATACTGTGACAACACCTGAATCTGTTTAGCCAGATACTGCAGGACATCGCGGTCGAGCTTGTCGCTCTGCGAGGCGATCTGGTCGACATATTTGACGAACTTTTCGCACGCCGCACCGTCGCCTTGCGCACATTGCTCCCAGCTTTCCTCGGCAACGCGCAATTGATCGCGCATGAGGCCGAGCATCTGATCCACCTCCCCGGGCGACAACGCCGACAGCTCGGGCAGATATTGTTCGAGCGAATAAATCTGCTTGATCGCTTCAACATGCTCGCTCAAGGCATTGCTGTGCCCGATCAGATAGAGCATCTCGTTCATTACCGGGCTTGCGTCACCGACATTGCCTTCGACCACTGCCCGCATTTGCTGGTCTATGCGACCCAGCAACTTGCGTACATTCATTTCCGGAGGCAGTCCGTCCAGCTTCAGACATTCCAGCAATCCATATGCGATCCACCAGAAAGCACGGCTGCCATCCTGAGGCATGCAGCGCAATGCGCCTTCCAGGGCCTGCTGCATCAGTTGCACCGACAGCGCCGTATCATCCTCTCGCAACCACTTCAACAGGTTCTGCTGATACTGGCCGCGCAGCGACTTGAGGCGCCCGATGGCATCGCCCTGCACCGGCAGACTCAACACCTGTTTGGGCAATTCCACATCAAGATTGGGATAGAACAGGTCCAGCTCGAATGACATTTCGAGGCCGCGCAACTGTTGCAACTCCTGATATTGCGGGAACAGCCGCAGGGCGGCATTATCCGCACCATTCGCCAGTGTGTCGAGATAATGCGTGACGGCGAACAAGGCACGACGCAGCACATCGCGATGCATCGCGGAAACCTGTTGGGGATTCGCCGCAAGTTCGCCCAGCGTGAGTTCCAGTTCGGTACAAAATACCGCCGCGCCATCCAGGCCGACCATTTTCAGCACCCCCAGCAAACGGTGCAATTCGGTACGTGTGGCTTCCAGGGCCGTCTGGTTTTCCGCCGGCGCCCCGAGATACAGCTCCAACTGCGCGCTGATCTCGGCCAGCGACCCGTCTACACCGGGCTTCACTGCGGCAAGTGTGTTGCGGTCGAATTGTGCGCTCTCGGTCATGTGCGGGCGGGTCGTATACTGTTTGTCCTGGTATTACAATTTGAATCCGGCCACTGAACCCTTCAGGTCCGATGTCAGGCTGGTTAATTGGGCGATGGAATTGGCTGTTAACCGCGTTCCTTCCGTTGTCTGCACGGTGATCTTCAAAATGTCTTCCATCACGCTCGCGACCTCGCTGGCCATGTCGGTCTGGACTTGGGTGGATGTGGAAATACTGTTGATCAGAGCCGCCAGCTCGTTCGATACCTGTTCGATTTCCCGCAACGATTGGCCGGCGACATCGGACAGTTTGGCCCCTTCAACCACGCCCAAGGTGCTTTTTTCCATTGCAGCCACCGCATCGTGGGTATCGCCCTGGATGGTTTTCACCAGCGCGCCGATCTGCTTGGTCGCCTCACCGGAACGTTCGGCAAGCCGTTGCACCTCTTCCGCCACCACGGAGAACCCTCGTCCAGCCTCGCCGGCCGAAGCGGCCTGAATTGCCGCATTCAAGGCCAGCACATTGGTCTGTTCGGTAATATCGGAAATCAGGTCCACGATTTCGCCGATCTCCTGCGAACTTTCGCCTAGGCGCTTGATGCGCTTGGAAGTATCCTGTATCTGCTCGCGTATGCTGTCCATACCGCTGATCGTGTTGCGCACCGCCTGTGCACCTTGTTCGGTCACCGCCAGAGTGCGACGTGCCACCTCGGCAGATCGAGCTGCGCTGGAGTCAACCTCTTTGATGGATTTGGTGATCAACTGCACCGCCTCGCCGGCGGTCTGGATTTCATGAGCCTGCTTTTGCGTTTCCTCCAGAAGACTCTTGGAAATATCTTCGGCTTCCTTGGTCGCGTGACCCATCTGTTCCACGGCAGCGATAATCCGGGATACCAGTTTACGAAACTCTTCGGTGGTGTAGTTCAGCGAGTCTGCGATCGCACCGGTGACATCTTCCGTGACCGTGGCGCGAACCGTCAGATCACCATCCGCCAAATCGCCCATTTCATTCATCAAGCGCAAAATCGCGTTCTGATTCTGGCTATTGATGCGTGCCGCTTCCTCGGCATTTCGTCTGGAATCTTCGATATAAGCCTTGGCTAACAGTAACAGCGATAGAAACAGGAACAGGCCGAACAACAACGCCGCAACAGTGGTAATCCGCGAGGTCGACTGGTAAGAATCCACCAAACGCTGAGCTTTCCCCAACAAAGAATCAGAATCATCCACAATCGCCTTGGCGGCGCCCTTTGCCGCAACCAGGTTACGCACTTGAGAAACCAGAATCTCGACGCTCTTGCGCGTGGTGTCGAACAATTCCTTCGCGCGCACCACTTTTGCATCCGCCGCAGGCAGTGCGGCCAGACTGTCTTCCGCGGCTACCGTATCGGCTCCCAGCTTGGCCACCTGATCGATCGTCACTTCTGCACCGAGGAGACTTCCGGCATCCTTGCCGATACGTTCCGTCCCCAAGGCAAAACGTATTGCTTGTTCCTTTTGTGCGCCTGCAAACGTGTCGGTCATAGACTGCGTCAGGCGACGCAACTCGGCACTTACCGAATCTATCGTCGATACGGTCACTCCCAGGGTTACCAAGCCGGCGCGTCCCGCTTGCAACGTTTGAACGTCCTGCAGAGTTTTGTTGGCACTTTTCATGAACTCGTCAAGCGCGGCGCGTGCTGCCCCTGAAGTCGCCGGCAACGTACCCTCACCCTTGTCCAACCTGGTCAGAATCTTGGAAAAACTTGACCGGCTGTCTTCCAGGACATCAAACGCCGCCGAGTTGCCGGAAAGGGCTTGCTGGGCATCCTTGGCAAGCCGCTGGGTCAGCATCAACAACTGGCTGGATTGCCCCACGTAGCGGACGCTGTTGCTTTCTTCTCGGTTGCTCAAGTAAGCGGCGATCGCAGTCAATATAAAAAATATTGCCGCGGCGACGCCAAACACCTGGAGCTTGGACTTGGGTGATGTCAGTTTTGATGCCATTTTATTCCTCTCCCTGTGGGGAATCCCTGAAAATGCCGTTTTTACTAAATACCTATCTGCAAAAATTCCGCTTGCTCCAGCAAGCCAGGTATATCCAGCTTACGCCAGCTTGCACCCTGCTCGTCGTGATATTCGATTTGCCCATCGACTTCGTCTTTTTGCCATTTCCGTGCATCACGCAAACCCAGCACCCGGTCGACCAGCAGCGCCGCATTGAAAGCTAGACGTTCCGCAACCAGCAACACGCGGTTGTTGTTGTCTCCTGTTGCCGCCCCGTTAGACTGAAACGATGCCATATCGGCTACGCAGTAGAGATTGCCGCGCACATTTGCCACGCCGCGAAACCACGGCTTGGTAAATGGAACGCTGATCAACTTGGGCAAAGGCAGCACTTCGCCTATATCGGCCAAATCCACCAGCCAGTTTTGCCCGCCTATCTGCACACCCAACGTGGTCACGCGTTCTTCGGATATATCCTTCGCCTGCAGCCGGTCGATCAGGTTCTGCTGGAATTCTCGCAGATTGAGTCGTTTTGACATTTATTATGGGGCCTTTAATTGCTCGGGGCTTGCCGAAACACCCCGTGAAGAGATATCGAACAGCCCCTTCCTGAAACACATCGTTTCCGCCTGAATATGATGACGGCCGACTCGAATAGAATTGATATAAGAATCATGAAAGGGAATTTAGGAGTTATAAGACGATCATGCCGGCCGGAATTGACCATTCGACACAACGCAATTTTCGTTGCGAATGGATCGATGCAGGTGGCACGCATTGCGCACGTAGGTAAGTAAGGTTTTTTCAAGGCTCCCATTCGATCAGCGCCTTAACCCAATGCGGCAATCTTGCTTAACAACTCTGCCTCTTTTATCGGCTTGACCACGTAATCTTTGGCCCCTTGACGCACACCCCAGACTTTATCGGTCTCCTGATCCTTGGTGGTGCAAATGATCACGGGAATATTGCGGGTTTCCGGGTCGTTGGAAATCGCCCTGGTCGCCTGGAAACCATTCATCCCGGGCATCACCACATCCATGATGACCAGATCCGGTTTGTTCAGCTTGGTTTGCGCCACGCCTTTTTCCCCGTCCTCTGCAAACGACACCTCGAACCCGCGTTTGCTTAATATCTCCCCGATAACATGGCGCTCAGTTGCAGAATCGTCCACCACCAGTATTCGTTTAATGGCCATAATCGGCTTCCTTTTTTTCTTGAGTATGCATAATCACCGCTTCTATCAGGCTTTTCTTGTTGAACGGTTTCAGCAGATACTGGTCGGCCCCGACCAGTTTGCCGCGCGCGCGGTCAAACAGCGTATCTTTGCTGGTCAACATGATCACAGGAGTATTTCTGAAATGCTGGTGCTTTTTAATCAGCGCGCAAGTTTGATATCCGTCCAGGCGCGGCATCATCACATCCACGAAAATGACATCGGGCTGGTTGTCCACCACCTTGGCCAGGCCGTCAAATCCATCTTCGGCAAGGATGACCTGGCATCCCGCCTGCGACAGGAATATCTCTCCGCTGCGCCTGATGGTATTGCTGTCATCGATCAGCAATACCTTAACCCCTGACAATGGCTGGTCCTCGCTCATCTCGCTCCCTCTTGCATCGGCACTGATGTACTCAATCTGTCTTGGATGGCTCTAAGGCTTCAATGCTAACGTATCTCGCCAACCCTGTCATGGCGATTTTAGCGTCTCCAGAAATGCGGGGTAAACAGGATCAGCACGGTGAATATCTCCAGGCGACCTGCCAGCATTCCCAGTATGCATACCCAGTCCTGAAAGGCGGTCAGCCCGGCAAAGTTCCCGGCGGGCCCGACCTCTCCCAGACCCGGACCCGCGTTATTGATACAAGTGATAACCGCAGAGAATGACGAGATAAAATCCATGTTACTGCCCAGTAGCGCAAAGGTCAGGGTGGCTACCGTCATAAAGTACAAAAAGATGAATCCCAATACGGCAAACACGATGTTGTTCGGCACGACGCTGCCGCCTATCTTCATCGGATTGATGGCGGCCGGGTGCAACAATTTGATGAATTCGCGCCCGGCCTGCTTGAACAAAATCAGCGTGCGTATCATTTTGATGCCACCCCCGGTAGAGCCCGAACTGGCTGTGATACAACTGAGGAACAACATCCATAGCGGCGCGAAGATCGGCCATTGACCGAAATCCACGCTGGCAAAGCCGCTGTCTGTCGCCATGGATACAAGGTTGAAACTGGCATGACGCAATGCGATCCAAAAGCTTGGGTAAACATTCCGCCACCACAGGAACAGGGCGATGCCCAGACAGCTTGCCAGTATCAGTCCTATCAAGGAGATTGCTTCTGAATCGCGCAGGTACAGCCTAAGACTCTTTGTTCGCCACGCGAGAAAATGCGTGGCAAAGTTCATCGCTGCCAGCAGCATGAATACGCTAAGTATCAGTTCGAGAGAGGGCGAATTGTAATAGCCGATACTGGCGTCATGCGTTGAAAAGCCCCCAGTACTCATCGTGGAAAAAGCGTGACACACCGCATCCAGCCAATTCATACCTGCAATTTTCAATGACAAAATGCAGGCGATGGTAATGCCCAGATAAATTAGCCACAGATTGCGTGCGGTCTCGGTGATGCGCGGGGTCAATGCAGTGTCTTTCATCGGTCCCGGCGTCTCGGCCTTGAACAATTGCCGCCCTCCGACGCCGAGCAGAGGCAGTATCGCGACCGCCAGCACGATGATTCCCATGCCACCGAGCCATTGCAACTCGTGGCGCCATATATTGATGGCAGGTGGCAACGTATCCAATCCGGTCAACACCGTTGCACCGGTAGTTGTAATGCCAGATATCGCTTCGAAGTAAGCTTTGGTAAAGGACAAATTGTCAATTACCAGCAACAGCGGCAACGTCGCCACGGCGGGCATCGCCGTCCACATCGCCACCACCAATAGGTAGCCGTGGCGGATGGAAAGCTCGCCTTTGTAGCGGCGCGTCAGCAACCACATCAGGAATCCGATCGCTGAGGTCCATACCATGGCCACCAGAAAATCGATCGTTGTTCCATCGCTGTAGATCAACGAAGCCGCAACCGGCATCAAATAGGAGACGCTGAACACCATCAGCATCAGGCCCAAGGCATGGACAACCGTTAAAGTGCGCCGCATCAGAAGAACCCGATGCTGACCTGGAACAGTTTTTCGACCTTATGCACCATTGCCTTGTTGACCACAAACACGATGACGTGATCTTCGGCTTCTATGACCGTGTCGTGATGCCCCATGATGACCTGATCGCTTCGCACGATGGCGCCTATGGTTGCACCCTTGGGCAGATCGATCTCGTCGATGCGCCTGCCCACCACCCTGGAAGACTGTCGATCGCCGTGAACGACCAGCTCAAGGACTTCCGCCGCACCGCGGCGCAATGAATGAACTGCGGCGACATCGCCCTGCCGCACATAGGCCAGCAACGAACCGATCGTGACGTGTGCCGGTGAGAGGGCAATATCGATCTTGCCGCCCTGCAACAGGTCCACATATGCGCTGCGATTGATCAGCGCGATTACCTTGCCCGCGCCGCCCTGCTTGGCAAGCAACGCCGACATGATGTTGTTTTCGTCGTCATTGGTGAGCGCGCAGAACACATCGACTTCACCGACATGCTCCTGCTGCAACAGTTTTTCATCCGTACCGTCTCCGTTCAACACAAGTGCACGGGTAAGATCTTCTGCCAACTTTTGGCAGGATTTCTTGTTGTATTCGATCAGTTTGACCTGATAGTCATGCTCAAGCGCTTTGGCCAGGCGCCGTCCTATATTTCCGCCGCCGACGATCATCACGCGCCTGCAGGGCTTGTCCATGCGGCGCATTTCTTTCAGCACGCTGCGTATGTTGTCGGTCGCGGCAATAAAAAAGATCTCGTCGCCATCCTCGATCACCGTGCTGCCTTCGGGAATGATCGGGCCATCCTTGCGAAATATCGCCGCAACGCGGGTTTCAATATGCGGCATGTTGGCGCGCAGAACACTCAGCGGCTTCCCCACCAGCGGCCCTCCCTGGAACGCGCGCACCGCCACCAGCGAAGCCTTGCCCTGGGAAAATTTCTGCACCTGCAGTGCTTCCGGGAACTCGATCAGCTTGACGATATAATCGGTCAGGATCTGTTCCGGGCAGATGGAAAAGTCCACGCAAAAATTCTCTTTGCTGAATACTTCAGTGCGCGCCAGGAAGTCGGCTGAGCGGATACGGGCAATGCGCGTCGGGGTGTTATACAAACTGGACGCGAGTTTGCAGGCCACCATGTTGACCTCGTCACTTTGCGTAACCGCCAGCAGCATATCGGTATCGACTATGCCAGCCTTCTCCAGAGTGGAAGGATGAGCGGCATTTCCTGCCAGGGTGCGTAAATCAAGCCTGTCCTGCAACTGGCGCAGTTTCTCCGCATCGGTATCCACAACCGTGATGTCATTTGCTTCGCCGACCAGACTTTCTGCCACCGTAGAACCGACTTGCCCTGCGCCAAGAATCAATATCTTCACCAGGTCCCCTTATCAATTACTGCTGCGCCCGTATCCAGCCTTTCCATTCTTCGAACAGTTTTTCGTTTCTCGTGGCAATCACTGAACGCTGCCAGATGTCTCCTTGTTCAAAATTGTCGTTCTCGATGCCGCAAACATGCCCGCCCGACTCCTGCAAAATCAACTGTCCGGCGGCATAATCCCAGAGTTTTTGCCCGCCATGCAGATACACATCATAGCGGCCCGCCGCGGTGTAACACCAGTCCAGCGCGCTCGCGCCAAAGTTTCGCTGCGAGGCGTAGGGCGGATTAGCGGCCAGCTGAGTGACCAATTTCTTCTTGAGGCGCTTTAGGTCGACACAAGCCAGGGCCTTTTTCAACGAACCCTGCGATTCGCGGCCAACCAGTTTTTCACCATTCAGGAAAGCACCCTTGCTGTGTTCTGCGGCGAACATCTCGTTGGCGACTGGATCGTAAATCACACCGAGCACGCTCCTGCCTTCCCGGATAAGCGCGACTGACACTGCAAAATAGGGCAGGCCATGCACGAAATTGGAAGTGCCATCGATTGGGTCGATGCACCAGATTCCATCCCGACCAGTTTCCCATAGCACGCGCTGCTGGGCGGGCGCCATCTCTTCGCCCAGCACCGGTACGTTGAGGATCGCCTGCATTTTCTTGGTCAATGCGTTTTGCGTGGCAATATCCGCTTCGGTACACAGACTGCCATCGTTCTTGTGATGATGCGCCACTTTGAGATAACGCGGCATGATCTCTTCAGCGGTCACCAGTTTGACTGCCGCAACTGCCGCCTTGAGCAGCGCGCCCATGGTATTGGTTGCCTGGACATTCGTGCCGGTTTGGGTTGGATGATTCATGCCGTTTGCTGTTTGCCGCCCTGTGCCTCGTCGCGCCATTTGATGGAACACCCCATGCTCGCGATCTGCTCGCGAGGACCTTGGCCGGTCTGCGCCACTTGCGACATCGCATTGAAAAGGTCTCGCGGCGCGTCGGCCGCTGGCTCCTTGCGCGAGGCATCCAGCCTTCCGCGATATTGCAGTTCGAGGTTGGCGTTGAAGCCGAAGAAGTCAGGCGTGCACACCGCGCCATAATCCCGCGCAACCTGTTGGGTCTCGTCCCACACATAAGGAAACGGGTAGTCATATTGCCGGGCAACCGCTTTCATGTTGTCGAAAGAATCCTCCGCATAGTCGGCGGGATCGTTGGACATGATCGCAATGCTGTTGATGCCTAGCAGTTGTAATTCTTTAACGTCACGGATGATGCGCTTGCGAATGGACTTCACGTAGGGACAATGATTGCAGATGAACATCACCAGCAAACCGTTCTTGCCGCGCGCACTGGAGAGGTTATAGCGCTTGCCGTCAACGCCGAGCAGATCGAAATCGCGGGCTTTCCATCCGAAATCGCATAAAGGGGGTTGCAAACTGACCATTTCGTATTCCTGACAATATCTTCGGAGCCGTTATATTATCACGATGACACACTTATTATATTTGCGCCCCGACCATGCCGCGTTTCTATTCCCCCCCCCCTTTGCCGGTCAGCGGACCTTTCGAACTACCGCAGGATGCGGCACACCATGCATTGCGTGTTCTGCGCTTGCGGGTGGGTGATGAAGTGGAAATCTTCGATGGCGTCGGAAATGTATGCCATGGATTGATCGCGGAGCTCAGCGGCAAACGCGTGACCGTCACTGAAATTTCGCCAAGCGGCAATAATCGCGAATCGCCATTGCATATGGTGCTGGCTCAGGCGTTTTCAGGAAGCGAAAAAATGGATTGGGTAATCCAGAAAGCCACAGAATTGGGCGTCAAGGAAATCCAGCCTGTTGCCACCGAACGCAGTGTAGCAAGACTCCCCGCGGAGCGGATTCACAGGCGTCTTGAGCATTGGCGACAAATCGCCATCTCTGCCTGTGAACAATGCGGACGCAGCATGCTTCCCGGCTTGCACGCGCCGATGGACATCATGGAATGGTTGCAACAAACCAAATTGGCGCCGGCAGCGAAATATATTTTGCTGCCGGACGGTGAGACCTCTCTGCACGCTCAAGCCAAACCCAAGGACGAAGTCGTGTTGCTGGTCGGTGCGGAGGGGGGATTTACTCAAGCGGAAACCACTGCCGCATTGCAGTGCGGATTTATCCCGGTCCGGATGGGTGCGCGGGTGATGCGTACCGAAACCGCTGCCGTCGCCGGACTTGCCGCGCTACAAACGCTGTGGGGGGATTTTTAACCGTATTTCAAGTGCTGCAGAAGACATCCCGCATCATTCCAACCAGCTTCAAGGTTCGCAAATCACCGATGCGATAGTAAACCCGGTTTGCGTCCTTGCGAGTCGTCAACACTCCCTTGTCGCGCAGGATCGACAAGTGCTGCGAAATATTGCTTTGTGACGTACCGACCTGTTCCACAATATCCTGCACACTGACTTCCTGGTCGCCAAGTACGCACAAGATTTTCAGGCGCAAAGGATGCGCGATAGCCTTCACAGCATGCGCTGCCTGTCGAATGTCTTCATCTTTGTCAATTAATTTGATAGCCATGTTTGTTCCGTCAAACCTTACATTGCCTTATCAGGCACGCACGAAGCCCGATAAATTCGTCTAAAATGCACTACGTTAAAAAATCACCATCCGCTAATATTCTACATCAATGGACGTCACCCCTGTTTTACTGATTATTCTGGACGGTTTTGGCTACCGTGAAGATGCCGACCACAACGCAATTCTGGCCGCCCGCAAGCCCAACTGGGATCGGCTTTGGCGGGAATATCCGCATACCCTGCTTAATGCCTCCGAAAAATTTGTCGGGCTGCCATCCCTTCAAATGGGCAATTCTGAAGTGGGTCACCTGAATATCGGTGCCGGCCGTGTGGTTTACCAGGATTTGAGCCGCGTCGATGTGGATATCGAGGATGGCCGTTTCTACACCAATCCCGCGTTGAGCGAGGCGGTTGCGTTGACCAAGCAAAATGGCAGCGTCCTGCACATCATGGGGCTGCTTTCGCCGGGCGGAGTGCACAGCCACGAGAATCACATTCTTGCCATGCTGGAAATGGCAGCGCGCAACGGCCTGAAGAAGGTTTATTTGCACGCATTCCTGGATGGGCGCGACACGCCTCCCAAAAGTGCCGCCCAATCATTGCAATTGCTGCAGGAAAAATGCGCGGCACTAGGCGTCGGCCGGATCGTCGGCATCATCGGACGTTATTACGCAATGGACAGGGACAATCGCTGGGAGCGGGTGCAACCCGCCTATGAATTGATCACCCAGGGCCGCGCAGAATTCGTAGCCGCAGACGCGTTAAGCGGACTGGAGCTGGCCTACTCTCGCGGCGAGACGGACGAATTCGTCAAAGCTACGGCCATAGTTCCTGAAGGTTCGAAACCCGTTTCCATGCAAGATGGCGATGTGGTGGTATTTATGAACTTCCGTGCCGACCGCGCCCGCGAAATCACCCGCGCACTGACGGATGCATCATTCAACAGGTTCCCCCGCGCCTACCTACCCAGGCTTGCAAGCTTTGTCACATTGAGCCGCTATGGTGATGATTTCAACCTGCCCTGCGCCTATACCCAGGAACCGATACACAATGGCTTTGGCGAATATATTTCCAACCTGGGGTTGAAACAATTGCGTATTGCCGAAACGGAAAAGTATGCCCACGTCACCTACTTCTTCAATGGCGGAAGGGAGCAACCCTACCCCGGAGAAGACCGGATTCTGGTCCCGTCTCCCAAGGTCGCAACCTATGACCTGAAACCCGAAATGAGTGCATTCGAAGTAACGGATAAACTCGAGGCTGCAATCTTGAGCCGGCAGTATCAGGCAATCATCTGCAATTACGCCAATGGCGACATGGTGGGACACACCGGCAATATGGAAGCGGCTACCAAAGCCATCGAGGCGCTGGATATTTGCATCGGGCGCGTGGTCAAGGCAATGCTGTCTATCGGTGGAGAAATCCTCATCACCGCGGATCACGGCAATGCCGAACAAATGCTCGATCGCGGCACGAACCAGGCACATACTGCGCACACCTTGAACCTGGTGCCTTTTCTATATATCGGACGCAAGGCCAAGTTGCGCGATAACGGTGCCCTGCGCGATCTTGCACCCAGCCTTTTGAGCATCATGGGCCTGCCGCAACCTCCGGAAATGACTGGACAGAGTTTGATTCAGATACAGTGACTCCCCCATCGACCCCGGAACTGCAAATCCCAGACCAGAGTACCGTTCGCCCCGAGTTCGCCTGTGCCATCCAAGGCGCACAGCGCAATCCCGAGCGCAACAAAACGCTGGCTCGTATTACAAGCTTCAGGAGTTTGCTTGCGCTGGCATTATGTTGTTTGGCCCTAATCAATATGGCGCGTGCCGACCAACAGGAAGAACTGGAAAATCTGCGCAAGCGCATTGCGACCGTGCAGAGCGAAATGGATAAAACCAGCGAGTCGAAAAGCGAGGCCGCAGACGCCTTGCGCGAATCGGAACGTGCCATCAGCAACAGCAATCGCAAACTTGCCGAACTCGCTGCGCAACAGCGCGCCGCAGATAAAAAACTCAGCAAATTGCAAAGCCAGCAGGAACAGCTTCATGCCGACATGGCAGGACAACAGGATTTGCTGGGAAAATTGCTGTACCAGCAATACCTGGGCGGAAGGCATGAATATCTCAAACTGTTTTTGAGCAATCGGGATCCCAACCAGGTTGCCCGCGATCTCAGATATTACCAATATATCGCACGCGGCCGCGCCAGCTGGCTGGCCAGCCTGCGCGAAAGTCTCGCCAAACTCGATGCAATCAGCGTGTCCACCCGCGATCAGCGCGCCGAGCTGGCATCGTTGCGCGAGGAACAAACCGCACAAAAAAATACATTGGTGAATGAGCAGCACGCACGGCAACGCATGCTGACCAAAATCTCGCGGCAATTACGCCAGCAACGCCGCGAGATTAACCGACTGCAACGAGACGAGAGTCGACTTTCACAATTGGTCGACAAACTGACCAAGATGCTCGCCGAACCCGAATCACAAACCCTGTTCCGCAACGAAAAGCTCCCTGACAATCGTTTTGATGGCAGCCCTTTCGATCAACTCAAGGGCAAGCTGACCCTGCCGGTCAAAGGAGTGATCACCAATCGCTTCGGCACACCGCGACCCGATAGCATGGTGCAATGGAAGGGGCTGTTTCTCAGAACTTCAAGCGGGCAAGCTGTCAAAGCAATAGCCGCCGGTCGGGTGGTATTTGCCGACTGGCTGCGGGGATTCGGCAACCTGCTCATTATCGATCACGGCAAGGGCTACATGAGTCTGTACGGCAACAATGAAACGCTCTATAAACAGGTGGGAGATGTGCTGCGCGGCGGCGACACCATTGCGACAGTCGGCAATACCGGCGGCAACGAGGAATTCGGTTTATACTTTGAACTGCGCTATGAGAGCAAACCGCTCGATCCGATGAAATGGATGGCTAGAAAATAACTTTGAGGAAATTATGCGTCTTCTGGAAAAAGCTGGTCTGATCGGTCTGGGTTTGGTCGCGGGCATATCTGTCAGCCTGCATTTCTCTGCGCTGGCCGATAAGGAAACGATTGCCACGCCGCTGCCTGTAGAGGAATTGCGCGCATTTACCGAGGTATTTGGCCGCATCAAGAGCGACTATGTCGAGCCGGTCACGGACAAAAAACTGATCACAGACGCTATCGCCGGCATGCTGAACGGCCTGGATCCGCATTCAGCATATCTGGATGCCGACGCGTTCAAGGACCTTCAAGTCGGTACTCACGGCGAATTTGGCGGACTCGGAATCGAGGTCGGCATGGAGGATGGCGTTGTGAAGGTGATATCGCCGATCGAAGACACCCCTGCCTTTCAGGCCGGGATCAAGAGCGGCGATTTCATCATCAAACTGGATGATACGCTGATCAAGGGGATGTCTTTGAATGAAGCGGTCAAGCGTATGCGCGGCAAACCCGGCAGCAAGATCGTTTTGACCATCATCCGCAAGGACGAACCCAAGCCTCTTGAAATCACCCTGGTCCGCGCCGTCATCAAGGTTCAGAGCGTGAAGTCCAAACTGCTGGAGTCTGGTTACGGTTTTGTCCGCATCACCCAATTCCAGGAAATGACCGGTGAAAATCTCGCCACCGCGCTGGAAAGCCTCGTCAAGCAAAACAAGGGGCCACTTAAAGGATTAGTGCTGGACTTGCGCAACGATCCGGGAGGCCTGTTGACCGGAGCGGTCGCGGTTTCTTCCGCCTTCCTGCCCAAGGACGCTTTGGTGGTTTACACCGAAGGACGCACCGAAGACGCCAAAATGCGCTTGACGGCCAATCCGGAAAATTATCTGCGCAGCAATGGCGATAAAGATTACCTGAAAGCCTTGCCTGATTCCTTCAAGACCATCCCTATGGTCGTGCTGGTGAATGCCGGCTCGGCATCGGCCTCCGAAATCGTTGCCGGCGCGCTGCAGGACCACAAGCGCGCGGTCATCATGGGCGTGCAGACTTTTGGCAAGGGCTCGGTGCAAACTGTCCTGCCATTGGGGAATGGCACCGGCATCAAACTCACCACGGCGCGATATTACACTCCGGGAGGCCGCTCCATACAAGCCAAAGGCATCGCGCCGGATATCGTGGTGGAAGACCCTGCTTCGGCTGGGCGCGACAACGGCTTATTCCGTTTGCGTGAAGCAGATCTGGACAAGCACTTGCTCAATGACAAACCGTCGGACGATAAACCAGGCACCGCTGGCAAGAATACTATTCCTCCTCCCGATACCAAGGAAGATACGGGTGATTTGAAACCTGCGGAATTTGGCTCCAAGGACGACTACCAACTGAACCAGGCTTTGAATCTTCTAAAAGGGATTCAAATATTGCAGGGCAAATAATATTACTATCGTGGGTTCAACGTGCCTGACCCTGATGATCTGAATAGACAGCGCGAAATCGTTTTCAGCGCAGAGCCGGCGGGACAGTTGGATCGCGCGTATCAACTATTGTCCGGACTGCCGCATTGCAAGGTTGAATATGGCGATTCCCCGAATACTCTGCATGTCTCGTACAATTTGCGCCATTACACACTCAATGGCTTGGAAGAGGGCCTGACCGAAGAAGGATTTCACCTCGACCACAGTCCGCTGCACAGTATCGGACGCAAGGTGATCTACTACTGTGAAGATACCGCCTGCCACAATCTGGACATCCCCGTTCATCCGACAAAAATGAGCGAGCGCGAAGTGTTCGTCCAGGCCTATGAGCACCAGCCGCATGGCGACCACGATGACACTCCCCCGGAGTTGCGCGACTATAAGTAAATCCAATATCCAAGTTTGGCTACCCCATAACTTGCAAGCAAGTTGGTGTACGCCGCAACAAGCTGCTGCGCAGCGTGTTGTCGTGAACGCAAGCAGGTCCATTTTCAAACCCCGCAAACAACAAACCCGGCACGAGGCCGGGTCTGTTGTTTGTAAGGAGTCTGACGATGACCTACTTTCGCATGGGTAATCCACACTATCATCGGCGCGGAGTCGTTTCA
>DATKAK010000010.1:0-5540 GCA_035498295.1 Gallionella sp. | reverse complement strand
TGCCGGTCGCCCCCTTGCCCGCGATAAAAAATGGCCACCTCACCTTCGGCTGCTTCCAGAACCTGACCAAGGCGGGCGACGCAGTGCTGGCGGCATGGGGCAAGATCCTGGCCGCAACACCAGACGCGAAGTTGCGCTGGCAGTGCAAACAATTCGGCGACCCGGAAGTGGCCAGGCAGCAGGCATCGCGCCTGCAGCGACACGGCATAGCCCCGGCGCGGGCGATGCTGCACGGATCCATTTCGCGCAAGGCCTATCTTGCGGCGCATGCCGAAGTGGACCTGATCCTGGACACCTTCCCGTATCCGGGGGGCACCACCACCTGCGAGGCGCTGTGGATGGGCGTGCCGACGATCACTCTGGCGGGAGAGACTCTGCTGGCAAGGCAAGGTGCGAGCCTGCTCATGGCGGCGGGACTGGAAGAATGGATCGCCAACGATGCAGCGGAGTACATCGCCAAGGCGGTAGAGTTGGCCCAAGACATATCCAAACTTGCCACCTTGCGCGCGGGACTGCGCGAGCAGGTACGCAACTCGCCGCTGTTCGACGCACCGCGCTTTGCCAGGAATTTCGAGGATGCGCTGTGGGGCATGTGGCAGGCGCGCACGCAAGACAAACTCTCTCCGACTGCCCGGGTCGCCTGACGGAAACCGGTACATATGCTGCAGCGATGCGGGGATACTTGCACGGATTTCCGTTCGTCGTCTAAAACCTCCATAGCCATTGGTTGTTTGGCGTGCTGGCGGTACAATGGCTTTGCCGTTAAAGGGTAAATCATGCATTTCAACCACCCGGTGAAGCTCATGCAGGGTGATTACTGCGATCGCATCCTTGGAGATGCTGGAGGTTTTGTGTCGACTACGATGGAAACATGGAGGCCTGTTGCCGGGAAACCGGCTGTCCTTGTCCGCTGGATGATGACGGAATGGTGCAACTACAGTTGTCCTTACTGCCCCCAGACACACGGGCGCTGGGCCGAAAAGGGCAATGGGCTAACGGCTCACGCCTTTGATAATTTTCCGCTTGCCCAGTGGCTGGAAGCATTCGAGAGACATTTTGCTTCGTACCGGCTGTCCCTGGTCATCACGGGAGGAGAACCGATGGTGGATCGCAAGAACACGATCGCATTTCTCAAACATATGTCTGCGCAATCTTTTGTCGAATGCATCAGGATCGACACGAATCTTTGGTGGGATCCGGAACTGCTTGCGGGTTGGGATTCTTCCAAGATTATTTTGATGTGTACATTTCATCCAACCCAGGTGGACGAAGAAAAATTCATCCAGCGCATAACGAAACTGATCGACATGGGCGTATCGATCGGCATGGTAAATTATGTGATGGACGATGCAAGCCCCCAGAAATTCAAGGAAAGGTCCATGCGTTTCGCCGAATTGGGGGTCATCTTGCATCCCAACCCTTTATGGGGAAAAAGCGGTAGCTATACGGAATCTGATCTGAATCTCATGCGCATGGCACTTCCGGATCGCGACTTCAAACTTCGTTCCAGTAGTGAGATCACAAAAGGCAAATCCTGCCACTTCCCGATCGTCGGTTACGAAATGAACTATAAGGGAATCGTGGCTGTCGGTTGCTACGGGAAATGCGACGGCGGGTTCTTTGAAGAAAAACTGCCGAAGCTGCCGGTGCCCGATCGAACGTCGGCTGTGCCCTGTCCATTCAATTATTGTTCATGTCTCGACAAATATTCATTCTTGGTTGGATTCGAACGCAACCTGTCAACCAACCCACTCAAGGAATATTCGAAAGCACTTTGGGAACGATCAAAAGTGACTGCGGAAGTGGAATCCGGTTAGCGGTACATACCCGACAAAGCGAATACGCCGAGCAGAGCCTGGCTCGCCCCGGTTTGTAAAGACACCGCATGAGGTGTACCAACAAGACTAAAAGCGGGGATGGTCAGGAAAAGCTGGTTCGGCAAGAGATTCAATTCCACGGCCGCCCGGCAATGACCTCGCAAGATCCAGGTTCGCCATACGGTTAACTGAAATAAGACTGTGCGCATACCCACATCATGTCAGTCCCGAATCGTCTTCCGCCCGATGATGCAGTCGTGAACGCGCTGCTCGCGCTGTATAACGCGAGGCGTTTTGCCGAAGCGGAAAGACAGACACGCGCTTTGCTGGGCAAGCATCCCGAATTTGGCTTCGGGTGGAAGCTTCTGGGAGGCGCGCTGCAAATGCAGGGCAAGGACGCACTGCATGCATTCCGGAAGGTAATCGAGCTGGTGCCCGACAACGCCGAAGCGCACTTTGATCTGGGTGTCGTGCTCAAAACCGCGGGGCGGCTGGAAGACGCGGCGGCCAGTTACCGGAAAGCGATCGCACTCAAACCCGGCTACGTTGAAGCATACAGCAACCTGGGCAACACGCTTCATGACCTGGGGCAATTGGAAGACGCCATAGCCTGCTATCGCAATGCATTAAAGATCAAACCTGACGACCCTGATGCGCACAACAGCCTGGGCACCGCGCTCAAGGACCTGGGGCAACTGGATGAGGCCGTTGCGAGCTACCGCAAGGCCGCCGCGCTCAAACCGGATTTCTTCCTGGCGCATTACAACCTGGGTAATGCATTGCACCAGCTGGGTCAAGCCGAAGCGGCTGTGACCAGTTACCGCCGGGCGATCAAGATCAAACCCGACTTTGTCGATGCGCACAACAACCTCGGCATCGTGTTCAAGGACCTTGGGCAACTGGACGCGGCGCTGGGCAGCTTTGAGAAGGCGATGGCGATCGATCCCGGCTATGCGTTTTTGTATGGCGCCCGGCTGCATACAAAAATGCAACTTTGCGATTGGGGTGCCATAGAGAATGAGTTCAGCGAACTCATAACAAGGATAAATCGCGGTGAAAGAGCATCCTATCCATTTCCTGTTCTTGCGATAACCGACAAACTATCCGTACAGAGACGGATTACCGATGTCGTGGTGGCAGACCAATACCCCGTCGACCTGTCCTTGGGGGACATACCCAAACGTTCTAGGGGGGGCAAGGTCCGCGTCGGCTACTATTCTGCGGATTTCCATAATCACGCCACAACCTACCTGATGGCGGAGATGTTTGAACTGCACAACAAGAATAATTTTGAATTGATCGCCTTTTCGTTCGGCCCGGACAAAAACGATGAAATGCGCAAGCGGGTCCGTGCCGCGTTTGACCAGTTTATCGACGTGCGAGATCAGTCGGATAAAGAAGTCGCATCGCTATCCAGGAAGATGGACATAGACATCGCCGTAGATTTGAAAGGTTTGACGCTGCGCGGCAGGCCAAAGATATTTTCCTGCAGGGCTGCGCCCATACAAGTCGGCTATATCGGTTATCCGGGGACGGTAGGCGCTGGATATATCGATTACATAATCGCTGACAAAACGGTCATCCCGGAGGCCAGCACGAAATACTATTCTGAAAAGGTCGTGTATCTGCCGAACAGTTATCAGGTCAATGATTCAAAGCGACGCATTGCAGACAAGCAATTTACCCGGGAAGAACTGGGCCTGCCAGAAGGCGCGTTTGTATTTTGCTGCTTCAATAACAACTTCAAGATCACACCCCGTGTTTTTGACGGCTGGATGCGCATATTGAAGAAAGTGGACGGCAGCGTGTTATGGCTGCTGGAGGACAACCCGACAGCGGCCAATAATCTGAGGAAGGAAGCGGAGGCAAGAGGTGTTGGAAGGGAACGCCTGATATTTGCCGGGCGTCTGCCGCTCGCCGAACACCTGGCAAGACACCGGGCCGCTGATCTGTTTCTGGATACGTTGCCTTGTAACGCGCATACAACGGCCAGCGATGCGCTATGGTCCGGCTTGCCGGTACTCACCTGCACGGGCGAGGCTTTTGCCAGCAGGGTGGCGGCGAGTTTATTGAATGCAGTCGATTTGCCGGAACTGATTACCCAAACCCAGGCAGAATATGAGGCACGGGCGATTGAGCTAGCCTTGCAACCTGAAAAGCTCGAATCAATCAAAATCAAACTTCAGCTCAACCGATCGGCCGGGCCCTTGTTCGATTGCAGACTGTTCACCAAGCACATCGAGGCTGCTTATACGCAAATGTATGAGCGCTATCATGGAGATTTGTTGCCGGAGCATATCTATATCCATTAGTTCGTTCTGAAGCGGGAAGTACGGCTCCGCTTTGCGGCATGGCAGTTTGAGTAGACAGGATCGTCCTGTTCGCGCGGCACCAGGCAACTTCGCTTTATCAATGTATTTCCGGATCCCCCACAATAGACCTGAAGCAAAAGGTCGATGGTATTATTGCGCCCATGCAAACTCAGTCCCATAACCCGAACATTCCTGTTCGTTACATCCGCTGGAAGGGCAATAATTTTGGTGACAATATCAATGATGTTCTTTTTCAGGATGTTTTCGGGATCAGCAACTCTGTCGGAAACGGGGACCATCTGACGGATGGCATCAATCTCCTCGGTATCGGGACGCTGTTCAACTCTCATCTCAAGTTGTCAGGGACTGCCGGATTGTGGGTGATCGGCAGCGGCGCGGGAAATACTCCAGCCAGACCCAATACCCTATCCGGCAACAGCAATATCATCTTCTTTGTGCGCGGTCCTTTGACCTGCCAATATTTCGGCCTTCCATCCCATCTTGCGGTCGCAGATTCGGCTTATCTTCTGGCAGATAAATTCATTGGCGCTGCATGCACCCAAACTCTTCCACCGCATCGATTTGGTGTCATCCCGCATCATTTTTCCATCGAAGCAAATCGGGTCCGGTGGGAGAAAGTCTCGAAGGAGGTATTCCTGATAGATCCCCATCTTGACTGGCAGACCTTCGTCCAACAGGTGAATTCGTGCGAGGTCATTTTGACCGAGTGCCTGCACGGTGCGATCGCAGCCGACATTCTGCGCAAGCCATTCATCGTGTTTGCAACGACCCCTGTCTTCCATGCTTTCAAATGGCTGGATTGGACGGCGTCGATGGGGCTGCCACTCAACATCCGCCCTTTCAATTTCAATGACCCTGAAGAACTGTACCGGGAGGAAACGCCGATCCTGTCGAAACAGGAAGACCTGAACCGCGTGCTGGAACAGCTTGAAAGCAAGAAAACGGAAATATTGCATCATCTTGAACAATTTGTTCCAGGTCGACCTAGAGGGGCATCTTCAAAATAGTCCGAAATTCGCCGCTGGATGACAATGTGCTGCGATCCCCATGCCGGTTGGATCGCGGAGGTTTGTTGTACTGTAGTATCCCACTTAGAATACAGGATAGTCGCCTGTGATACTGGGACGAACCCGCCCTGATGAAACCCAAAACCCCGGTTCCGAAGCAACTGCCCGCGCCCCCAAGAGCGGCCGTGGAACCTTTGCTCTCCCTGTACAACGCCCGCCGTTACGCGGAAGCGGAAAGCGGGGTGCGCAGCCTGCTGCAGCAATACCCGGGCTTTGGCTTCGGCTGGAAACTGCTGGGCGGCATCCTGCAGATGCAGGGCAAGGACGCATTGGCCGCATTCAAGAAGGCGGCCGAACTGATGCCCGAAGACGCGGAAGCGCAC
>DATKAK010000009.1:0-33770 GCA_035498295.1 Gallionella sp. | reverse complement strand
CGGCGGCGAACGCATTGGCCCGCTCCAATGTCTTGGCCAAAGGCCACCGCAACAGCGCTCCAAGGATCCAGACAGAAGCAAAACCGTCTCCTGCACCGACCGTATCAACCAGACTTACGGGCGAACTCCTTGCGCCGGTCTCCACTTTCTTGCCGCCCCGATTGATCTGCCACGCGCCCTCCGCTCCGCAGGTTATCACAACCTGCGTGATGTCAAACCCGGCCATCAGTTCCTTGACCTGGTTTTCCGGATTATCGTTCTGCAACTCGAACATTGCCGCCAGAACCCGCAGTTCATCGTCATTCAGTTTTACGATATCGGCATATTGCAGCGATTGTCTGAGCGTCCTTTCGTCATACCATGGGGCGCGCAAATTGATATCCAGGAACTTCGCGGCGTCGGTGCTGCGCAGCAGTGTTTTTAGAGCACGTCTGGAAATATCATGCCGCTGCGCCAAGGTGCCGTAATAGACCAGCGCCGGATGCACGGACAATGCGGTCATGCGCACCCCCGCAGCATGAATGAAATCGTATGCCTGCAAAGGAAGTATCTCGAAGCGGTGACCGCCATTTTCAAGATGCACCCGTACCTGCCCGGTCGGATGGTTGTTGCTGCATTGGATCCCTACGGTCTCCATTTCGTCTTGTGACATCATGCGCAGCACTTCACCACGCAGGAGGTCATTACCCAGGCGTGTGATCAGAACCGGGTTCTGCCCGAATGCTTTGAGATGTCGCGCGACATTGAATGGTGCCCCACCCAATACGGTCCGGTCGGGGAATATGTCCGCAAGTACCTCGCCGAACAGCACGACCGTGTTATTCCTGTCGGCATTCAATGCCTGCGATGGGGACGGGGTCTGTCCTGAGAATACGTGATGTGCCATCGGGTCGATTCGTCTCCATGGCGCCCGCTACACCCGGAATGATCCGCTGCCTTTGTTAATTCTCAGCACCTGATGACTTTGCAAAGTCACCGAGACGGCAGCTCATGAATCTTGCCGTGCTGAAAACGACCAATGACTATTGCCCGAGCGCTTGACTGTGGACAAGTATACGGTTACTCACAGGCCTGGCAGGGTTGAAAACGCCGTAAACGGCATCCTTGATGATGAGGCGGTTGCTTTCATTCGTGTTACGGCGTGATCTTGCCAATGAAATCTGTGCGGCGGTTCTCCTTCCAGCATTGTTCTTCATGGCAGGTCAGCCGGGGATGTTCTTCGCCCAGGCTGACGGTTCTGATCTGGCTGTCTGGAACACCCAATACTTCGAGAGCCTTGCGAACGGCATTTGCGCGCCGATCTCCAAGCGCGAGGTTGTATTCGCTGCTGCCGCGTTCGTCGGTATTGCCTTGCAGCGTAACGACGGCGTTTGGATGTGCTTTCATGAAATCGGCATGGTGCTGGATGAGCCCGTTATATTCCGGTTTGATCACGAACTCACCAAAGTCAAAATAGACGCTTTGTTTTTGCATCTCATCAAGCTGCGCTGCGAATTCGCTTGAGCTTACTTCGGCTGGGCGGACGGTCCCTGTTTCCACTCCCGGAGCGGCCTGCGCCTTGTTCTCTGTCGCTTCCTGCGCAGGGGCCTCGGCGGTCGTCTCCTTTGGTGCGGTTGCGCATGCCGAAATTACAAGCGTTGCGAGCGCCGCAACGGCCAGATTCGTCTTCATCAGCTTACTCCTGTGTCGGGTTCACGCATAAAATATAATTGACATCAATTCAATTTATATCAATATAATTGACGCATGCTCGGAATGCAAGCTTTATAAACCGGCGAACAGCTCAAACAGTGCGCAATCCCTGGGAGAAATAATTGAACAATCGCAGCAAGAAACTGCTTTCGCTTCAGGTTTTGAAAAAATTCAGAGTCATTTTCGGCTCGGTCCGTCAGCATTTTCGCGAGGTGGAACAGACTTGCGGAGTTACCGGATCGCAGTTGTGGATTATGCATGAAGTGGCGAACAACCCGGGCATCGGTGTTTCGGATCTGGCAGAAAGGCTGTCTGTTCACCAGTCTACCTGCAGCCAGATGGTGGAAAAACTCGTGAGTCGAAAACTTGTCATCAAGGAACGCAGCAAGGAAGATCAGCGTCGCGTCGGGTTGCGCCTTACCGAAGTCGCCTCCGGACTGATGAGCAAGGCACCCGGTCCTGCCGAAGGCATTCTACCGGAAGCACTTTCGACGCTGCCGTCGGGGATCATACAGGCACTGGATATTTCGCTAGCAAAGTTGATCAAACAAATGCAAATCCGGGATGACAGACTGGCTGAAAGACCGCTTTCTGATTTGTGAATGCTCTCCGGAACCTGTTGCCTTTGCGGCATCAATACGCGCCAGATGGACTATCCTCCTGTTCGGGACGCACCCATGGCTGGCGCTTGTTAGGTAACCGGATCTCGTTTGGCCGAATTCATTGTTCGGCCGGTTTTGTTTGACCGGACTGATCAGCGGAAGGCTGGACTTCGGAGGACTGCTCTGGTGCAGGCGGAGTCTCTGCAGGCGAGGTTGCCGGCGCAGTGCGCTGGCGATAGCTTGCCGTCTTGGGATAACCCGCTATGTCGAGTTCGCTATTCCATTGTGAATCCACAAATCCTTTTAGAAAGCTTGTGCCTACCGCCAGCGACGGAACGAACGCATCGAAACCGGAAGCCTGCTTGAATGCATCGATATCTTTCCTGGTTTTCAGCGTCTTTTCGCTGAACGGGATGCCGCGCTTGTTCAATAAACCGCGCGCTTGATCGCACAAATCGCCGCAACCCATCCCGACATACAGGGTAACGGGAAAATTCTGCTGCGCGCGGACCGTCTCATAGGGCAGATATTCGTTCGACGACGTATCTTTGGGAAATTTCTTGACTTCAACCTGCAATGCGCCCGCCGGCAGTATGTCTCCGTAATAGACTTTGCCGGACGAGTCGACCCAGCGGTAAAGCTCGCCAGCCTGAACGATCGAAAAGGCGCCGGCCAATAAAGCCAGCGACAGAAAACAGTATTTCATTTCACCTCCTTAAGCATTTTCCAGCAGGCCGCTGTGACGCAACAGCGCGTCCATGTTCGGCTCGCGGCCGCGGAATGCGGTGAAGGATTGCATTGCTCCCCGGCTTCCGCCCATTGCCAGTATCTCGCTGCGAAAACGCGCGCCGACATCGGGATTCAGAACGCCATTTTCTTCAAACAGGCTGTATGCATCGGCAGACAGTACCTCGGCCCATTTGTAGCTGTAATATCCCGCCGCATAACCGCCGGAAAAGATGTGGGAAAAACTTTGCGGGAAACGATGGAATGCCGGGGGTATCAGCACCGCCACTTCGGCACGAACTTCATCGAGCAGCTGCAGGATGCCGCTCCGACGCGGCGAGGTGGAGCCTTCGGGTGCGGGAGCACCAGCCGCCTCGAAATTGCTGTGCATCAGCATGTCGAACAGCGCGAACTCGATCTGGCGCAGCGTCTGCAATCCACTCTGGAAATTCTTCGCGGCGAGCATCTTGTCAAAAAGTTCGCGCGGCAGCTTTTTCCCGGTATCGACCTGTCTGGTCATGCCGTGAACCACTTCCCACTCCCAGCAAAAGTTTTCCATGAACTGGCTGGGCAACTCGACCGCGTCCCACTCCACGCCGTTGATGCCGGAAACGCCGAGATCCTCGACTTCGGTGAGCAGATGGTGCAAGCCGTGGCCGAATTCGTGGAACAGCGTGATCACCTCATCGTGTGTGAAACAAGCGGGTTTGTTACCCACCGGTGGGGAGAAATTGCAATTCAGATAGGCCACCGGCGTCTGGATACCATAGTCCTTCCTGCGGCGGGTGACGGCATCATCCATCCACGCGCCGCCGCGCTTGCTGCTGCGCGCATACAGGTCGAGGTAAAACTGCCCGACCAATTGGTCCTGCCAGTTGCGAATATCGAAGAATCTCACATCTTCCTGCCAGACAGGCGCCTGACCCGGCTTGATCTGCAGGTCATACAGCGTCTCGACCAGTTTGAACATGCCGGGCAGCACCGCATCTTCCGGAAAATACTGTTTCACTTCCTGCTCTGAGAATGCGTAGCGTTGCTCGCGCAATTTTTCACTGGCATGGCTCACATCCCATGCTTGCAGGTCGGCTATCCCTAGCTTGGCATAGGCGAATTCCCGCAGTTCCGCCAGATCATTTTCGGCAAAAGGCCGTGCGCGTTTGGCAAGCTCGCGCATGAACTCGACCACTTGCTGCGGCGAGCTTGCCATCTTGCTCTCCAGCGACAACTCGCCATAGTTGGCAAAGCCGAGCAGACGCGCTTCCTCGCCGCGCAGCTTGATGATTTCATCCATCAGCGGGGTATTGTCCCATTCAGGTTTGCCGAATTCGCTGGCTCGCGTGCCGTAGGCACGATACATCTTTTCGCGCAGCGCGCGGTTTTCGGCGTATTGCATCACAGGCATGTAGGAAGGGGCCTTGAGCGTAAACAACCAGCCGGATTTGCCGGCGGCCTCGGCGGACTCATGTGCTGCTTGCAACACGTCGTCCGGCAAACCGCCCAGTTCCCCCCTGTTTTCGACGAGCAGCGAAAAATCATTGGTCGCATCAAGCAGGTTGTCGGAAAAGCGCGACGACAATTCTGCCAGACGCTCCTGGATCTGCAGGTAGCGCGCCTTACGGGCTTCCGGCAATTCAGCGCCGCCCAGGCGAAAATCGCGCAATTCGTTCTCGACGATCTTCTTGCGCGCGGCACTCAATCCGTCGAATTCAGGGCTATTGCGCAAGGCCTTGAATCTCTCGAACAGCGCGAGGTTCTGCCCCAGTTCGGCGTAATACTGGGTGATCTTCGGCAAGGTGGCGTTGTACACCTCGCGCAATTCAGGACTGTTCATCACCGCGTTCAGATGCCCGACCGGCCCCCACGCTCTCGACAGCCGTTCGTTGGCATCTTCCATCGGCAGCACGAAGCCATTCCAGGTCGGTGGCGCAGTGTCTGCCTGCAACCGCGCTATCAATGTGCGGTTCTCAGCCAGCAGTTGTTCGATCGCGGGCGCAACATGTTCGGGTTTGATCTCCGAAAATCGCGGCAGACCGGAAAAGTCCAGCAGAGGATTATTTGAATTGCCGTGCGTACTCATAATCTATTTTATTGGATTTCCTGATACATAGCACTTTCAGCGCAGACTACCTTGCGCTGCAAGTTGTGTCGTAACTAAAAGCCCAACAAAGGGTTATTTGATTTCGAAAACGGCATCATTAAATTGAGACTTTCCGTGCAGGCAGACTTGCTGCGCAAGCAATGCCGTGATCAAGAATCAAACAGTGGGTTCATATCATTCAGAAAAGACGCAAGCCCACAATCAAAGGCAAGTCATTATTGCTGAAACACGATTTGTCCGTCGAGCAAAGTATAACGCACGCGTCCTTGCATCTCGTAACCGTTGAACGGGGTATTCTTGCCTTGGCTTCTGAGTGCGGCCGGTTCAATCTTCCATGAAGCCTTCGGATCGAATATGCAGATATCCGCGTGGGCGCCGACCGTCAGATGGCCCATTTTTTGCCCGAGCAATTGCGCGGGCTTGATGGTGACGTGCGCCAGCGCATCCAGCAAAGGAACGCACTCCTGTTCCGCCCATTTCAACACCAGCGGCAGCAACAGCTCCAGTCCTGTCGCACCCGCCTCGGCTTCGGCGAACGGCAACTGCTTGGCATCATCGTCCACCGGCGAATGATTCGAACAGACCGCATCGATCGTGCCATCGAGCAGACCGGCGCGCAGCCCCGCCTTGTCGCGCAGGCCGCGCAACGGCGGCACAAGATGGCAATTGGCGTCGAAATATCCGATATCCATTTCGGTGAGATGCACGTGGTTCATCGAGACATCGCAGGTCACTTTCAGCCCTTCCAGTTTGGCTGCACGGATCATGTCCACTGCGGCTGTGCTGGACACGCGGCAGATATGCAGGATGACTCCCGTCTCGCGCGCGAGTTGCAGAGCGGTGGCCAGGGCGATGGTTTCGGCGATCACCGGAACGGGTGGCAAACCCAGACGGGCAGCCACTTCCCCGTCGTGCGCGACCCCGTTCTTGGCAAGAAAGCTGTCCTGAGGACGCAGCCACACACGGTAGCCGAACGTGGCCGCGTATTGCATCGCACGCAAAAGTACACGCGTGTCGGTCAGGGGCGCATCGGCCTGGCTGAATGCCTTGCAGCCGGCTTCCGTCAATTCGTTCATCTCGGTCAGTTCCGCCCCTTTCAGACCGTATGTCAGGGCGCCGACCGGAAACACCCGCGCCTGGTTGAGCGAGCGTGCGCGATACTTGAGCATTTCTACCAAGCCCGGCTCATCGAGCGGCGGATCGGTATCGGGCGGGCACGCGAGCGAAGTCACCCCTCCAGCCACTGCAGCAGTCATCTCGGATTCAAGCGTGGCCTTGTACTCGTAACCGGGCTCGCGCAGACGCGCTGCGACATCCATCAGCCCGGGCATCACGATCAACCCGCTCGCATCGATCGTCTGGTCGGCGGCGAAACCCGGAGGTGCCTTGCCGACGGATGCGACACGCCGGTCAACGATATACACGTCCTGCCGTGCATCGATGTTGTTCTTCGGATCTATCAGTCGACCGTTCTTGATATGAATGTTCATACCTTGACTCCTGCCAGTATGCTCATCACCGCCATACGCACGGCGATCCCGAAGGTGACTTGGGGAAGAATCACGGAATGTTTCCCGTCCGCCACGCCGGAATCAATCTCCACACCGCGGTTCATCGGTCCCGGATGCATCACGATCGCATCGGGTCTGGCGTGCGCCAGTTTCTCTTCGGTTAGGCCATAGTATTTGAAATATTCCTGGGCGGAGGGCAGTGCCGCGCCCTGCATGCGCTCATTCTGCAAGCGCAGCATCAATATGACGTCGGCATCCCGCAATCCTTCGTTCATGTCGTGATAGACCCGTACGCCAAGGTTTTCCACCATGGTCGGCAACAGCGTCTTGGGGGCGATGACGCGCACTTCGGGAACGCCCAGCGTGGTCAGCGCATGGATCTGCGAGCGCGCAACGCGCGAATGCAATACGTCGCCGACGATGGCTACGCGCAGATTGTGGAATTCTTTTTTGTAATGGCGGATCGTGTACATGTCCAACAGAGCCTGCGTCGGATGCGCATGGCGCCCGTCGCCGGCGTTGATCACATGGACGTTTGGCGCCACGTGCCGGGCGATGAAGTGCGATGCTCCGCTTTGCGCGTGGCGCACCACGAACATGTCGGCGTGCATCGCGCACAGGTTGTCCACGGTATCCAGCAGGGTCTCGCCTTTGCTGGTGGAAGATGATCCGATATTCAGATTGACCACGTCAGCCGACAGCCGTTTGGCGGCGATCTCGAAGGTGGTGCGGGTGCGGGTACTGTTCTCGAAAAATACGTTGAACACGGATTTACCGTGCAGCAAGGGTACCTTCTTGATCTCGCGCCCATCGCTGACATCGACAAACGTCGCGGCCTTGTCGAGGATATCCCGCACGATATCCACCGGCAAACCTTCGGTAGAAAGCAGGTGTTGCAGTTCACCGTTTTTGTTGAGTTGCGGATTATTCATGCAAGTTTTCCCGTTGCGGGCTCCGCAAAATAGGCCTGCAATATCTGCTGCGCGGCATATTGATCGATCAAGTTTTTCTGCTTCATGCCGTAGATACCTTCCTCCTTCAACCGTGCGCTCGCTGCAAGCGAAGTATAACGCTCATCCAGCAAGATCACCGGCAAACTGAACCTCCCCTTGAGCCGGTTGGCGAAGCGACGGCACAGCGCGGTCAGTTCGTGCGGTGTACCGTCGTCGTTGTATGGCACGCCCACTACCAGCGCGCAGGGTTGCCATTCTTTCAGCAAGGCCTCGATCATGGCGAATCGTGTGTCGGTTTTATCGTGGGATATGGTGGTCAAAGGATGGGCTTGGCGCAATACGGTATTACCAACGGAGACGCCGATGCGTCTTTTGCCAAAATCAAATGCGAGGAGTGTGCCATCAGGGATGAAAACTGGGAATGTCGGAATTGGCATTGCCCTGCTAGGCATGTCCGGCATCTTCCACCAAAGAGCTGTAATCCACCCCGAGCAAAGCCATAGCTGCAGGCAGCCGTTCTTCGGGTGCCAAATCAAACAGAATATGTTCCGATGCAGGCACGGTCAGCCAGATGTTTTCGGTGATCTCATGTTCAAGCTGTCCCTGGTCCCAGCCCGCATATCCGAGCGTGACGATCATGTTGTGGGGGCCCTGCCCTACGCCGATCGCTTCGAGAATATCTCGGGAAGTCGTCAGCGCCAGCTTGTCGTTGATACGCAATGTCGACTCCCAGTTCCGCTGCGTGTCATGCAACACAAAGCCGCGCTCGGTCTGCACCGGACCGCCAAAATATACAGGCAACTTAACGAGTTTCGGCTGATGCAAAGGAATGCTGACCTGATCGAACATTTGGCCGATGGTCAGGCTGATCGGCCGATTCACCACGATACCCAGCGCGCCATTCTCGTTGTGCTCGCATATATAAGTCAGCGTGCCGGCAAACACCCCCTCTTGCATCGCAGGCATCGCGATCAGAAAATGGTGGGTCAAATCGAAATCGGGCATGCCGACATTGTAGCCGCCCATGACCTACGGCACAATTTAAATACAAGCAAACCGATTTCCGCCAGAAAATTTCACCCGGCAAAGGAAAATACTGGTAGCATAAAAACCTGACATCGTAGGTGTCTTCGGGCTATCGGGGGAAAGTGAATCGGGAATGCGCCGGTCGTCTCTCGACATCCGAATAGGCATTAATCTTGGGAGGATTACGCAATGGCAGAAATATCAAACATTGGCACTGAACACGCCAAGCAATGGAAAGCCTCGGCCCTGTTGGGTGCTTCGATAATCGCGGGAAGTCTGGTCATCGTGGCGCCGGCATCTGCCAAGGTCATCGATGTACCCGCGCAGCCAGGCAATGCCCCCCCTCCCGTTCAGCAGCCGATTACTCCATCGTACAATTCCCAACAAATGAAAGAGATGCAGCAACAGATCAACACGCTGCAGAATGAGCTCAACCAGATGACCGCCGGGCTGGCGAGTCAATCCAGCAGCGGTAGCGCAGGGATACCGATGCACGGTTTCTGGGATGTCGGGTATCGGATCAACAGCCAGGGAGCCAGCGATTTGGCCAACCCGAATGTCGGCAATCCGAAGGGGTTCTTCCAGGGCAGCCTGTCCTTTTATCTGACACCGCATTTTGGCGATCGGGTGTTGGCCCTGGCCGAACCGAATTTTGAGGTCGACCAGTTGGATGGAACCGTGGGTGTGGATATTGAGCGTCTGCAGGTAGGCTATGCCTTCAGCGATGCCGCGACCCTTTGGATGGGACGCTTCCATACCCCCTTCGGATACTGGAATACCGCGTACCATCACGGCGCACAACTGCAAACGACCGTGCTGAGGCCACGCTTCCTCGATTTCGAAGATCTGGGCGGGATCGTACCGACTCATATGGTGGGATTGTGGAGTACCGGCAAAGTGAGAACCGGCCAGAGCAAGTTCACCTATGACGTCTATGTCGGAAATGGCCCGAAGATTAACGATGTAAACGCAACTGTGGCGCCCGTACCCGTAAACCCTACCGATTATCAGACCGGTGGCCTGGATCCTAATATTGCCGGGGATGACAATCATAGCGCGATGGTCGGATTCAATCTGGGTTATGACTTCTCCGGCATGCTGGACGGCCTGCGGCTGGCGGTGCATTGGATGAATGGTGATGTGAATGCCTATGGCATACCGCCGACCACAATATCTTCCGACCTGAAAGCCAATACGCTGAGCACGACCAACCTGAACATGGGCGGCGGTTCCGTGGTCTATCTGTCCAATTATTGGGAAATCCTGGGCGAATATTACGGTTTCAACGACAAGGACAAGGCAACCGACCTCAAATACAAGAGCAGGGCGGGCTACTTGCAGGCGGGTGTAAGCTTAGGGTCGTGGACTCCCTATGTGCGCGCTGAACGGACGATACTGGACCAAAACGACAACTATTTCAATTCGCAGGCCAATGGCCAATCCTACGCAAGGCAGGTGCTGGGAGTGCGCTATAACATCAACCCGAAGGCCTGCCTGAAACTTGAGGTGATGAACTCGAGCTTCAAGGAGGAACTCGGAAGAACTGCGCTCGACTACCGCAGCATGAATTTACAATACGCAATCGGCTTCTAGCCTGAGGGGGATCGATAATTATGAAATCAAGAATTTTCAGAATTTGCTCGGCGGCCTTATTGCTTTTGCTGACATCCCAGATTGCGAATGCGGCGGGTGTCGTCGTCATTGCGAATCCGGACGTATCTGTCACCGCTGACGATGTGAGAGACATATTTCTCGGGGAAAAGCAGTTTGCCGGCAACACAAAGCTGATCGTGATCGACAACGCGGCAATGCAAAGCGTTTTCCTGTCCCAGGTCTTGAACATGGATGCCGCCAAATACAACGGCATATGGACCAAGAAATCGTTCCGCGACGGTTTGACCCCTCCCGCCGTGAAGTCGGGTGATGCCGAGGTGATCGAATTCATCAAGCGGACACCGGGTTCGATTGGTTACGCGTCCCGCGCGCCTTCCGGGGTGAAAGTCATTCAATAATCCTGTGGATTTGCGATTGACTTAACCGTAGGGCAATCCATGCTGCCATTTGCTGTGGCTGTTGGCAGCCTTGCTGGATAATTTCCACATGCCAGAAATCGTCGCGAACGGGGAGTAATAGCATGTTTGCCAAAATGAGATTGAAACAGCGCATGTACCTGCAGTTTTTCATAGCGGTGCTGCCTCTTGCGATCGTATTCACCGTCCAAATGTTGTCCACCAATGACCTGCCGGCAAGGGTTGACAAGATCATGGGCATCTATGACTTGAGCCTGCAGTCGTCCGATACTTACAAGAATTTCTTGAATGGCCTGGTCGATGCCGTCGATACCGGAACCATCAGCAGCAAGACGCTGGACTCCCTAACCGCCACCAAGGTCACCGTGGAAAAACTGCTGAAGGAATCCCCTTCCCGTGACATCTCAGCTTCAGTTGAAGCTCTGGCCAAGCTTCAATCCGCAATTGCCGCATCGAATTCGATCAATTCGATCACCCCTTTCAAATCCGACATCAATTTTATTGACACCGCGCTGACTGCCAAGATAGGAGAAATCAAGGGGCAAATCTCTGAGCTGATCTCGGATGATGCAAAGGCGACGCGCCATAAGAACCAGATATCGATCTATGTTGCCTTGGGCACGTTGTTGCTGCTTATCTTCATCATCCGCCGTTTGGTCAACGACGTCACCAAGCCCATTGCATCGGCTGTGGAAACCGCCCGGCATGTGTCGGAAGGGGATTTGACCAGCAATATCGCGGTGCTTCGGCATGATGAAATCGGGGAATTGCAGCAGGCTTTGTTTGATATGAACGAGGCGCTCATCATGATCGTTAGCGATGTGCGCTCAGCCTCGCAGCAGATCACGACCGGCACGGACGAAATGGTGAGCGGCAATTCCGACTTGTCGAGCCGCACCGAACATCAGGCTTCGAGCCTGGAAGAGACGGCCTCCAGCATGGAAGAACTGACCTCGACGGTGAAGCAGAACGCCGAGAACGCCAAGCAGGCCAACCAGCTGGCGATGAATGCATCGGATATCGCGGTCAAGGGGGGCGAGGCAGTTAACGAAGTGGTGCTCACGATGGCGTCGATCAGTTCCAGCTCGAAGAAGATCATGGACATCATCAGCGTGATCGAAGGCATCGCGTTCCAGACCAACATCCTGGCCTTGAATGCCGCGGTGGAAGCGGCGCGTGCCGGCGAGCAGGGCCGGGGCTTCGCGGTGGTGGCGGCCGAAGTGCGCAACCTGGCGCAGCGCTCGGCGGCGGCGGCCAAGGAGATCACCGCGCTGATCAGCGACTCGGTGCACAAGGTAGATATCGGATCCGGCCAAGTGGACCAGGCCGGAGCAACCATGAACGAGATCGTCCAGGCGGTCAAACGCGTCACCGACATCATGGCACAGATCGCGGCGGCGTCGATCGAACAGAACTCCGGTATCGAGCAGGTGAACCAGGCGATCCTGCAGATGGACGAGGTGACCCAGCAGAATGCCGCACTGGTGGAAGAGGCGGCCGCTATTGCTTCATCGGTACACGAACAGACCAGAAAGCTGACAGAAGCCGTCGAAAAATTCAAGATCCCCGACTCCACAACGAGTCGTTGGGAAAATCAGCCCGGCAGCTTGTCCTTCGAACCTGCCGACAATAGTCCGACTTCCATCGAATCCAATATCAAATTGCTAACGGACTACTAGCATGATTACGCGCGTGAATTCATCACGGGTTAGGGGAGGCCAAGACGCACTTTATTCTGGGGTATGACGGCCTCCGGAAGGAGCTGGCTCCCGGAAACTCCAGAACCCGCATTTTGGGTAGTATCGATGGCTGGACCGGCCATTACGAGCCGCCGCTGGTCGACAGGAATTCCATAGCCCGGCGCGCGATATTCTGCAATGGCAGCACTTCGCGCACGCCTCCAGCCGCGATTGCCTCTTTCGGCATGCCGAATACAACGCAACTCTCTTCATCCTGGGCAATGGTGTAGGCGCCGGCCTGTTTCATTTCCAGCATGCCCTGTACGCCGTCCTTCCCCATACCGGTGAGTATGATACCCAGCGCATTGGCACCGGCAACATTGGCCGCCGAACGGAACAGCACATCGACTGACGGACGATGGCGATTCACTAGTGGTCCCTGATTCAGCGCGACCATATAGCGCGCCCCGCTGCGTTTGATCAGCAAGTGCGAGTTGCCCGGAGCGATGTACGCGAATCCTGGCAGAATCCGCTCGTTATTCTCCGCTTCCTTGACGGAAATCCTGCATAGGCTGTTCAAACGGTCTGCAAAAGACTTGGTGAAATGCTCCGGCATGTGTTGGGTAACCAAAATACCGGGAGCATCCGCCGGCAGTTTGGTCAACACCTCCTTGATCGCTTCGGTCCCCCCGGTCGACGCCCCAATGACAATCAGCTTTTCAGTGGAAGAGTATCTCCCTTTGGTGCTGGGCAGGATTGCGTCCGCAGTATACTTTTCGCGGATGATCGGCTCGAATGTCTTTTTGCGGACCTGTGCCTGGGCGACCGCGCGGATTTTGTCCGTGATATCGATGGCGTATTCTTCCATGCCCCTGCCGATATCCAGTTTGGGCTTTGCCACAAAATCGACCGCGCCCAATTCCAGTGCGCGGAAAGTGATGTTTGAGCCACGTTCCGTCAACGTGGATATCATCAGCACCGGCATGGGGCGCAGACGCATCAGCCGCTCCAGAAAATCCAGGCCGTCCATCTTGGGCATTTCCACATCCAGCGTCAGCACATCCGGATTGAGCACCTTGATCAATTCGCGCGCCGCCAGCGGGTCGGGCGCCGCACCTACGCACTCCATGTCGCTTTCGCGATTGATGATCTCCCTCAATACGCCACGAATCAGCGCGGAATCATCGACCACCAGAACCTTTATCTTACGTTTGTCCATATTTGCGTTTGTTCAGCCAATGCGGTTGAGCACACCGCCATCGTCATGCTCTTCGATCAACCAAACAATTCCACATCGCCTTCCAGTTTGGCGTATTGCAAGCGCGTGTTGTACTCGGTTTCGCGATTGATGATCGTATCGTTATGCACCTGTTTCAGTTTCTTCACCCTGACCAGCCCGGTGCTGGGAAAGAAATACACTTTGCGCGGATAAATATCGAGCAGATCTTTTGCGGCAACGGTGATTTTTTCGGTCTTGAGAAATTTCAATACGAACTCTGCGTTCCGCTCGCCGATATTGGCAACGGTGAATCCGCGCAATACCGAGCCGCCGCCAAACACCTTCGCCTCGAAATTGCTGCGCTTCGCGCCCATTTTCAACAGCTGGTTGATCAATACTTCCATGGCGTAAATACCGTACCGCGCCGAATCCCCCAAAGGGTTGCTCCGGTCCTGGCCGCTGTCCGGGAGCATGAAGTGATTCATGCCACCGATTCCGCTGACCCTGTCACGTATGCAGGCACAGACGCAGGAACCCAGCACGGTCACCAGAACCATTTCCCGTCCGGTGGCATAAAATTCACCGGGCAATATCTTGGCCGCTTGCGTGTTATGCTCGCGATCAAAATACAGGTGTGGCGAGAGAACCTCTTCATAGCCATGTTTTGCCATAACAAATCTTCCCTTCCGGATGCACTATCAATGTAAACGGATCATCTGGCTGGCTGCGACACCCCGGAATTTGGTGCGACCAGCTCATACACCGTCTTGCCACGCAACTTGAACAAGTGCATGGCATTATGGAAATTTTCCGAATGTCCGGCAAAAAGCAATCCGTCCGTCCGCAATAACGGCGCAAATTTTTCCAATATTTTGAGCTGAGTGTTCTTGTCGAAATAGATCATCACGTTGCGGCAAAAAATCGCATCCAGCGGTCCGCGAACGGGCCAATTATCCCCCAGCAAATTCAATTGCCGGAAAGTGACCATGGCACGCAATTCAGGCCTCACCCGCACCAGACCCGATTGCGCTCCCGTCCCTTTGAGAAAAAATCTTTTTATGATTCCGGCATCCAGTTTTTCGATACGCTCGGCAGGGTACACGCCAGCCTCGGCTTTTGCGAGCACGCTGGTGTCCACGTCGGTGGCGATGATGGATACGGGCGGCGTGAAGCTTCCGAAAGTATCCGCCATCGTCATTGCAATCGAGTAGGGTTCTTCGCCGGTCGAGGCTGCCGAACACCATAACGAAATCGGGTGCAGCCTCCTTTGTCTGATGGCATGCTCGGACAACAGCGGAAAATGGTGTGGTTCACGAAAAAAAGAGGTCAGATTGGTCGTGAGCGAGTTGACAAATGCCTCCCATTCGACCCCGTTGTCGCTCTCCAGCAATGCCAGATAATCCCGAAAATTATCGATTCCGTTTGCCCTCAGACGACGCGCCAGCCGGCTATACACCATATCCTGCTTGGATGGCTTAAGCGAGATGCCTGCATACTCATAGATCAATTTGCACACACGCTTGAAATCTTTCTCGGTAAATGCAAATTCACGATCGCGCCCTTCGCCAAAATGAAGGTCAGTGTTCATAAAACATCCTAAATACCCGAAAAGAACCATCCCAAAAACATACGCACAAGCGCACAGTTCCAAGCAATTATTATTGAGCCTGACCCGCCGGGATTTCTCTTCTGCCCTGTCGCGCTGCTTCTTTGCCAGTTTACACGGGCTGAATGAATTTAGCGCGGCAAAAATTCAATTCCTTGGTTATTCGCACTGCCCTGGAATTTACCGGCACAGGGTTTGTTTTGTAAAGCGAGTCCACCGGCATGGTTATGCGGGTATCCTCGAAAATCAGGATCCGGGATCCATTCTCGACTGCACCCCTCCTGGTTCCGGCCGGTGCGGTTCTACAACTCTTCCTCATCTTCGTTGATACATGCTCATTTGTGCAACATGGTAGAATTTGTGCCTTTCCCGCTTTGATTATTTTAGGAATAACCATCATGTTCTCGATCAAAAACACCATTTCCAATGCCGACCCTGAACTATGGGTTGCCATACAAAATGAAAACCGCCGCCAGGAAGATCATATAGAGTTGATCGCCTCTGAAAATTACACCAGTCCGGCGGTGATGGAAGCTCAGGGTAGCCGCCTGACTAACAAGTATGCTGAAGGTTATCCAGGCAAGCGCTATTACGGCGGTTGCGAATATGTTGACGTGGTGGAACAACTGGCGATTGATCGGGCGAAAACGCTGTTCGGTGCGGAATACACCAACGTTCAGCCGCACTCCGGTTCGCAGGCAAACCAGGCAGTGTATGCATCGGTGCTCAAACCCGGCGATACCATCCTCGGCATGTCCTTGGCCCACGGCGGCCACCTGACACATGGAGCATCGGTGAACATCAGCGGGAAACTTTATAGAGCCGTCCAATACGGCCTGAACGCGCAGGAAGAGATCGACTACGACCAGGTGCAAGCCCTGGCACACGAACACCGCCCCAGGATGATCGTGGCGGGTGCGTCTGCTTACTCACTGGTGATCGATTGGAAGCGCTTCCGCACCATCGCCGACAGCGTGGGCGCATATCTGTTCGTGGACATGGCACACTACGCAGGGTTGGTCGCGGCGGGCATTTATCCCAACCCCGTCGGCATCGCCGATTTCGTGACCACCACCACCCACAAGACGTTACGCGGCCCGCGCGGCGGCTTGATACTCGCCAAGGCGGAATTCGAGAAGGCATTGAATTCGGCAATCTTCCCTTCCTTGCAAGGAGGCCCGCTGATGCATGTGATCGCGGCCAAAGCGGTGGCCCTCAAAGAAGCGGCGAGCAGAGAATTCAAGGTTTACCAGGCTCAAGTGATCGAAAATGCGCGCGTGATGGCAAAAGTGCTGCAGGAACGCGGCCTGCGCATCGTGTCCGGACGCACCGAAAGCCACATGTTTCTGGTAGACCTGCAAGCCAAGCACATTACCGGAAAAGATGCCGAAGCCGCGCTGGGGCGAGCGCACATCACAGTGAACAAGAATGCCATCCCGAATGATCCGCAAAAGCCTTTCGTCACTTCCGGCATTCGTATCGGCAGCCCGGCGATGACCACACGGGGTTTCAAGGAACTGGAAACCGAAAAGCTCGCGCATCTGATCGCGGATGTGCTGGACGCGCCTGCCGACGACGCGGTGATCGCGCGCGTAAACGGCGAGGTAAAGAAACTGACCACTCAGTTCCCGGTATACGGCGCTTAAGAAAGCAGTCCCATGAAATGCCCATTTTGCAAGGGTCCCGACACGCAAGTTGTAGATACACGCGAAAACGAGGATGGCGACAGCATACGCCGCCGCCGCCGCTGTCTGTCATGCGACAAGCGTTTCACTACCTATGAAACAGTGGAACTGCGCATGCCGCAAGTCGTCAAGCAGAACGGCATGCGCAGCGAATTTGACGAAGGAAAGTTGCGCACCAGCTTCAAGCGCGCCCTGCACAAGCGCCCGGTTTCAACCGAACTGGTGGACGCTGCCATAGACAATGTGACGCAAAAAGTGTTCGCTCTCGGCGAACGCGAGATCGGTTCGCGCCAGATCGGCGAGATGGTGATGAAGGAATTGCTTAAGCTGGACAAGGTCGCTTATATCCGTTTTGCATCGGTATACAAAAGCTTTCAGGATGTGGGCGATTTCGCCGATGCGGTCGAGGCGGTACGAAAGTCCCCGTCTCGCGGCAAACGTAAAGTCAAATAGCCATGTTCAACGCGCAGGACTGCGAGTGGATGGCCCGGGCATTGCGTCTGGCGGAACGGGGCCTGTACACCACCAGCCCCAACCCTCGCGTCGGTTGCGTGCTGGTCAAAGGGAACGATGTTGTCGGTGAAGGCTGGCACGAGCGGGCGGGCAGACCGCATGCGGAAGTCGTTGCATTGAACGTCGCCGGTTCAGCGGCCCGAGGCGCAACTGCCTATGTGACGCTGGAGCCGTGCAGCCATCATGGTCGCACGCCGCCGTGTGCTGACGCGCTGATCGCTGCCGGTGTCGCGCGCGTGGTGCTGGCAGTTCAGGACCCTAACCCGAAAGTGGCTGGCGCAGGCATTGCGAAATTGCGCGCGTCAGGCATCCTGGTCGAGTGTGGTTTAATGGAAACGGCAGCGCGTGAATTGAATATCGGATTTTTCACGCGCATGACGCGGGGCACGGCGTGGGTACGCAGCAAGATCGCGATGAGCCTGGATGGCCGCACCGCGCTGGCGAACGGGGCCAGCAAGTGGATCACCGGCAAGGAAGCACGGCTGGATGTGCAACATTGGCGTGCGCGTTCCTGCGCGGTGCTGACCGGTATCAATACCGTGCTGGCGGACGATGCCCGGTTGAATGTGCGGGACGTCGAGACGGGGCGGCATCCATTATGCGTGGTACTGGACAGCCGGTTGCGCATGCCGCGGACGGCGCGGATTCTGTCTGGCGGCAACCTGTTGATCTATACCGCAGTAGATGACGCTGAAAAATCCGGGGTTCTGCAAACGGCCGGGGCAACAGTTTGTGTATTGCCGGACAGGAATGGACTGGTGGATCTTGCCGCGATGCTGCGCGACCTGGCGCAGCGCGATTGCAACGAAGTACTGGTCGAAGCGGGCGGCATCCTGAACGGCGCGATGTTGCATGCGGGCCTGGTTGACGAATTGCTGATCTATGTCGCGCCGCAACTGCTGGGCGATACAGCACGCGGCATGGCTCGACTGGGCGAGCTTACGAGTCTGGATCAGCGCGTCAATCTGAAATGGCAGGACATGCGGCAGGTCGGGAATGATTTGCGCATCACGGCGAAAGTGGAAAATGTTTAGCGGGATCATTGCCGACATCGGCAGCATCAAACAGGCAACCGACCGCGACGGGGGGTTGCGGCTGGAAATCGCGGTCAGTGCATTGGATCTGGGCGATATACAGACCGGGGACAGCATCGCGGTTAACGGAATTTGCCTGACTGTCATCGGACATACCGCGGACAGCTTCACGGTCGATGTCTCTCGTGAAACGCTGAATTGCACCGAGGGGCTGGAAGCAATCGGAGAACCGGTGAATCTTGAAAAGGCGCTACGCTTGTCCGACAGACTGGGCGGCCACCTGGTCAGCGGGCACATCGATGGGATGGGCGAAGTGACCGGATTCGCCGACTTGGGCGAAAGCTGGAGGCTGGAAGTCAGCGCACCGCGGACATTGGCAAAATACATCGCGATCAAAGGCTCGATCACAATCAACGGTGTCAGCCTGACCATCAATCAGGTGAGCGGCAACAAGTTCAGTGTCAATCTGATCCCTCACACCGTGCGGATGACCAATCTGAAACATCTGCATGCGGGCAGCCGGGTCAACCTCGAAGTCGATATGATCGCCCGCTATGTCGAACGATTGATGTATACACAGAAGGAACAGGTCAAATGACCGGAATTTCACCCATACAGGAGATCATCGAAGAAATCCGCGCCGGGCGCATGGTCGTGCTGGTTGACGAAGAAGACCGTGAAAATGAGGGGGATCTGGTCTTTGGCGCCGATTTCGTCACGGCGGACAAGATCAACTTCATGGCCAAACATGGCCGCGGGTTGATTTGCCTGACCTTGACTGAAGCTCACTGCAAACAACTTAATCTGCCGCTGATGGTACGCGATAACGGTTTGCGGCTGGCAACCAATTTTACGCTTTCGATCGAAGCCGCGACGGGAGTGACGACCGGTATCTCGGCAGCCGATCGCGCGCGCACCATACAGGCCGCTACGGCCAGGGATGCCAAACCTGCCGACATTGTGCAACCCGGCCATATCTTTCCGCTACGCGCACAGAATGGCGGCGTGCTGGTTCGCGCCGGACATACCGAGGCAGGCTGCGATCTGGCTCAACTGGCTGGCATGACCCCCGCAGCCGTCATCTGCGAGATACTCAGGGACGATGGCGAGATGGCTCGTCTGCCGGATTTGATATCGTTTGCGCGGCTGCACGGGTTCAAGATCGGCACGATTGCCGACCTGATCGAGCACCGCAGCCAGCATGAGAAATTGGTCGAACGCGTGGCGCGGCGCAGGGTGCAAACCGCCTACGGAGATTTCGAATTGGCGACCTATGTGGACAAGACGACACAGCGCACTCATCTGGCCTTGGTGAAGGGAGATATCCGCCATGACGCCGAAACCCTGGTGCGCGT
Organism: Gallionella sp.; assembly: GCA_035498295.1. Taxonomy (GTDB): domain Bacteria; phylum Pseudomonadota; class Gammaproteobacteria; order Burkholderiales; family Gallionellaceae; genus Gallionella. The sequence goes on along the minus strand of DATKAK010000009.1, from coordinate 14,041 downwards.
ACACGAGCCGCTATCGGTGATGGACTTTCTGGAACAAACCGACCATGCGCATTCGATCAGCGTAAGCCGGGCAATGCAGAAAATCGCGCAGGCACCTGCCGGGGTGCTGGTATTGCTGCATCGGGGCGAGACTGCCCAGGATTTGCGCACGCGCGCCGCCATGGATGCGGCAAACACGCATGCCGCGCAATGGGATCCGCGCAGTTACGGAATCGGCGCGCAGATCCTGCGCGACCTCGATGTCGGCAAGATGCGCTTGCTGGCCACCCCGCACAAGATGCCCAGCATGACAGGATTTGGCTTGGAAGTGATGGGCTATGCCGGTCAAGATTAGCTTGGAAAAGGGAATACCATGAAAGAACTTGAAAAGAACCCGAATGGCTCCGGCCTGCGTATCGGCATCGTGCAGAGCCGTTTCAATAACGAGGTATGCGAAGCCCTGCTGGCTGCATGCCGGGAGTCATTGGCGAAGCATGGCGTGCGCGAGGATGATATCACGCTTGCGACTGTGCCGGGCGCGCTGGAAATCCCTCCGGTGCTGCAACGCATGGCGCTGAGCGGCAAGTTCGATGCGCTGATCGCGCTGGGAGCGGTGATCCGCGGCGATACATACCACTTTGAAGTGGTAGCCAATGAGTCTGCACGGTGCGTCGGCGAGGTACAGCTGCAGACGGGAGTACCGATTGCGAATGCGATTCTCACCACCGACAGCGATGAACAGGCTATCGCGCGCATGCATGTCAAGGGCAACGAAGCCGCAAGCGTTGCGATCGAGATGGCAAACCTGCTGCGGAGTTTGCCATGAGCGCGGAAGAAGTGATGTCGGCAGAATTGAGGAAATCTACCAGTAAGAGTCCGCGCCATCGAGCCCGCGAGCTCGCCCTGCAAGGTATCTATCAATGGCGTATCACGTCGGGTGACTGCGCAAAGATCGAAAAGCAGATTTGCGCCGAAAAGAATCTGGGGCGTTATGACAAGGAGTTATTTTCCAAGTTATTGGGTGGTACCCTGGGCCGGCACCGGGAACTGGAGGCGGTGCTGGCGCCTCACCTGGACCGGCCGTTGGAGGAATTGAGCCCTGTGGAGTATTCGGTGCTGCTATTGGGCGCGTTCGAATTATCCCAACACCTTAGTGTACCTTATAAGGTCGTTATCAACGAAGCTGTCGAACTCGCCAAGACCTTTGGCGGCACCGACGGCCATAAATTCGTCAACGGCGTGCTGGACAAACTCGCCCCGCGATTGCGGGCTGCGGAATTTTCAGCGCATTCATCCTGAAGCGGACATTCCGCATGACAGAGTTTGACCTGATCCACCGATATTTTACTCGTGCGACACCGAGCGTACTGCTTGGCGTGGGCGACGACGCCGCATTGCTGCAAGTGGATGACCGCAATGTGCTTGCGGTATCCTGCGACATGTTGGTAAGCGGCACGCATTTCTCCCCCGACGCCGATCCATTCATGCTGGGACACAAGACACTGGCGGTCAATCTGTCCGACATGGCCGCGATGGGTGCGGCGCCGCGATGGGCAATGTTGGCGCTAGCGCTGCCTGAAGCGGATGAGACCTGGCTGGAAAAATTCAGCGCGGGATTCTTTGCGCTGGCACAGCAATACCGGGTAGAACTGATCGGTGGGGACACCACTCGCGGCCCGCTCAACCTGTGCGTGACGATATTCGGCGAAGTCCCCCCCCAACAAGCATTGCGTCGCGACGGCGCAGAGCCTGGCGATGAAGTCTGGGTATCCGGCCAATTGGGCGATGCCGCATTGGCACTCGCGCATCTGCAGGGCCTTATCCTGCTGAATGATATCGAGATGGCAGCCTGTGCGCCCGCGTTGCATCAGCCTCAGCCTCGCGTCGCCTTGGGACTCGCGCTGCGCGGTATCGCCAACAGCGCCATCGATATTTCCGACGGGCTGCTTGCCGATCTCGGCCACATTCTCGATGCCTCGCAATTGGCTGCGCGACTCGATTTTTCGTCGCTTCCGATCTCTCCGGTGCTGCGCGCGCATTTGCAGCATCCGCTGGCGAAACAGTGTGTATTGTCCGGCGGCGACGATTATGAATTATGCTTTACGGCGCCGTCAGCTCATCATGCCGTGATTTCGGACATCTCCGCACGATTGAAATTGCCACTGGCCCATATCGGTACAATTGTTGACGGACTGGGCTGTGTGGTGCTGGATGACGCAGGCAACCCGATCAACATGGAGGCCGCCGGCTATGACCACTTCCGGTGAAACAGTTATAAAACCCGGCTGGCGGTTCCTGTTCAGCAACCCGGCATATCTTTTGGCATTCGGTTTCGGCAGCGGGCTGTCCCGTTATGCTCCCGGCACACTCGGCACCCTGGTCGCGTTTCCGTTATATTGGTATTTTTCATCGAGACTTTCGGATTATCCGTTCATCGTGATGCTGATCGTTGCATTTGCTCTCGGCGTGTGGGCTTGTGACGAAACCGGGAAGGCTCTGGGTGAAACCGATTACGGCGGCATCGTGTGGGACGAGATCGTGTCGTTCATGCTGGTCTTGTTCTTCACGCCGCCCGGCTGGTATTGGTCCCTGCTGGCCTTCTCGCTGTTCCGCCTCTTTGACATCGTCAAACCGCCGCCTATACGCTATATCGACAGCAACTGGCATGGCGGGCTTGGCGTGATGTTCGATGATGTGCTTGCAGCCGGCTATGCACTGATGTGCCTTGCAATGGTCAGGAGCGTTTTGCCATGAATTCCATCGCGTCCTGAGCTGCAGCTTGCCTTTGCCCGCAGGACGCGATGTGGATATTATGGCCCGTCGTAAAACTCAGAAGCGGATTGATTCGCATCCCTGCTCGGTGCACCGCAGAGCCGAACCATGCTGATACCAGTCGCCCAGCACCCAACGCTCACAGGCATGCCCGTCCACAAAATGCAGATGGCGATCCGGGCGATGGGTATGGCCGTGAATCAAGCGCGGGTAACGATATTCACGCAACAAATCGGCAACCGCCGCATCGTTCACGTCCATGATGTCGATATCCTTGTTCTGTTTTTCTTTGGTGCTGAGTTGCCGTAATTGTTCGATATGGGCCTTGCGCACTGAAATCGGCTGCGCAAGGAATTTTTTCTGTGCCTCCGGATCATGCACCTGGGCGCGAAAGCGTTGATACTCCAGGTCGTCGGTACAAAGCATATCGCCGTGACTGAGCAGTGTGGGCGTGCCGTACAAATCGAGCAGCGTCGGATCACCCAGCAGGGTCGCCTGGCATGCCTTTGCCATGCCCCGGCCGATCAGAAAGTCGCGGTTGCCGTGCAACAAGTATGTTTTGGTGCCATGTGCCGCAAGCTCGCGCAACGCGCCGATCACTTCGGCAAGAAACGGGTCGGATATATCATCGTCACCCGCCCAGTACTCGAACAAGTCGCCCAGGATATAAAGCGCTTCGGCTTGCGGTGCGATATCCCTGATGAAATGCCGGAAGGCCGCAATACTGTTCGGCTGGTCGGCACTAAGGTGAAGATCGGAAATGAACAGGGTATGGGGCATGAATCAGGACAGTCCTGGCCATGTTTGTCGGCATTGCCGCATGGAAAATTGCTTCGTTAGGCTGATAGCAGCGAGTCCCCCGGATCAGTCCACGACTTCGGCTTTGGTGATGACGACATCTTCCAGCGGAACATCCTGGAATCCTGCGCGGTTGCCGGTTTTCACATTGCGTATCGCATCGACCACGTCCGTGCCTTCCACCACCTTGCCGAATACGCAATAGCCCCAGCCGTCCTGACCGGGATAATTGAGGAAGCTGTTGTCCTTGACGTTGATGAAGAATTGCGCGGTGGCGGAATGCGGGTCGCCGGTGCGCGCCATGGCGATGGTATATTTGTCGTTTCTCAAGCCATTCCTGGCTTCATTTCTGATTGGGGCGTTGGTCTTTTTTTGCTTCATGCCGGGTTCGAAGCCGCCGCCCTGGATCATGAAATTGGCGATCACACGGTGAAATATGGTGTTCGTGTAGAACCCGCTGTTCACATACTCCAGGAAATTCTTGACAGTATTGGGAGCTTTTTCAGCATCCAGTTGCAGCGTGATGGTACCCATATTGGTATGCAATTTGACCATGGTCGGTTTACCTTGTGTTGATGAATAGGAAGATTGAATTGTGCAGCAGAGAAATAATGCGAACAGCGCGGTTAACAGTTGCTTCATGTCATGCGGCTCCTTCGTAAATGATTTTCCAGTGGTTGTCCTGCTTGATCCAATATTGTCGCTTCTTCATCCGATTGGATAGATTGTTGCTGCCGTAATCCTGTTTGAAGTTTACCACCACCACGTTGGGCTGTTCCGGATAGGTGAACATGCTGATATTCGTCATGTCGACCTTGATCCACGATTTCGTGCTGTTTACCAGGCGCTTCTGTTTCGCCCACGCCGGATAATCCATGTTATTGCTGGAAAAATTGCTCGCGTAATGCCCGAGATAGGCATCGGTGTCAAGGCTGGCCCAGTCTTTGCGCCACTGTTCCAATTCCTGCAGCAGGCTTGAGCGCTCGATTTGGTCTTGCTGGGTGCTCCAGTCCATCTGGCTGGTGATGATGACCGGCGTAATGCCGACCTGCAGATAGGGGGCCAGTTTTTCCAAATCGTCATTTGCCAGCACCACGCAGCCGTTGCTGTCGCGCGGGGGACGGCTGTAGGTTTCGCTGGGTGTGCCATGCAACCAGATACCGCTGCCGTCACGCTTGTTCATGCGATCCCATTCGTTCGGATAATTCAGCGGGAAGGCCCCATCGCCATACATGTCAGCGAGGCCCTTTTTGGGCATTTCCGCCTTGACAAAATACACGCCGATGGGAGTGCGCTGGTCGCCGGAGTAGAATTTTTCCGTGCCGAGCTTGCCGATCGTAACGTAGAAGTCGGTGACATAACGCGGTTCCCCATCCACATTTTCATACACGAACAGCGTGGAACGGCTGGTGTCGACCACCAGGGCGTATTTCTGCAGCGCATCCAGCTGCCATATGAAATGCGGCTTAAGGCTCGTATCCGATTTCGACAGTACCCGCTGCAGGCGCACACGCGCTTCATCACGCAGGTCTTGAATTTTGTCCCGCGGGGCATTTGCCGCGCTGCCGAAATTGTTGATCACACCGGCATGCGCCATCAACAAATCGCCCTTCACCAATTGAGCCAGTTTGAAATTCGGTTTCGATTGCAGCAAAGCGTCCACTTCGCTGAGCGCGATATCGATGTGGCTGCTGTTGATGGCTTGCAGGCTTTTCACCAATTGCGCTTCTGTGCTATCACCGCCGGCATGCGCTATTCCGGGCAACGTGCCGCACAGAACCAAAATTATCGGTATCTTGTTCAACATGGCTATCTGGAGCGCTCTTCCTGAATCAGCCATTTGTCGCCGGATTTGACCATCAACAGGGTCTTGTTACCGGAGGCGTTCAGGTGGCTGGCTCGATAGGACTGGCGGAACCTCACGGTGGCATGGTCACTGTCGGTGAACTGTATGGTCGCGATGCGGATACCGACCTCGATGTATTTTGGCGCGCTGATTCGCTCCTTGCGTATAACTTCCCATGCCGCTCGTGTTTCACCGTCCGGCGTTTTGAAATCGTCCGCATAGAACGACAGGTATTTATTCACATCCTGTGCTGACCACGCGGCCGCCCAAGCCATGACTGTTTCTTCGACTTCCTTGCTGCTGTCTTTCTTCGCAGCCCGCTCGGGGACAGCAACAGGCTCCGTTTCGCTTTCGGATTTGCGATCGATGGCCACCACGGCGGATGCCGGTTGATCCGGTTCGGGTTGGGCGGCTGCGGCGGTCACCGGTGCCGTTTCAGGCCGGCTGGGAGCAGGAGCAATCTGCGCTGGCGGTTCTTTACCGGGCGCGCCGGTGGCAAACAGATTTTGTATCATGGCCAGCTTGGTTTGCGTCGCAGTGTTACCCTGATCCAGTTGCAGGGCCCGGTCATACGCCTGGCTGGCCATCTTGGCATAGATGTCGCCCAGGTTCTCGTGCGCAGTGGCATAACTGGGATGCGTGCTGATCGCCTTTTCCAGCAATTCCTTGGCCTTGTCATATTGGCCCTGGCCCGCATAAAGCACGGCGAGGTTGTTGTACGGCTCGGGAAGATCGGGATAATCGACGGTCAAAGCTGCAAATATCTTGATCGCCGCGGCCGTCTTGCCCTGGTCGGTCAGTATCAATCCTTTCAGGAATCGCGCCCGCGCGTCTTTCGGCTTGTCGTTCAGGTAGACATTTACCTTGTCCAATGCCTCGCTGCGCTGTCCTTGTTTGAACAGGCTGTTGGCATCATCCATCTCGTCGGCAAGCGCGGTCAAGCTGGCGCATATCAGCAAAGCGCCTGCAAGTACCGCAACAAGGCGGGCAAGATAATTGAAAATATTCATCTTCGTCGTGTACCGTATTGGTGAACGCGCGCGGAATTATTTGAATCGAGCGGGATTCTACCAAATTAACCACTCGCTTTCACAGTTAATGTCCAGCGTGATTGGCTGATGATTTCGAGTAAAATCCGCCACGCATATCATTTACCAAATTCGAACCGGAAACATTTAAATATGAGCAGCACTCCGCAACCCTCCGCATCCAACTTCATCCGTACGATTATCGATGCCGATCTGACCAGCGGCAAACACCGCAGCATCGTCACGCGTTTCCCGCCTGAGCCGAACGGTTATCTGCATGTCGGCCATGCCAAGTCCATTTGCCTGAACTTCGGTCTGGCCGGTGATTACCAGGGCAAATGCAATCTGCGTTTCGACGACACCAATCCGGAAAAGGAAAACGAGGAATATGCCCAGTCCATCCAGGATGATGTGCGCTGGCTGGGATTTCAGTGGGACGGTGCGGTACGCTGGGCTTCCGATTACTTTGAGCAACTATACCGGTATGCGGTTGAGCTGATCAACAAAGGATTGGCTTACGTGGATGATCTCACGCCCGAACAGATGCGCGAATATCGCGGCACGTTGACGCTGGGGGGCAAGAACAGCCCGTATCGCGAGCGTTCGGTGGAAGAAAACCTGGATCTGTTCTCACGCATGCGCGCCGGCGAATTCGCCGACGGCAGCCGCGTGCTGCGCGCCAAGATCGATATGTCCAGCGGCAACATCAACTTGCGCGATCCGGTGATCTACCGTATCCGCCGCGCTCATCACATGCGCACCGGCGACCAGTGGTGCATCTACCCGATGTACGATTACACGCATTGCATTTCCGACGCGCTGGAAGGCATCACCCACTCGCTGTGCACGCTGGAATTCGAAGACCACCGCCCGCTGTACGACTGGGTGCTGGACAACATCACGATTCCCTGTCATCCGCGCCAGTACGAGTTTTCGAGGCTGGAATTGCATTACACCATCACCAGCAAGCGCAAATTGCTGCAATTGGTAAACGAAGGGCGCGTGTCGGGCTGGGACGATCCGCGCATGCCCACCATCATCGGAATGCGCCGCCGAGGATACACGCCGGAGGGGATACGGGGATTTGCGGGGCTTATCGGAGTCTCCAAGAGCAATAACACCGTGGACATGGCCGTTCTGGAATCGGCCATCCGCGACGATCTGGAAGACAGAGCCGCGCGTGTGATGGCGGTGATCAATCCGCTGAAAGTGGTGATCACGAATTTTGTCGCGGGACAGACCGAATCGCGAAAAGCGGGTTTCCATCCGCAACACCCTGAATTCGGCGAGCGCGTCGTGCATTTCGGCAACGAAATCTGGATCGAGGCGGACGATTTCAGCGAGACCCCGCCGGCGGGCTGGCAGCGGCTTACTGTCGGCGGAGAAGTGCGGCTGCGCTATTCTTATGTGATGCGCTGCAATGAGGCGATCAAGGATGCCGCCGGCAACGTGATCGAATTGCGCTGCACGATAGACGCGGAAACGCTGGGTAAAAATCCGGCAGGACGCAAAGTGAAAGGCGTGATCCACTGGCTGTCATGTGCAGATGCCATCGCCGCCGAAATTCGCTTGTATGACCGGCTGTTCACCGTGCCGGAACCGGATGCGGACAAGGAGGTCGACTTTTGCACGTACCTCAACCCGGAGTCCCTGATTACGGTGCAAGGTTGGGTGGAAGTCTGCGTGAAAGAGGCCAAACCTGAAACCCGTTACCAGTTCGAGCGGCTTGGCTATTTTTGCACAGACCGGCACGACCACCGTCCGGGGAAGCCCGTATTCAATCGCACCGTGACGCTCAGGGACACTTGGGCCAAAGAACAGGAATAGATCGCAGGGGCAACATCATTCCTGGCGTACTTCCCTGCCCGCCGGTTCTTCCTCGGGCAGAGGCTGATGTCCTCCGATTTCCTCCAGTTTGCGGTACAAACTGGACAGGCCGATATTGAGTTTCTGGGCCGCTGCACGGCGGTCCCCGCCTGTCTCCTCGATTGTCCGGAGAATGAGGGCCACCTCAAATTTACGCAACTGCTCACGCAACGTGCCGGAGGATGGAATATTGATACCAAGTCCTGCCGGTTGATCAACCTTGGTGATTTGCGGCGGCAGGTCAGCAAGCGTAATACGGTTCCCGTCCGACAGGATCACCGCTCGATCAATGACGTTTTCCATTTCGCGCACATTGCCCGGCCAGTCATAGTTCAAAAGCACCGCCTCGGCACCCGGGTCGAGCGTGATCTCCTGCCTGTCGCTCATATGCCTGGTGTTGCGTTGCAACAGGAACTTGATCAGGGCAGAAAGATCCTGGCGCCGCTCGCGCAGCGGCGGGACGTGAATGTGGAACACACTGAGCCGGAAATACAGATCTTCGCGGAATTTGCCTTGGGCGACCATCTCCGCCAGATCGCGATTGGTCGCGGTGATGATACGGACGTCCACGGGGCGCGTCTGTTCCTCTCCTACAGGACGCACCTGCTTTTGTTCGATCACATGCAACAATTTCACCTGCAGTGCCAACGGAAGTTCACCGATCTCGTCGAGAAAGATGGTCCCTTTGTCTGCTTCCAGGAACAATCCTTTTCTGGCCTTGTCCGCGCCGGTGAAGGCGCCCCGGGTATGGCCGAAGAACTCGCTTTCCACCAGGTTCTCGGGGATCGCACCGCAATTGACCGGGATGAACGGGCCTTCGGCACGTTGGCTCTGCTGGTGGATGAGGCGCGCGACCACTCCCTTGCCGGTGCCGCTTTCACCGGTAATGAGCACGGTGCTGTTGGTGTGCGCCACCTTGGCTGCCATATGTTCCATTTCGCGCATTGCAGGCGAGTTGAATCCGAATACCTCCTTGTTGACGCCCAGCACCAATCTGCGCAGTACCCGGTTTTCCGCACGCAGACCGCGCAGGTCGGCTACCTTGGTCAGACGATGCAGCAGCTCATCGTTGTTCAGCGGCTTGATCATATAATCGGCCGCGCCCGCCTTGATGGCCTCGATTGCGGTATCCACCGAGGCGAAGGCGGTCATCATGATGAACGCGGTATCCACGTTGACGTTGCGCGCCTGGCGCAACAGTTCAATGCCGCTCAAGCCGGGCAACTTGATGTCGCACACGGCAATATCCACATCGCCGCGGGAAAGTCTTTCCATCGCGGATTCACCGTCACTGGCCTGATCGACGGTATATCCGGCCTTGCGCAACACCGACGACACCACTTGGCGGATGGCTGGTTCGTCGTCGATCACGAGCAATTGCAGCGATGTCATAAGGCATCACCCTCGTCATCCTTGGGGACGGGCAGGTAGATCCGCACATTCGTTCCCTGGCCGGGAACCGAATCGATCTCTATCGTTCCGCCATGTCCGGTGATGATGGAATAACACAGTGACAATCCCAGCCCCGTGCCTTTGCTTTTTTTGGTGGTATAAAAGGCCTCGAATGCACGATCGAGTGTTTCCCGATCCATGCCGCCGCCGTTGTCGGCCACGGTGAAACAAACCTGGTCGCCGGATAATTCGCTGCGCAGCGCGATCTCCCGCGTACCCTCCTCGATTGAACTCAATGCGTCTGCGGCATTGATCAGCAGGTTCATGATCACCTGCGTAAGCTGGTCGGCAACGCCATAGATCGCCGGCAACTGGCTGTCCAGGTTGAGCCGCAGGCTCACCCGGCTCATCCGCTTGTCATAGCCCATCAGGCCCGAAGTGGTCCGCACCAGCGCATTCAGGTCCAGCAATTGGCGCTCCATCGGCTGCGGAGAGGCAAATCCGGAGATCTCGCGGGTGATCGCAGAAAGCCGCTGTATCTGGGTTTGCAGTATGGTCAGTTTGACGCCGCCCGCCGTAGGTGTCCGCCCGGATTCCTGTTCATCGACCATTTCCTGCAGCACACCCGACATGGCCGCGATCGGATTGCCGATCTCATGCGCCACACCCGCGGCCAACGCCCCCACCGCCGCCATTTTCTCGCGATGGAAGAATTTCTGCCGCGTAATCACCAGTTCCCTGTCTTGCTCGTCCAGCGCCGTGGCCATCTGGTTCACGGCATGCATCAGTTCGCCCACCTCGTCGTTTCTTGTCACCGACATGAGTTTGTTGCGCTCCCCTTTGATGATGCCCAGCGCTCTGGCTTTCAGCGTGTGCAAATCGTTGGTCAGACGGCTGAAGAACAGGCCGATAATGGCGCCCAGCAACAGCAATCCGATCAGTCCGAACAGCATCGAGGCGAGCGCTGCCGAATCCCAGAGCATGTGGAATTGTTCCGCAGTCGCTTTTTGTTCCCGCGTCGATTCGTCGATGTGCTTGGTGATCTCGATCTTGACCTTGAGCAGTTCGGCATTCATCCGGGCCAATCCGTCCGCAGTGGGATGTTCCGCAGTCTTGATCACCGCCTGCTCAAGACCCGCAAGATTCACTCCGGCAACCGGATAGCGCATCGTCAGTTCGGCGTTCTTTTTCTTGAGCAATTCGAAATTTTCCTGGAAGTGCCGGACCACCACTTTTTTGTCATCGGTCTGCGGGTTCATGAACAATCCCATGACGATGTGGAAGGCGGTGGCATCCAGCTGCCTGAGGCCATCCTCGACCTTGTAAAGATCCTGCAGATGCTCAAATTCGTTTACCAGCTCGGCTTTTTTATTAAACGTGAAAGTCGTCAGCAGCACCGCGTAAATCACGACGGCGGCGAACGCCAGGAATCCCTTTACCCGAAGCGGGACCTCGGAGACGATCTGGTTCACTGCCGGCTGCGGTGTAGTCGCCTTGTCGACGCGCGGCTGGATGGCGATTTCAGGCATGGCTTGGTTCATTGCAACATCATCAGGAAGAATCTGGTCATTGGTTCAATTGTACGCCGCTAACCGTTGCGGCACACATTTAAATGGGCACGGCATTTCCGGAACGGTTTGTTCCGGCAATACTTCACGACGTGGCCGATAAATTGTGTTGCCAAGGATGAGCCCGGAATTCATTTGCAAAGATACGTCGTCGAGTCAGCTTCTTGACGTGCGACAGGATTTCCGGTCTATGGAACGATTTTGTCTATCGTCAATTGCACATTGTTATCGCCAACCTTCACCGATGCGACTTCTCCTTTCAGGTCACCGCTTTGCGGCGTAGCGCTGCCGGATTTGGAAATTTTTGCGGTTACGATTACTTCCTTGAAATTCGACAGCTTCATCGACGGCATCATCGCCATCGAATCGTTCAGCACGAACTTTTGCGGCAAGTCTTTGACCTGGGCACGGATAACTGCGATCGGCATGGGAGGGCCGGACATCGCCCTGGCGTACACAAATACCGTATCGTTCGGCGAAGTATTTCCCGATAACGCCGGACTCAACTTGACCACTACGCCGATCTGTCCGCTCTCCGACGTCTGCTGCTTCATCCCTTGAGAGGGCGGTTGTTTGCCTTCCGCTTCCCGTTCGCGCGCGGCTGTTATGCTTGCGTTGACTTTCTTTGCGCTGGGCGAATCCGGCGGCAATAACTTCAGCAGTTTTTCCCAATAGCTCAACGCATGGACGTAATCTCCGGCCTGGTAAGATGCTATGCCGATCAAATTCAGACCCTTGATATTGTTGGGATCAAGCAACAGCGCGCTCTTGATAATCTCAGCAGGCTTGCCCTGCAAATTCCTGCCGTTCGCTGCTGCCAAGATCTCGGCATAATCCACCAGCAAAACCGGGTCGTTCGGTATCAACTTCACCGCTTTCTCATAGGCAGGCAATGCATCCTGATATCGCCCCAGTACCGCATAGGATCTTGCCAGCATGGCCCAGCCCTTGCCGTCATTGGGATTCTGTTCCAGACGATCAGAAAGGGACTTGATCATTGCGGCGTGCTCGGGGGACATGCCGATCTCTTTTGCCGTCTGCGGCACACCGGAAGTTTCCGGTCTGGCCCATGCAAAGTACAGTGCTATAGCAACCAGTATCACCGCGATGCCCGCCACGATCACCCTCGCCTGGCTTCCCGTCATCACGGCCATCGCACCTCTAGGCTCCTGCAAAGATTTAGCCTGTTCCTTGCGCATCCACGGCAACAATACGAACAGTATCGCAATGGCTATAACGACAATCAAGCCGGCCACTATCAACCAAAATGTATTCACTTATATCCACCCTTCAATTCATGACTATGCTGCCAGCAGGATAGCTGACGGCAACGGTTTATCGGCAATGTGGTCTATTCGCCACCTAAGTTACTGCTTGGTACCCAAAGAATGCACGCCAACAACGAAGCCGGCACGATCCTGTAGAAACTTTCCAAACCGGAGCTTACATCATTGAAGCGTAACACGAAATCGCCGTGGCGTGAAATATTGCAGGCGAACCGGACAGGGTTGTTTTCAGTCTGGAATCCGGTTCCCCAGCAACTGCGCACCCGCCGCCATTAGTGCAATCAACAACAACACCGCCGCATTGCCCCAGCGCGCGTAAGGCGTGACGCCCTCATAACCTTGCGCCATACCGTGCAGCACCCCCTCCACATGTTGCGGCAATTGCTGCAACACCCTGCCATCCGCGTCTATGATGGAAGTGACGCCGGTATTGGTCGCGCGCAGCATCATGCGGCCACTCTCGATCGCACGCATTCGGGAGATCTGGTTGTGCTGCGCCGCCGCGTAGGAATGGCCATACCATGCATCGTTGGTGACGTTGACCAGCAAAGTGGCTTGCGGCAGGGCGCGGATGACTTCTTCGCCGAACGCGTCTTCGTAACAGATGTTCACCGCGACACGCTGCCCGGCGACATGAAGCGGTGGCTGAACTTCATCCCCGCGCGCCAGATCGCCCATCGGGATGTCCAGCACACCGTTGATGAACCAGCCTAGCAAAGGGCGCAGGGGGATGAATTCACCGAACGGTACCAGATGCTGTTTGCGGTAATGTTGTTGTGCATCCGCACCCAAAGAGAACACGCTATTGTAGTAGCTGCCGTGGTCGTTTTCGAAGGAGCCGATCAGCACATCACCCCCGTTCTGCAACGCATGAGCGCGCAACTGCACAACCAGGTTCTGCGGTATTTCATGGCGCAGCAACGGAAACGCGGTTTCCGGCAAAATGATGAGGCGAGCATGATTCTCCAGCACCAGCCGGCGGTATTTTTCCAGTGTACCCCCCAGTACGTCTTCGTTGAATTTGAGGTTTTGGGGGATATTGCCCTGCACCAGTGCCACGCTGAAAGGCTCTCCGTAAGGCTTGGTCCATGTGATGATGCGCAGCGCCTTGCCACCCATCCATATCACGGCTAGTATCGACAAGGGAATTAGCGCTCTTCTGGAAAGCGCGCCGTTGGTTGCGAGTGCAAGGTAGCTGGATCGTGCACCCTGCGACTTAACTTCAGGATTCTGCAGAAGATTGATCGAAGAGTATGCCAGCAGACCCGCGCTGACCGCCCCCATCAGCGATACGCCATACACCCCTAATAACGGCGCATAGCCCGCCAGAGAGCTGTCACTGTGCGCGTACCCCAGAGTGAGCCACGGGAAGCCGGTGAAAATCATCCCTCGCAGCCATTCGATCGACACCCACGTCGCAGGCATAACCAATATCATGCGTAAACCGCTTGTCACCGGGTATCGCGCCTGCACATAGCCGGCCAAGGCAGTGAATAATGCAAGGAA
>DATKAK010000008.1:0-70009 GCA_035498295.1 Gallionella sp. | reverse complement strand
CCATGTTGGTGGCGATGGTGATCATCTTGGGTCGCCCCGCTTGCGCGATGATCTCGGCTTCGCGCGCGTGCTGTTTGGCGTTCAGTACCTGATGCGGCAGCTTGTCCCGTTCCAGGTATCCCGACAGCAATTCTGAATTTTCGATCGAAGTCGTGCCCACCAGCACCGGTTGCCCGCGCTCGTAGCAATCCTTGATGTCATCGATCACCGCATGATATTTTTCCTTCGCGGTGAGGTATACCTTGTCCATCATGTCTTTGCGGATGGTCGGGCGGTTCGGCGGAATGATCACTGTCTCGAGATTGTAGATCTGCTGGAACTCGTATGCCTCGGTATCGGCCGTGCCGGTCATCCCGGCCAGCTTGTTGTACATGCGGAAATAATTCTGGAAAGTGATCGACGCGAGTGTCTGGTTTTCCTTCTGGATAGGCACACCCTCCTTCGCCTCCACCGCCTGATGCAGGCCATCCGACCAGCGCCTCCCCGACATCAGGCGGCCGGTGAACTCGTCTACAATCGTTACTTCGCCGTTCTGCACTACGTAATGCTGGTCGCGGTGAAACAGGTTATGCGCGCGCAATGCCGCATACAGATGGTGGATCAACGTGATATTGGCGGTGTCATACAAACTGCCCCCTTCCGGCAACAAGCCGGCCTGGGTGAGGATGATTTCGGCGTGCTCGTGGCCGGACTCGGTCAGCAGGATCTGGTTGTTCTTCTCGTCCACGGTGTAATCACCGAGGCCTTCCGCATCGGCTTCGCCGGGCTTGCGCACCAGCTGCGGAACCAGCTTGTCGATTCGAACGTAAACGTCCACGTTGTCTTCGGCCTGGCCGGAAATGATCAGCGGAGTGCGCGCTTCGTCGATCAGGATCGAGTCCACTTCGTCCACGATGGCATAATTGAGCGTGCGCTGGAACCGTTCGCTGACATGTGTCGCCATGTTGTCGCGCAGGTAATCGAATCCGAACTCGTTGTTGGTACCGTAGGTAACATCGGCAGCATAAGCTTCCTGTTTGTTGGCCGAGTCCATCTGCGACAGGATCACTCCCACCGACATGTCCAGAAAGCGGTAAATCTTGCCCATCCACTCGGCGTCGCGGCCGGCCAGATAATCGTTCACAGTCACGACATGAACGCCCTTGCCGGAGATCGCATTCAGGTAAACCGGCAGGGTGGCCATCAGGGTCTTGCCTTCGCCGGTGCGCATCTCGGCGATCTTGCCATAATGCAAAACCATCCCGCCGATCAGCTGAACGTCATAATGACGCATCCCCAGCACACGGGTACTCGCTTCGCGCACCACGGCAAATGCCTCCGGCATCAGCGCATCAAGTGATTCGCCCTGCGCAAAACGCTGCTTGAAGTCTGCGGTTTTTTGGCGCAAAGCCTCGTCGCTCAGCTTGGCGGTATCGGCTTCCAGCTTATTGATGGTTTGGACTATAGCGCGGTATTGTTTGAGCAAACGGTCATTGCGGCTACCGAAGATACTTTTCAGCACACTGGAAATCATATTTTCCCAAACTACAAAATAAGAAATTCTCGACTACAAATAATTAAGGGTGAGGCAATCCATCACCTCACCCTTACCAATTTCCATTACTGCTAACTGGCGGCTTTTTGCAAAAAGCGCACGGGATTCTGAGCGATACCTTTATAACGCACTTCGAAGTGCAAATGGTTCCCGGTGGAACGACCGGTGCTTCCCACCTCGGCGATCTTCTCGCCGCGTCTTACCACCTGACCAACCTTCACGAACAACTTTGAAGCATGCGCATAGCGTGTGACGATGTCATTGCCGTGGTCGATTTCGACCATATTACCATAATCGGGTTGGTAACTCGCATAGTCGACCACGCCGCCGGCGGAAGCATAGATCGGTGTTCCGGCTTCCGCGACAAAGTCCACGCCTTCATGCATCGCATTTTGGCCCGTAAACGGGTCGATGCGCCAGCCAAAATTCGACGAATAGAACCCGGTGTGTACGGGTGGAATGGAAGGCAGCAACTTGCGGCTCAATTGGTTCTGCAACAGCAGGGTCTCCAGGGCCAGCAGCTTGTCACTGCGATCACTGACCACCCGGCTCAGTCTATCCAGTTGCTGATTCAAACCGTTCTCGGACATTTCCTTTTCGGGGAACATCACCAAAGGTCCGCCCTGCGCCGGCGGCTGTGAGAACTGGAATTCTTCCGGTTTCATCCCGGTCAGCTTGGTCAGGCGCGCGCCAAGCGCGTCCAGGCGCTGCAGCTGAGCCTGCATCTGGCCGACCCTTACCGCCATCGCATCCAGACTGCTGTGCAAATAAAACTGCTGTTTTTGTTGTTCGTCGTTCTGTACCTTGGACAGCAATATGCGGATCTCATCGCTCAACCCTTCCGGGGCAAAACGCACCAGAACGTACTGGAGCGTAAATGCCGCGCCCAGCATCAGCACCGACAGCAACATCAGCGTTAACGCAATTTGCCAAGGGCCCAGCGATATACTGCGGGTCTTTGCCATTTTATTGGAAACTAGAATAATATTCATGCTTCCTTTCCTCTAAGTAACAGAAAATTTGTGGTGCAACATTTAAAAACTCTGCTGAACGGTGACCAGGAACTTCGTCCGCTGCTGGCCAAAGCCCGATTTTTGTCGGACTTGCAAAGCCAATTTATCAGTATCACCCCGCCCGATCTTGCACAATCCGGACAAATACAGGTATTGGGCCTGCGCCTGGGTATGCTCAGCATCGCGGCAGCCAATGCGAGCGTCGCCGCAAAATTGCGTCAACTTGCCCCGGAAATGGCGGTTTTGATGCGGGGCATGGGCCACGAGGTTAGCGGAATCCGCGTCAAGGTGCAAGTTTCCTACGATCGCCATCAAGCCAAACCCTCCCCCCGTCTACTCAGCAAAACAGCTCAAAAGACACTGGTTGAATTCAGCCGGACGCTGGACCAGTCTCCGCTCAAACTCGCCCTGGAAAAGATGGCCAAATCAAATAGCTGAATAGGCATCTTTTAGCAATTCCCCGGTCCCGTGATCAATCAAAGTGCCGCCAACCAACCGACCAGCACATACCGCTCCAGCGCAAACAATAATGCAAAGACCGCCAGCAGCAGCACGCTGAATCGCAGCGTTTGCCGCGCAAAATCGAGGTAGCGGCGATTGCGGGTAAAGATATACATTCCTCCGCATACTACGATCAACAATGCCACCAGTACGATATATAGACGCAGTATCAGCACCGGTCTGCCGCTTTGTTGTCGATAATGGCAGGAGGTCGAATCGCTGCACTAGTCATAAATCAATCGTTTGTGAATATTCGGCACCCGTATCAAACGGATTGAAGCTGCAACCGCAGGAACGCTGGAGCCTCTTCGACACGGTCGAAAGTCACATACTCCCAGGCTTGATCATCCGCCAACAGTTCGCGCAACAGCGCATTATTCAAGGCATGGCCGGATTTGTAGCCGGAAAAAGCGCCGATCAGCGGATGCCCGAGAAGGTAAAGATCTCCGATCGCATCGAGGACCTTGTGCTTGACGAATTCGTCCTCGAAACGCAAACCGTCCGCGTTCAGCACGCGGTAGTCATCCATTACGATGGCATTGTCCAGGCTACCGCCTAAAGCCAGCCCCTGTGCGCGCATATACTCTACATCCTGCATAAAACCGAAAGTGCGGGCCCGGCTGATATCGCGCACATAGGATTCTTCGCCCAGATCGACCGTCACATGCTGTTTGGAATTGGCGAACACCGGGTGAGCGAAATTGATGGTGAAAGTCAATTTGTACCCCTGGTGGGGCTCGAAGCGCACCCATTTGTCACCCTGCTTGACCTCAACCGTCTTTTTGATGCGTATGAATTTTTTGGGGGCGGATTGTTCAACGATGCCCGAGGACTGAAGCAGAAAGACGAATGTCCCTGCGCTACCGTCCATGATCGGGACTTCCGCACTATCCAGATCGACATAGGCGTTATCCACTCCGAGGCCGGCCAAAGCCGACATCAGATGCTCGATGGTGGCTACCCTCACCCCGTCTTGCTCCATGCAGGTGGACAAACGTGTGTCATGCACCAGTTCGGCTCGCGCGCATATTTCCTCGACAGGCTTCACATCCACGCGGCGAAATACGATGCCGGTATTGACCGGGGCTGGCCGCAGCCCGAGTGTGACCTTCTCGCCGCTGTGCAAGCCGACTCCCGTCACACTGACGGAATTTTTCAAGGTACGTTGCTTGACCATTGCCACATTGGATTACCGAATCATATATTTAATTCTAGCACAACCAGGCGTTTTGACGGTCGGATTCGGGCTTTTCGAGCCTTCGCCCATCGATTTTCAATCCGCCTGTTTTCGCAGGAAAGACGGGATGTCATAGGTATCCACACCGGATTTTTCCATCGCATCCACCGCCGCTCTGCGACCGCTCCTCATGATGGTTGGTGTTTCAAGCTCACCGTAATTTACGCCGGCCAACGGTTCATCATGCGTGCCTGTCCTCTGAAAGTCATGATTCTGATAGACTATTTCCGGTTTTGGCTGTTTGCGTGCCTGCGGTGCTCCAAGACCGGTAGCCACGACTGTCACTCGCATTTCGTCGCCCATTGCGTCGTCGAATACCGATCCAACGATCACGGTTGCCTCTTCCGCGGCAAATTGGACGCACTCCATCACATCGTCGATCTCCTTGAGTTTCAGACTATTGCTCGAGGTGATGTTCACCAGCACGCCACGGGCGCCGGACATGTCCACGTCTTCCAGAAGCGGGCTGGAAATCGCACGTTCCGCCGCAATCCGCGCGCGATCGTTTCCCGCGGCAACCGCAGAACCCATCATCGCCATCCCGTTTTCCGACATCACGGTGCGCACGTCGGCGAAATCCACGTTGATCAACCCGGGCACATTGATCACCTCCGCGATGCCCGCCACCGCGCCCTGCAGCACCCCATTGGCCGCCTTGAAAGCTTCCGGCACGGTGACATCATTGCCCAGCACCTCCATCAGTTTGGAATTCGGCACGATGATCAGCGAATCGACATACTCGCCCAGTGCCTCGATGCCGGCTTTGGCGAACCGGATCCGGTTGCCTTCGTATGCGAACGGTTTGGTCACCACCGCCACGGTCAGGATATCCATCTCTTTGGCAATCTGCGCGATGATGGGGGCCGCACCGGTTCCGGTGCCACCCCCCATCCCGGCCGTGATGAACACCATGTGTGCGCCGACCAACATCTCTTTGATGCGGTCGCGATCTTCCTCTGCCGCCGCCTGGCCGACAGAGGGTTTTGCGCCAGCACCCAGGCCCTTGGTGATGCTCACACCGATCTGCAACTGGGTACGCGCCTTGCTGCGCTTGAGCGCCTGCGCGTCGGTATTGATCACGATGAACTCGACTCCCTGCACACCCTGATCGATCATATGATCCACCGCGTTGCCGCCACAGCCCCCTACACCGACCACCTTGATCACCGCATCCTGCGTTTGTACATCCATGATTTCAAACATCGTCATCTCCTTAAAAATTGCCAAAAACAACCCCCGGACTACCCGAACCAATCAACACTCGTAACCGCTAGAAATTCCCCAAAAACCAGTCTTTCATTCTTGCCAACACGTCACCAAATGAATTCGATTGCAAGCGCGTCTCCTCTTTGCGCTGATGATGCTCCAAGCCATATAACAGCAGCCCCACACCGGTCGCCATGCGGGGTGTTTTGACCACATCGGACAATCCGCCCACATATTTCGGGACGCCCAAACGCACCGGCAGATGGAATATTTCTTCGCCCAGTTCGACCATTCCCTGCATGGCGCTGCTGCCGCCGGTGATCACGATGCCCGAGGACAACAGCTCTTCAAACCCGCTGCGCCGCAATTCCTGCTGTACCAGCGAGTACAATTCCTCGACGCGCGGTTCGATCACCTCGGCCAGAGTTTGCCGCGACAACATGCGCGGCCCCCGGTCGCCCACGCCCGGCACCTCGATCGCGCCCCCATCCGCCAATTGGCGCAATGCACAGCCATGCTTGATCTTGATGTCCTCGGCATCCTGCGTCGGCGTGCGCAACGCCATCGCGATGTCATTGGTGATCTGGTCCCCGGCGATCGGTATCACGGCGGTGTGGCGGATCGCGCCGCCGGTGAACACGGCGATGTCAGTAGTGCCGCCGCCGATGTCCACGAGGCACACACCCAGCTCTTTCTCGTCTTCTGCGAGCACTGCCTTGCTGGAAGCCAGCGGCTGGAGGATCAATTCATTGACTTCCAGACCACAACGATGGATGCACTTCATGATGTTCTGCACCGCGGATACCGCCCCGCTGATGATGTGCACCTCGACATCCAAACGCATTCCGCTCATGCCCAGCGGCTTCTTGATGCCGTCCTGGCCATCGATGCTGAATTCCTGTTCGAGGATGTGCAGGATCTGCTGGTCGCTCGGCAGGCTGATGGAACTGGCTGTCTCTATGACGCGTTCGATGTCGGGGCCGGCAACCTCCTTCTCCTTGATCTTCACCATGCCCCGCGAATTGATGCTGCGGATATGGCTGCCCGCGATACCGGTGTAGACCTCGTGTATCTTGCAATCGGCCATCAGTTCCGCTTCTTCCAGCGCGCGCTGGATCGACCCCACCGTAGCATCGATGTTGACCACCATGCCCTTCTTCATTCCAGAAGATTGATGCATACCCATGCCGATCACTTCCAGCATGCCGTCCGGTTTGACCTCACCAACGATGACCACGATCTTGGACGTGCCGATATCCAGTCCTACCACCAGATTTTTAGTTTCCCTGCTTCTGCTCATCGTCGGTTCCCCGCTGCTTCCCTTCAGCCCCGATTGGCCAAACCACTCACCGCAAAACCATTGCTGTAGCGCAAATCCACGTACTTCACCCGGCCTTGTATTGCTGCAAGGCTGTTGGGATAGGCTTGCACGAACCTTTCCAACCTTTGCAGCATGTCCTCGCGCCCCAGTTCCAGCACCATGCCGTTGCTCAAATTCAATTGCCAGGCATGGCGCGGTGACAACACCAGCCGAGTCACTTGCAAATCCAGAAGAGCAAGCTGCTGGCTGAATTGTTCATAACGTTGTGTCACTTCTGCCGCAGTGCCTTCTTGTCCGATAAATTCAGGCATCTTCCGATCGCTTGTTGCATCAAATACCTCGCCCTGTGCATCCACCAGTGCGCTGTCATTCCAGCGCGCCAATGCCTGATATTCTTCCAATTGCACTTCCAGGCTATGCGGAAATTCACGGCGTATGCTGGCATGGCGCACCCAGGGCAGCTTTTCCAATGAGTCCCTCAATCGTTCGATATCCACCGTGAAAAAATTGCCCTGCACTTCGTTGCCTATCACCTGCGATACCGCGGCCGCATCGACCTTTTGCGGAGCATCAAGTAATTTCACGCGCTGCAGCGGAAACAATCCGGGCAAATGCACCAGGTAATGAACCCCGCCATACAGAATCGCCACCACACTGGAAGCGATCAATGCGTTGGCAAGGCTGCGCAATAATGGAGCGTTATCCCACATGGATTACCCGGCTTTCAGGGCGGCATTGTCTGCCAGCCCGGTTGATTGGCCATGCGCGGCCAAAGCCAATATGCGCATTACCAATTGCTCGAAATTCATGCCCGCCTGACGTGCCGCCATCGGCACCAGGCTGTGGTCTGTCATACCCGGCGAGGTGTTTGCCTCGAGCAAATACGGCTCACCGGCCTCGTCCCTCAGAAAATCCACTCGCCCCCAGCCTTGCCCGCCGATCAGTGCGAACGCGCGTTTCGCCAAACGCTGCATCTCCGCTTCCTGTGCGTCACTCAGGTCGCACGGGCACAGATAACGAGTGTCATTGCGCAGGTATTTCGCCTCGTAGTCATAGAACTCGTTGGCAGGCTCGATCTTGATCACCGGTAGCGCCTGTTCTCCCAGGATCGCAACGGTATATTCGCCGCCGCCGATGAAACGCTCCGCTAGAACCAGCGGGTCATGCCTGGCCGCTTCGCGATATGCCGCCGGCATTTCGTTTGCTGCTTTTACCTTGGTGATCCCTACGCTGGAACCTTCGTTCGCCGGTTTTACGAACAGCGGCAAACCCAGTTTTAGCGCGACAGCTTTCCAATCACAGTGTTCGTCGAGAATCGCGTAGTCGGGTATCGGTAAACCTGCTGCTTGCCACACCAGCTTGCTGCGCCACTTGTCCATGCCGAGCGCCGATGCCATCACGCCGCTGCCGGTATAGGGGATTCCCAACAATTCCAGCGCACCCTGCACCGTACCATCCTCTCCATAGCGACCATGAAGCGCGATGAATGCCCGGTCGAATCCGTCGTCGACCAGCGACTGCAAACTCTGTACGGCAGGATCGAATGGATAAGCATCAACCCCGCTGTGCAACAGCGCCGCCAGCACAGCTGCGCCGCTCTTCAGCGACACCTCGCGCTCGGCGGAACGTCCGCCGAGCAGCACCGCCACCTTGCCGAACGAAGCCGGGTCAAGTTGCCGGGTCATGGTTGTTTCTCCCCGACAATGCGCACTTCAGGATGCAGTTTGATTCCGGTCTGTATCTGCACCTCTGCCTGTATTTTCAAAATCAGATTCTCTATGTCTGCTGCGGTCGCAGTACCCGTGTTCACGATGAAATTGGCGTGCTTCTCCGACACCTGTGCTCCGCCCAGCCTTACGCCCTTGAGTCCGCAAAGTTCGATCAACTTCGCCGCATGTCCGCCTTCAGGATTGCGAAACACAGAACCCGCATTCGGCTGATTCAACGGCTGGCTGGCGATGCGCCTATTCAGCAGTGCCTTGATATCCTGCCATGCCGATTCCCCTTTTCCCCTGGTAAATTGCAGCCAGGCAGCTACAAACCATTCCTCGCCGGTATCGCGCAAAGCAACATGCCGATATCCGATCTCATAATCCGCCGACGAGCGCACGTGCACCTCGCCGTGCCGATTCACGGTCTGCACGCGCAACACCTTTTCCCAAGTCTCGCTTCCATAACATCCGGCATTCATCGCCAGCATACCGCCCAGTGTGCCCGGGATGCCTGCGAAGAATGCGGCTCCCTGCAGGCCATGTTTAGCCGCAAACCGCGCCAGTTTCGCGCCGGGAACCCCGGCTTCGGCATAGATGCTGCCGTCCAATTCGAGATGCAACGCGCTCAATGTCCCGTGCATCAATAGCACGGTGCCGCGCAAGCCTCCGTCCCGCACCAGCAGATTGCTGCCCAGACCGACCGCATGCACAGGCTCGTCATCGGGCAGCCCGCGGAGGAATTCCAACAAATCCTCCAGGTCGGCCGGTTGGTACATCCGGTCGGCATTGCCGCCCGTCCGCCAACTGGTGTATTTGCGCATCGGCATATTGCTGCTCAACTTGCCGCGCAATGGCTTGGTCACGAGATGTTGTAGTTCGGTCATGTTCATGGCTCACCCGAACGCAACGCCTCCATGGCCGGCATCTTCCCGGTCGCATCGGCGTCGCTTCTTCCCAACAATCTGTTCGGCACGTTGCCGATCGAACCCGCCCCCATCGTGATCACCACATCTCCGTCGCGCGCCATCTGCAGGATCGCTTGCGGCATCTGCTGGATATCCTCTACGAAAACCGCTTCGCTCTGTCCCGCGACACGCAAGGCATGCATCAGCGCGCGTCCGTCCGCTGCGACGACGGGTTGTTCTCCAGCCGGATATACTTCAGCCAGCACCAGCGCATCCACGCTGCACAGCACTTTCACGAAATCCTCGAACAGGTCGCGGGTCCGCGTATAGCGATGCGGCTGAAAAGCCAGGACTAGGCGCCGTCCAGGAAAAGCCCAGCGTGCCGCCTCGAGCGTGGCAAGCATTTCAACCGGATGGTGCCCATAGTCGTCGATCAACGTGAAGCTGCCGCCTCGACACGGCGCGGTGGAACCGTTTGGTGCGGGAGAGGAGGCAAGGCGGTCGCTCCCGCGATCGGCCGACTTCGCCGGTAACGTGTCGCAACCGCCTCCCCCAGGCAAAGGGATTTCACCGTAACGCTGGAAGCGTCTCCCAACTCCCTGAAATTCCGCGAGCGCGGCGACGATCGCCTCATCCGCTACGCCGACTTCCAGTGCAATCGCGATGGCGGCGAGCGCATTCAATACGTTATGCATGCCGGCAAGATTGAGCGTGATGTCCAGGTTTCTTGGATTTCCATTGTGCCGGCACTGCGCGGTAAATCGCATACGGCCGTCCTGATGGCGCACGTTCACTGCGCGGATCTGCGCATCTTCGCTAAAGCCGTAGGTGGTAACCGGTTTGCTGATGCGCGGGAGAATCTCCCTCACATTGGCATCATCAACGCACAGCATCGCCCTGCCGTAGAACGGCAAGTGTTCGACAAACTCCACAAAGGCCTGCTTGAGCTTTCCGAAATCGTGGCTGTAGGTTTCCATATGGTCGGCATCGATATTGGTGATCACCGCAAGTATCGGCTGCAGATGCAGGAACGATGCGTCCGACTCGTCAGCCTCGACCACAATGAACTCGCCGGTGCCGAGCCTGGCATTGCTGTCGCTGCTGTTCAGCTTTCCGCCGATCACGTAGGTGGGATCGAAACCGCCCTTGGCCAGCACGCTGGAAGTCAGCGAGGTGGTGGTGGTTTTGCCATGCGTGCCCGCTACTGCGATGCCTTGGCGCAAGCGCATCAGCTCGGCCAGCATCATCGCCCGCGGCACCACCGGAATACGGCGTGAGCGCGCCGCCAGTACTTCCGGATTATCCATGTTCACCGCGGTTGAGATCACCACCACATCGGCATTGGTAAGGTTCTGTTCGGCATGGCCGAGATACACCGTTGCGCCCAGCTGTTTGAGACGGCGTGTAGCCGCGTTCTTAGCGAGGTCGGAACCGCTCACTTGGAAACCCAGATTCAGCAGCACCTCTGCGATCCCGCTCATGCCGGAACCGCCTATGCCGACGAAATGGAGATGTTTGACCTTGTGTTTCATGCCGCCAACTCCGCGCATATCGTTGCAACTGCCCCGGCCGCTCCTGCCCTGGCCAACTCGCGGGCCTTCCGGGCCATCGCGGATAATTTTTCGCGGCTCAGGTCCTGCAGCAACTGGGCCAGTCTTTCAGCACTCAGCTCCTTCTGTGGCAACAACACTGCCGCGCCGTGCTCGCTCAAGAACCGCGCATTGCGGGTCTGGTGATCGTCCACTGCGAACGGGAACGGGATCAATATGCTGGCCACACCGGCCGCGGCAAGTTCGGCGACCGTCAAAGCGCCGGCCCGGCAGATCACCAAATCGGCATTGCCGTAATGTCTGGCCATCTCATCCATGAACGGTTTGATATCGGCCTGCGCGCCTGCCAGTTGATATGCGCGCTTCACCGCTTCCAAATGCTGCTTGCCGGTTTGATGCAACACGCTGGGTCGCGCATCCGGCGGCAACATCGCGAGCGCTTGCGGTACCGCCTCGTTGATTGCCTTTGCCCCCAGACTGCCACCCACCACCAGCACATTCAGCCTGCCGCTGCGCGCGGCATAGCGTTGCCGAGGATCGGGCAGCCCGGCGATGTCGCTGCGGACCGGATTGCCGCACCATATTGCGTGCGGCAATACATCCGGGAACCCGCTCAGCACTTTTTTCGCGATGCGCGCCAAAAACCTGTTGCTCAATCCCGCAATGGAATTTTGCTCATGGATCACCAGGGGGCGTCGCAGCAATGCCGCCATCACTCCTCCGGGGAAAGTGATATACCCGCCCATGCCCAGTACCACATCGGGGCGGTAATGCAATATCGCGGACATGCTCTGCCACAATGCGACGAGCAGATCGAATGGCAACGACAGCAGCCGCAACAATCCCTTGCCGCGCACACCCGAAAAGCGCACCCATGCCATTTCATATTTATGTTTGGGAACCAGTTCGGCTTCCATGCTGCCGGGTGCGCCCAGCCAGGTCACTTGCCAACCCCGCGTGCGCAGCAGGTCAGCGACGGCAAGGGCCGGAAAAATGTGGCCTCCGGTTCCGCCGGCCATGATGAGTATGGAACGGCTCACTTAAGTCCTCCAGAATTGACCACGTTTTCGGCGCAGACTAATGCGCGCGCAGCGCGCGTTATGGCATAGCCAAAAATGTGGCCTCCCGTACCGCCGGCCATAATTGAAATGGGGCGACTCATACCGGAAATCGCCGCGTAATCCGTCTGTTTTGGTTCCGGCATAATATTCGCTTCGCGAATATGAGCCTCCACCGAAACAGAAGAATTGATATCCGTCATATTCATACCGGCAGTCCTCGGGCAATTCTTCTGTTTTCATAATCCACTCGCAGCAGCACCGCGGCCGCGACACAATTCACCACGATGCCGCTGCCGCCAAAGCTCAGGAACGGCAGCGTCAGTCCCTTGGTCGGCAAAACACCCATGTTCACGCCGATATTGATCAGCGCCTGCGCGCCGATCCACACGCCGATGCCCTGCGCGACCAGCGCGGAAAAGTTGCGTTCCAGAAAAGCGGCATGGCGCCCGATCCTGAATGCCCGCACCACCAGCAGCGCGAACAGCATGATCACCGCCGCCACACCGACCAGCCCCAATTCTTCGGCGATCACTGCCATCAAGAAGTCGGTATGCGCTTCCGGCAAATAAAATAATTTTTCCACACTGCCTCCCAGCCCGACGCCCAGCCACTCGCCGCGCCCGAAAGCGATCAGTGCATGACTCAGTTGGTAGCCTTTGCCATAGGGATCAGACCAGGGATCCATGAATCCGATGATGCGGTGCATCCGGTATGGCGATGAAGATATCAGTGCCCCCAGCGCCAGAGGCAGCGCCAGCAGCAGAGCAATGAACACTTTCAGATTGAAGCCACCCAGCCAAAGGGTGCTTAGGGCTATGATACAGATCACCACCAGCGCCCCCATGTCCGGCTCCTGCAGCAACAAGGCGCCGATCATCACCATCACCGCCAGCATCGGCACGAAGGCTTTCCTGAACAAATGGCCGACCTTGCCCTTGCGCACTGTGTAATCCGCGGCGTACAGCACCACAAACAGCTTCATCAATTCCGAAGGTTGCAAGTTGATGACGAACAGCGACAACCAGCGCCTGCTGCCATTGACCTCGCGGCCGACACCGGGAATCAGCACCAGTACCAGCAGTGCCGCGCCGAACACAAACAAATATGGCGCATAGGTTTGCCATATCTGCACCGGGACCTGAAACGCAAACAGCCCGATAAACAACCCCGCGAGGATGAACACCCCGTGGCGCAATAGATAATAGGTCGGCTGATAGGCGGTAAATTTGTTTGCTTCGGCCGTGGCGATCGAGGAGGAATAGACCATCACCAAACCGAGCGCGAGCAAGGCAATCAACACCCAGACAAGCAACTCATCAAATTGCGCTTGCGGCGGCGGAGTGCGTGTTTTGACTGCGAAAGGGTGGGGGTGCAACCCCCGGCTACCCTTCGGCGCACTCGCTGCGGGTGCTGAGAAAGGGCGGGGGCAGACTCCACGGGGACCCGCAGGCGGTGACGATTTTGTCCAGCCTTTGGGTTGCCAATCGCCTGCATCGCGACTCCCGTGGCGCGCTAGTGACGCCATGCGCTTCCCCTCCCCAATTCCTGCACTGCTTCGACAAACACCTCGGCACGATGTTCATAATTGCGGAACATATCGAAGCTGGCGCACGCCGGCGACAACAGTACTGCATCGCCCTGTTGCGCCAGTCTGGTCGCTTGACGCACGGCATCGGCCATATCTTCCGCGCGTGCAATCTTCACACCACTGCCGCTCAGGACTGCCTCGATCAGCGGTGCATCGCGTCCGATCAATACCACTGCGCGTGCGAGCGCTGCCACAACCGGTTTGAGAGGGGAAAAATCCTGTCCCTTGCCCTCGCCACCTGCGATCAGCACCGCCTTGCAGCCCAACCCCTGCAGCGCCGCGATGGTCGCGCCGACATTGGTGCCCTTGGAATCGTCGTAATAAGTAATACCGCCCATTTCTGCCACGCGTTCCATGCGATGCGGCAATCCTTTGAAGCTGCGCAAAGCGTCAAGCAATATCGACATCGGAAAGTCGATCGCGCAACTCAGAGCCAATGCGGCCAACGCGTTCGCCACGTTGTGCAATCCGACCACTTGCAATTCGCCGGCTTTCATCAAACGCTGCGTGCCTTGCATCAGCCAGATTTCGCCGTCGGCACGCTCAATCCCGAAATCCCCTTCGGTATCAGGTTTGTTCAAGCCGAATGTAATTGTTTTGCAATCCTTGCGCGCGATGCTCATGCAACGCGCATCGTCACGGTTCAGCACCTGTATGCTGCAACCCGCAAAAATGCGCGCCTTGGCCGCGCTGTATTCAGCCATATCGGCATAACGATCAAGATGATCCTCGCTGATATTCAGCACGGTCGCTGCATCGGCATGCAGACTGGACGTTGTTTCCAGCTGGAAACTGGAGAGTTCAAGCACCCATACCTCCGGCTGGTTTGCACCGCGCTCCAGTACAACATCCAGTACGGCAGGAGAAATGTTTCCCGCGGCCACTGTGTCCTTGCCCGCCGCCTTGCACAGGTGTTCCACCATGCTGGTGACCGTGGTCTTCCCGTTCGCGCCGGTAATTGCGAGGATGCGGGGATGGTTGTCCTTCGGCAGCGATTGGGCGAACAACTCGATGTCGCCCACCACCTCAATGCCGCGCGCGATCGCACGTTCCACGGCCGGATCTCGCAATGGAACCCCCGGACTGATTGCGATCAGTTCGATCCCGTCAAACAGTGCATCGTTAAAGTTACCGCAAAATATTTGTTCTTCGGCAACATACATCGCCGCCTGGGCAAGACCAGGCGGAGCGCTGCGGCTGTCGGCCACGCGCAGGCGAGCGCTCTGGGCGCTAAGCCAGCGCACCATGGATAGTCCGGTCTCACCCAGGCCAAGCACGAGAACCGATTTGTTTTTATGGCGTGTCATATCCACCTCATGGTGATCCATGAAGCGCGCCCCTCCGTCGGGCGTTGTCATAACGTTCGCGAAGCTCACATTGTTTTCCCTCAACCCTGTCATGCTGTGCTTTTCCATCTTGTTCTCCCTTATCTCAATTTGAGAGTCGCCAGACCCAGCAACACCAGCAGCATCGTTATGATCCAGAAGCGCACGGAAGCGTTTGGTGTCGTCATAACGTTCGCTGTGCGAACATGAGTCTCCCCCAACGCCTGCGTGCCGCACTTCTTGATTCGCATCTCCACGATCACCTCA
Organism: Gallionella sp.; assembly: GCA_035498295.1. Taxonomy (GTDB): domain Bacteria; phylum Pseudomonadota; class Gammaproteobacteria; order Burkholderiales; family Gallionellaceae; genus Gallionella. The sequence continues at coordinate 54,789 of DATKAK010000008.1, read as the reverse complement.
ACTTGAGGGTCGCCAGACCCAGCAACACCAGCAACATCGTTATGATCCAGAAGCGCACGACCACTTGCGTTTCTTTCCAGCCCTTCAACTCGTAGTGATGATGCAACGGAGCCATGCGAAACACGCGCTTGCCGGTCAGCTTGAACGAGGCGACCTGGATCATCACGGAGACTGCCTCAACCACGAACACGCCGCCCATGATGAACAACACGAATTCCTGGCGAACGATCACCGCCACGGTTCCAAGCGCTGCGCCCAGCGCCAGCGCGCCGACATCGCCCATGAATACTTCTGCCGGATAAGCGTTGAACCAAAGAAAAGCCAACCCCGCGCCCGAGATGGCACCGCAGTAAACTGCCAGTTCGCCCGCGCCCGGAATGTAGGGAATGCCGAGATATTTCGAAAAAACCGCATTCCCCGCCACATACGCGAATATCGACAGCGCAGCGCTCACCATAACGGTCGGCATGATGGCCAAACCATCGAGACCATCGGTCAGGTTCACCGCATTGCTGGTGCCGACTATGACCAAATAGGTGAGCATGACGAACAGGAATGCGGTGAGCGGGAACACAAAAAATTTGAGGAAGGGCACAATGAGTTCGGTATTTGCGGGCAAGTTGGCGGCATTCCACAAATACATCCCCACCGCCAAAGCGATCAGGGACTGCCAGCCCATTTTGGCCCTGGCAGAAAGTCCTTTGGGGTTGCGATGCACCACCTTGCGATAGTCATCCACCCAGCCGATTACCCCGAAGCTCAAGGTGGTAAGCAACACCACCCATACGTAATGGTTGCGCAAGTCGCCCCACAACAAGGTGGTGATCGCAATCGAAATGAGGATCAGAGCTCCGCCCATCGTCGGGGTGCCCGCCTTCACCAGATGCGTCTGCGGTCCGTCGTTGCGCACCGACTGTCCAATCTTGTACGCGGCCAGTTTGCGTATCATCGTCGGCCCGACCAGAAACGAGATGAACAATGCCGTCATTGCGGCAAGTACGGTGCGCAAGGTGATGTAATTGAACACGCTAAAGAACCTGACATCCTCGGACAACCACTGGGCGAACGCGAGTAGCATGGTCATTTCCCCGTTTCGGTGCAGAACTTCACCACGCGTTCCATTTTCATGAATCGCGAACCCTTCACCAGCACCGTGGTATCCGCGTCCAGTTCCTTCTCCAGGGCGGCCTGCAGGTCTTCGATGCGCTCGAAATGTCTCGCCCCGCCGCCGAATTCACTTGCCGCTTTTGCGCTTAATGTTCCCAGTGCATACAATTTTTCAATGCCTGCGCGACGCGCCTCGGCGCCAATATCTGCATGAAACTTCGGGGCATCCCTTCCCAGTTCGCCCATGTCGCCCAATACCAGAATCCGCTTGCCCGCGGCTTGCGCAAGCACGCTGATTGCAGCTTGCACTGAAGCCGGATTGGCGTTGTAGGTGTCGTCTATCAGTCTCGCACCGTGCTGTGCGGACCTGCGCTGCAAGCGTCCGGACACTCCGCCGAATTTTTCCAACCCGGCGGCGATGGTTTCGAGGGAGATGTTCAGCGCGATTGCCGCCGCTGTCGCAGCGAGCGCATTTCGCGCATTGTGTTCGCCTGGCACCTGCAAGTCCGCCGCGAATCTTCCCTGCGGGGCAGTCACTTCGAGCCGCAAACCAAAATCCCGTGGTTGCCATTTGCCCCGCACATCCGCCTGGGGATCAAGGCCAAATTCGAGCAATGGATGCGCACCAGCAAGTGCCCGCCAGAGGGATGCATAGATATCGTCCGCGTTGATCACCGCTGTCCCGTGATGTTGCAGTCCGGAAAATATCTCTCCCTTGGCCCGCGCCACAGCCTCCACGGTACCCAGCCCTTCCAGGTGCGCGCCGCTGGCGTTGTTTACCAGCGCGACATCAGGCGCGGCGATTCGTGTCAGATAATCAATCTCGCCGGAATGATTCATGCCCATTTCAATCACGGCGTAACGGTGTGACTCATTCAGCTGCAGCAGGGTAAGCGGCATACCGATATCGTTGTTCAGATTACCCTGGGTTGCGAGAACTGCCTCCGCACTGCCGGCCGCCTCGCGCAATATACCGGCAAGCATTTCCTTCACGGTGGTTTTGCCGTTGCTTCCGGTAATAGCCACCACTGGGATGCCAAACTGGCTGCGCCACCAACCGGCCAATTTCCCCAACGCCAAGCGGGTATCTTCCACGATCAATAGCGGAATGCCCGGGGAAAGTCCGGCCGCTTGTTTCTTGCGAACGGAAGCGGAACCTTGGTAACTGTCGATATTCACCATTGCGGCAACCGCTCCTGATTGCGCGGCAATCGTGACAAAGTCGTAGCCGTCGAAATGTTCGCCGCGCAACGCGACGAACAGATCCCCCTTGGAAATCTTCCGGCTGTCGCTGGATACCGCATCGAAAAGCACGTCGGCACCGGCCAGCTTTCCGCAGGTTGCCTGCGCGGCTTGCGTCAAGTGCATCATTGCTCCCCCCGCATCTTGTCCCGCGCCTGCCGGGGGGCATGGCATGACTGCAATGCCTGCTGCGCCACTGTCACGTCATTGAATGGATGTTTTACGCCGTTGATCTCTTGATAATCTTCGTGACCCTTGCCTGCAATCAACACGGTATCGCTTTTCTGCGCGTATCTGATGGCACTTTGAATCGCAACGGCGCGGTCCACTATGATCTCGTGGTTGTCCGCGTTCATGCCGCTGATGATATCTGCGATTATTTCACGCGGATTTTCGCTGCGCGGATTGTCCGAAGTGACGATGCAGAAATCTGAATATTTCTCGGCGACCAGGCCCATCATCGGGCGTTTGCCGCGATCCCGTTCTCCACCACAGCCGAACACGCAAATCACCCTCCCGCCCGCTGCCGCACTGATTTCACGCATGGCCTGCAGCACTTTTTCCAAAGCGTCCGGCGTGTGGGCATAGTCCACGATCACAGTGGGCTCATCGACGTTTCCCAGCCGCTGCATCCGCCCGGCGACAGGCTGCGCCCTGCCCAATGAACGCACGGCATCGCTCAATGTCACTCCGCTCAACAGCAATACCGCCAGTGCGCCGAGAAGATTCGCAGCGTTAAAACGCCCGACCAGCGTGCTGTTGAGTTCCGCAGTCCCCCAGCTGGAGTGGACCGCCAACCGCAATCCTTGTCCGGTCATTTCCTGCAAGTTGCCATAGACCATGCGCAGGCCAAGCCGTTCGGCCAGCAACAGCGCGGCATCGCTCAAACCGTAGCCGATGACTTCTGCGACCCTATCCCGTGGCGAAGCCGCCGCGTCCAGCAACTGCTCGGCCAGTTCCGCGCCATAGGCATCGTCGAGATTCAGCACGACGAATCCTAGGGTTTGCCAATCAAACAGCTTGCGCTTGGTGTCCGCGTAGCTTTGCATATCGCCGTGATAATCAAGATGGTCCCGGCTCAGGTTGGTGAGCATTGCGACGTCAAATTGCACCGCATTCACCCGCCCCTGGGACAGTGCGTGCGATGAAACTTCCATTGCTACCGCCTTTGCTCCATCCCGCAGATAACCGGCCAATAATCCATGCACGCGAATCGCGTCGGGAGTGGTGTTTTCAGTGGCCTGAAGCGCGCCAATAAAACCGTTTCCCAGTGTTCCCATCAACGCGCACGGTTTGGCCGTTTCATTCAAGGCGTGAGCGATCCAATGGCAGGTCGAAGTCTTGCCGTTTGTTCCGGTGATGCCCACCATCCACAACTTTTCTGACGGACTGCCGTATGCCGCGTCGGCTAGCCAACCGGCCTTGTTGCGCAAATCATTGACTGCAAGATTGGGGACCTGCCACGCATCGTTCCAAACGAAATGATTCGCCTCCCAAATCACTGCGCTCGCGCCCCGCGTTATGGCGGAAGCAATGTATTGCCGGCCGTCCGTCCTTTCACCCGGATATGCGATAAAAATATCGCCATGCTCAATGGAGCGGCTGTCCGTTACCACGCGTTTGAACGGTACGTTCAATGCCGCCAGCTGCGCGCTGGCCCAATCATGCAGGGCCGCGCTCATACTTCTTCCTTTACAATTTCCGCCGGCGGCGCGACCACATTGTCCAGAGGCGCATCGTTTGGCACATTTAGCGCATGCAATGCCGCGCTCATAATCTTGCTGAACGTCGGCCCGGCCACCTCTCCACCGTAATAATCGGCACCGGCCGGATCATCGATCATCACCGCCACCACTAGGCGCGGATCCGATGCTGGCGCGAAACCGACGAATGATGCGACATAGTGATCGACGTAGCGTCCGTTCTCCAGCTTATGCGCAGTACCGGTCTTGCCCGCCACGCGATATCCGGCCACCTGCGCCAGCGGAGCCGTCCCGCCCGGCTGCACAACCATTTCCATCATGTGGCGCATTTCACGCACGGTGCGGTCGGAAAATACTTTCTTCCCGGTCACTGGAGCATCCAGTTTCAAAAACGAGATCGGTTTCAATTCACCGTCGGTGGCAAAGATGGTGTAAGCCCGCGCCAGTTGCAGAAGATTCACCGAGATTCCGTGCCCGTATGCCATTGTGGCTTGTTCGATGGGGCGCCATGTCTTTGGGTCGCGCAGCTTTCCCGGTGCCTCGCCGGGAAAGTTGCTGCCGGTCTGCGCACCGAATCCGCTATTTGCCAGGCCTTCCCACATAATTTCGGGTTTCAGCTTCAATGCGATTTTTGCCGCGCCGACATTGCTGGATTTCTGGATAACTTGTTCAACAGTCAGCATCGGCTCGGCATGGGAATCGTGGATCTTCCTGCCCTCCAGCGTGTATATACCGTGCTCGGTGTTGATGACTGTATGGGGGCTTACTTTGCCTGTCTCGATCGCGGTCGCTACCGTGAACGGTTTCAATGTCGAGCCGGGTTCGAACAGATCGGTAATGGCACGGTTGCGCATCGCCTTGCTGCTTGTATTGCCGCGGTTATTCGGGTTATAGCCCGGATAGTTGGCGAGGGCCAGCACTTCGCCGCTGCGCGCATCGAGAACCACTACGGCACCGGTCTTGGCATGATGCTGAATGACTGTATTCTCCAGCTCGCGATAGGCGATGTGCTGCAAATTGCTGTCCAGGCTAAGCATGATATCGCTGCCGGGTTTGGAAGCGTTCAGGCTGCCGGCTTCTTCGACGATGTATCCACGGTTATCCTTGATGACGCGCTGGCTGCCGGGTTTTCCGGCAAGCTGGTCCTGCAGAGCGAGCTCCATCCCTTCCTGGCCGATGTCATCCTGTCCGGTGAAACCCAGTGTCTGTGCCGCCTCCTCGCCTGATGGATAATAACGGCGATATTCGCGTTGCAAATAAATCCCTGGAAGATTCAGCCCGACAACTTTCTCGACCTGATCCGGGGGAAGCAGGCGTTTGAGATATACAAAATCGCGTGTGGCGTCGAAAAGACGATTCTTTATATCCTCGCTATCCATGCCGAGAATTTGCGCCAGTTTTTTGACTTGCTTCCTGTCGGCTTCCACATCCGGCGGACTCGCCCACACCGATTCAACCGGGGTACTGACGGCGAGCGGCTCTCCGTTGCGGTCCGAAATCAATCCCCGGTGCGCCCCGACTTCAATCACCCTGCTGTAGCGCGCATTGCCCTTTTGCTGCAGAAAATCATCATGTATTCCCTGCAAATACACTGCACGCCCCAGCAGACCCGCCAACCCGGCCAGCAATACTGCAAATAGCGCAGTGGCACGCCATTCTGGCAGTCTCGCCATGGTGTCCGGATGTGCGCTGGCCGCGTAATTCATTGTGTTGGCTTCGTTTCGCCGTTAGGCTTGACCTTGATAAATTGAACCTGCCCTCTCCTGGGCAATTGCATCTGTAACTTTTTCACGGCAACTTGTTCTACCCGTGCCGGCGTGGCCCAGGTACTTTGCTCCAATTGCAGCTGCCCCCACTCCACATCCATCTGTTGCGCTTGATCTTTCAGTTTTTGCAATTCGATAAACAGCTTACGCGCCTTGTGTTGCGAGGTGACCACACTCAATGCACACAAAACCACCGCAACAAGCAGCAATCCCTGATAGGCCGGGCTAAGTCTTCCAACTTTGCCTATGACACGGTCGCGAATACCGGTAATATCAGTCTTCATAGATGTTCACGCCACGCCGTTACGAAACATTGCTGCGCTCCGCAACGCGCATCACCGCACTTCTTGCACGCGGATTGGCTTTCAGCTCTGCCCCGCTGATATGTACAGGGCGGCCGATCAATTTCAATTTCCCCAGCGGGACTTCGCTGGAGCGAACCGGAATATTTCGCGGCAGCTTGTCACCGTCTGCCATGTCACGAATGAAATGTTTCACGATGCGGTCCTCCAGCGAATGAAAGCTGATTACTACCAATCGTCCTCCGGGCTTGAGATGTTTCACACACTCTGGCAGGACCCGCGCAAGCTCTTCGAGCTCCTGGTTGATATAAATCCGTATAGCCTGAAAGGTGCGTGTCGCCGGGTTCTGCCCTGCCTCACGGGTGCGTACCGCTTTACTAACCAGCTCGACAAGTTGCCGCGTGGTGTGAATGGGTTCGATTGCGCGCGCCGCAACAATCGATCTTGCAATCTGCTTAGCAAACCGTTCTTCGCCGTAGTCAAATAACACCTCCGTTAATAAACTTTCATCCACCGTTGCCAGCCACTTTGCTGCAGTCGTTCCGCAGCTGGTATCCATTCGCATGTCCAAAGGGGCATCAAAGCGAAAACTGAAACCGCGCGCCTCATCGTCTAGCTGCGGCGAAGACATTCCCAAGTCAAGCAAAATGCCATCAACCCGTTCAATACCCTGCTCGCGCAATATTTCCGCTATATGCACAAAACTGCTGTGCACCATATGAAATCGTTCATCCCGCCACGCATTTCCGGCTGCCACTGCTGCCGGATCTTTGTCCAGCGCGATCAATGTTCCCCTGCCGCCTAACCGTTCCAATATTTGCGCGCTATGTCCTCCGCGCCCGAACGTTCCATCGACATAGATGCCATCTGGCTTGATCGCAAGTGCCTCAACAGCTTCTTTCAGAAGAACGGTGGTGTGGGCCAGGCCCCCACTCACAAGGAGAAACCTTCCAGCTCAGGCGGTAAGTCGCCATCCAGGAAAGACAAGCCTGCCTCCTGTTGCGACTGCCATTTCATCTCGTCCCACAATTCAAATTTATTCCCCTGACCGACCAGCATGACGTGCTTGTCCAGAGCGGCGTAATTGCGCAAGGCTGGCGAGATCAGTACGCGCCCGGCACTATCCATTACCACGTCTTCGGCGTAACCGATCAGGCGGCGTTGCAAGGCACGAATCTTGGGATTGAGCGCGGAGAGCTTGAGCAATTTTTCGCGTATCGGTTGCCACTCGGGTTGCGGATAAGCAAGCAGGCAACCATCGGCATCGGCCGTCAACACCAAATTGCCCGAGCAATTGGCAAGCAACATATCGCGATAACGCGCGGGTATCGCGAGTCTGCCTTTGCTATCCAGATTGAGTTGTGCCGCTCCCTGAAACATCCTATACCCCACTTTTTCCCACTTTTTACCACTTGAATCCACTATATTGAAAAAAAATCTAATGGTCAAGCTAAAAAATAGAATTTATCTTTACAGGACAAGGAGTTAGCGAGGAAAGTTAATTAAATATTAATATTATTAATATTCAATAACTTATATTAATAATCTAAAGTTGTTTGTAATGAGTTAGCATTTCAGGCCAATCATTGAGTAGGGACAGAGTGTTATGCTGGAAAATTGAATATATTCTGACCAACCGTTTGAGCACTGCATCGAAATATTAAAGCCAATTTCGCAGTGGTCGTTTCATTATTGCCAATAAGTGCTGTTCGGATGCCAATTCAAGCATTACACCTTAATTGACTTATTCCTCTCTCGGTAAACAGAACTAAACGAGTTATTTGAGGACATTTGGTTTACTAAATATATCGGCATGTTCATGAGAAAATCATGCCGTATTTGGTATCCAGGCAATTTTCTACTAACACACTTCCAGCTAAACCAGATTATTGACTGCGCAGTCGCGCACCCTGCACTTCGCTTCGTTTCGCGCCGCGTTAACCCGAACGATCAGCGCCTTCCCCTTGGTTGGTCGCTACTGGAAGCCCATATTAGAATAAGACGCTAGGTTTATTTATGCAGTTCAGTCACAGTCATGCGAAGTCAGAAGCGCTTGCCGGATTTTGAATCTGCTGGGCGCATTCCTTCCACATCGCCCACAAAACTGTTTCAAGATTGCGTGCAAATCGCGGAGCATCGAAGACCGGCGAAGCCAGCACATGTTCGCGCAGACCGGCGCGCAATGCCGCCAGCTTGGGTATATCTCCAGCCAAGCTAACCGCCTTGGAGATGTACTCCTGCTCATTGACGGCTATCCATTCTTCCAGCCCAGCGCTGGAGAGCACGCTGGCGCCCACTCTGGCCAGGAACGTATCGCCGGCCAATGACACCGTCGGAACGCCCATCCAAAGCGCTTCGCAGGTCGTGGTGGCGCCCGTGTAGGGAAATGTATCCAGTATTATGTCCACTTCAGAATGTGCTGACAGATAAGCTTCGCGTGGCATCGCACCGTGCATCGTCACACGCGAGGGAACAATATCAAACTGCTGCAAACGTTGCATGAACTGCCGCCTTACTTCCGGGCTTCCAAACTGCTGACACTGTAAGCGCAGCCTCGCGGACGGTAAAACGGAGAAAATGTGCGCCCATGCCGACATTACTGAATCCCCGATCTTGTCGAGCCGCTGAAAACATCCAAAAGTAACAAACCCGTTATTCAAAGCAGGCAAAGCCGCAACGGACAGACCAACATCGGGCGGGGTAAGGCAAATAAGCGTGTCAAGATACCGCACGGTCTCGGTAAATTGCCCGCGCTGCGCGTCAGTAACGCTCACTGCATCCGCCAATACGTAGTCCATCTCCTTCACCCCGGTGGTGGCGAAATAGCCAAGCCATCCAGCCTGCACCGGGGCGGGTTTCCATGCAAACACGGGCAGGCGGTTATGTCCGGTATGGCCTGATAGGTCCAGCAGTACATGCACGCCATCGGCATGAATTAAACGCGCCGCATCGGCATCGCTCATATTGAACAATGGCTTCCATGCGGCAAAATAAGGTTTAATACGTGAAGTAAGTGAATCGACTTTCATCACTGTAGGGTAGGCGATCAATTCTATACGGTCTGGGTCAAAATTCGCCAGCAAGCTTTCCAGGAAATATCCCACCGGATGTTGACGCAGATCACCTGACACCATTCCCACCCGCAAACGTTGCGGATGGACTGCGCACTGCCAGGCGGAATACCTTGTCGTCACTTTCCTGGCCACCATCCGGCCAAATTTTCGGGCTTCTTCCAGGCAGCATTCGGGCTGCTGGGTTGTGTAGTTCAGCGTGAACAGCAAGTTGTCAAACGCTTCGACATAATCGGGCTTGGTCTCCAATGCGCGGCGGAAACTTGCCAGTGAATCGTTGAATTGACCGATATCTTTGAAAACCAGACCGAGATTGTTGTGTGCTTCGGCAAAATCCGGATTGAGTTGCAGTACACTGCGATAACTGGCCACAGCTTCATCGAACCGCCCGAGTTCTTTCAAGACACCGCCGAGGTTGTTGTGAACCTCGACGAAATCGGGTTTGATCTCCAAGGCGCGACGGTAACTTTTTACGGCCTCGTCAAGCTGACCGAGCCCCTGCAGAGCAACGCCGAGATTGTTGAGCGCCTCGGCAAAATCCGGCCTGATCAGCAACGCACGGCGTCCGCTCTCCACAGCCGCACCGAATTGCCCGCGTGCTCGCAGAATAGCCGCCAGATTGCCGTGTGCTTCCGCATCGTTCGGCGAAAGTTCTGCAGCCTTCTGCAAGGCAAATAGAGCGTCTTTGCCTTGCAGTTGCAATGACAGCCCGAACAATTTCCAAACGATACCCGAATCCGGAAACTGTTTCAAAAGAGCATGTGAATGGTTTTCCAGTTCCGCAAAACGGCCAGCAATAAACATTTCGTCAAGCACACGTATCTGGTCCGGAGTTGGCGCCTTGAGCTGCGCCGGTCGGAACAAGGGCTTTCCCAGGCAACAGTTCTTGTACTTTTTCCCGCTCCCGCAACTGCACGGATCGTTTCTTCCAAGCTTCATGCGCGAAATCCTGTATCAATCAGCGTTCGTATGTTGGTCCGGGCGATCGATTGTCAAGTGCGACTTGTTCACCGTCGCGCTCCCGCAATTCCGCGTAATCCCGACGCCTGAGCCACATATTGCGTGAACAAGGATTGCAGTCAACAAATCGATCTGTTGAATTAGGGTGAAGCTGGCCGATAAGCCGGGTTCTGTCGTGGACAGTCATTCCTCTAGGCGTTTCGTTACCTGACGCTCAAGCAATCTACCCGCCGACGGCGCGAGCAACGCCATGGTCAGCCTATTTGATCTTGCTCCGGATGGGGTTTGCCCTGCCGTTGATGTTGCCACCAGCGCGGTGAGCTCTTGCCTCGCCATTTCAACCTTGCCTGATCCGCTCGCGCGGCCATCGGCGGTATGTTTTCTGTGGCACTTTCCATCACCTCACGGTGTCCGGTCGTTAACCGGCATCCTGCTCTGTGGAGCCCGGACTTTCCTCTCCGCACACAAGGTACGCAGCGACTGCCTGGCCAGCTTCGGAATGGAGTTTAACACGGTGTCCTTTGGTAACCCCTGTTGCGAGAAAATACATGCATTCTATGTCCCAAGAACCCCGGCCTGATGCGCCTGTTCATCGGCAAAATAGCTGCTTCGCACCATGGGGCCGCAAGCTGCATGGCTGAAACCCATTTCCCTGGCAGCCTGCTCGAACATCGCAAAGGATTCCGGAGGGACATAACGCAGCACCGGCAAATGACCTTCAGACGGCTGCAGATACTGGCCGATCGTGAGCATGTTCACTTCGTGCTCGCGCAGGTCGCGCATCACTTCCAACACTTCCTCATCGTTCTCGCCCAGTCCCAACATCAAACCGGACTTGGTCGGGATATGCGGAAAACGTGCCTTGAAATCCTTGAGAAGCTTCAGTGAGTGCGTATAGTCCGCGCCCGGCCGCGCCAGTTTATACAGGCGCGGCACGGTTTCCAGATTGTGGTTCAGCACATCCGGCGGGCAGGCGGAAAGCGCGTCCAGCGCCTCGTCCAGCCTGCCGCGAAAATCCGGCACCAGGATCTCCAGGCGAGTCGAGGGTGAACTTGCGCGTATCGCTGCCAGGCAATCGGAAAAATGCCGAGCTCCGCCATCGCGCAGATCGTCCCGATCCACACTGGTGATAACAACGTAATTGAGTCTGAGCAGACCGATCGAACGCGCCAGATTATCGGGCTCGTTTACATCCGGAGGCAATGGTTTGCCGTGTGCCACGTCGCAAAACGGACAGCGCCGCGTGCACAGATCACCGAGAATCATGAACGTAGCCGTGCCCTTGCCGAAACATTCCCCGATATTCGGGCAGGAAGCTTCTTCGCACACCGTGTGCAGTCCGTGTTCACGCAGCATGCGCTTCACGTCGTGATATCCCTGGCCGCTTCCGGACTTCACGCGTATCCAGTCCGGTTTGCGCAGACGTTCCTGCAACGGCACGATCTTGATCGGGTTGCGCGCGGTCTTCTGTTTGCCGCTTTGCCGTGGGGCCGCCGCGGTTCGTTTTTGCTCAGATATGTTCATTGCTTTGCCTGCTTTCCAGATGCCGTTGTAACCCATGGACCAGATTCTGCGCCAATTGCGCCTGCAGTTCGTTGATCGAAACGGTGATACCCTGTTCGCAGGCCTGCGTTACGCCAAGTCCGGGATGGCCGCAAGGATTGATGTTGTTGAACGGCGCCAGGTCCATGTCCACATTGAACGAGAGGCCATGGTAGCAATAGCCATTCTTGATCTTCAAACCCAGCGCCGCAATCTTTGCATCGCCCACATACACACCCGGCGCGTCTTCACGGCCTGCCGCTGGAACGCCGAATTCAGCCAGCAGATCTATCACGGCCTGCTCCATCAAACGCACCAGTTCGCGCACGGCTATTTTCCAGCGGCGCATGTCGAGCAGGATATACGCGACGATCTGCCCGGGACCATGGTAAGTGATCTGCCCGCCCCGATCGATCCTGACGACGGGGATGCCGGTGTCATGCAGCAAGTGTTCCGGTTTCCCCGACAAGCCTTGCGTGTAGATGGGCGGATGTTGCACCAGCCAGATCTCGTCGCGGGTATTGGCTGACCGCTCCGCGGTAAACCGCCTCATCGCCTCCCATGTGGATCGATATTCGACCAGTCCCAGCGAGTGTATGGCGGGCGGCGAAACATGGACAAGTCTGGAAGGTTCGTCTTGTCTCTTCTCCCTCGTCCCTTGCACCTGCCTTGTCATAGTACCATCACGATCAGGGGATGGTCGCACAAATCCTGATACAGCGCATCGAGCTGCACACGCGAGGTGGCGCGCACCGTGCAGGTCAGGCTGATGTAGCGAGCGTTTCTGCTGGCACGCATTTCCATCGTGGAAGCGAGAAATCCGGGATCATGCTTGTTGACCACTTCCAGCACGGCTTGCGCGAAACCCGCCTGCCGCCGCCCGAATATCTTGATTGGAAAATCACACGGATATTCGATCAGACTGTCGCTCAATTCGATTTTGGGAAATTCTTTCATCGTCACCTGTTCATCCGGCGCGCATCACATCGCGTTTGAATTCCTGGTACAAACCGTGCAGCCTGGCGAACATCGCACCGGGTTTTCCGGTACCAACCGGTTTGCCATCCAGCAGTGTAATTGCCAGAACTTCTTTGGTGGAGGAAGTGAGAAGAAGTTCATCGGCGGAAAAAACGTCCTGGACCGGGATTCTGCGCACTTCATGCGGGATGGCGTTTGCGGCGGCGATCTCCAATATCACATCGTAGGTAATACCGGGCAGCATCAGGTTGTCCTTGGGTGGCGCGAGCAGCTTGCCGTCCTTCACCACAAAGATGTTGCTGGCCGCTCCTTCGGTCATGAATGCGCCTTCGTTCTTGGATTTGGCCCTGATCAGGATCGTCTCCGCGCAGCCCGCATCGACCGCCACCTGGCGCAACAGTACATTCGGCAAAAGCGCGATCGCCTTGATGTCACAGCGCAGCCAGCGGTTGTCCTCCGCGGTCACCGCGCATACGCCGCTTTGCAACTGTGCGGCAGGCGGAACGGGCAGCGGATTGCTCATCAGGAACACGGTGGGCTTGACCGGCGGGCTCGGGAAGGCGTGATCGCGCTTCGCCACACCGCGCGTAATGTGCAGATAGAGATACTGATCATCGCCGGAATTGCGCGCGACGAGATCATCGATGATCTTTTTCCACTCGGCCTTGCTGTGCGGATTCTTCAGGCGTATCCCGTCCAGGCTGTGCTGCAGGCGGCGCAAATGTTCAGCCAGGCGGAATGCGCGGCGGGAATACACCGGAATCACTTCATATACGCCGTCGCCGAATATGAAGCCGCGATCGAGCACGGAAATTTTTGCTTCTTTGATCGGCATGTATTGCCCGTTCAGATAGATCGTCATGCTTGTTTGCCTATTCAAACAACAGGCGGATGCTGTCCCAGCCGCGCGAGAATACATTCGCCAGCGGCACGCTCTCCAACGCCACCAGGGGAAATTCCGCATAGGGTTTGCCTGCGAGTGTCAGCTTGAGGACCCCCAGCTGTTGGCCTCCGGCGACCGGTGCGAGAATGGGCTGATGCGTTTCCATCTTCGCTTCAAGCTGGGAAAATGTGCCTTTCGGAATGGTCACGAACAGATCCCTGCGGAAACCGACCCCGATGTGACTATCGGTACCCTTCCAGATGCGGAGCCGGGCGACGGGCTGATCCTTTTGGTAAAGACTCGCGACATCAAAATGCTGAAATCCGAAATTCAGCAGTCTCTGGCTTTCTGAGGCGCGCAACCGATCGGAATCGGCGCCAAACAACACAGAAATCAGCCTGTGATTATCGCGAACAGCCGACCCGACCAGACAATATCCGGCCGACTCGGTATGTCCGGTCTTGATCCCGTCCACATACGGATCCATCCACAGCAGGCGATTGCGATTGCCCTGGGCGATGTTGTTGAAAGTGTAGTTGCGCAAGGAAAACATCGGATAGTACTGCGGATAATCATTCAGGATGGCGGATGCAAGCACGGCAAGGTCGGAAGCACTGGTGTAGTGTTGCGCGTCCGACAGTCCTACCGGATTGGTAAAATGCGTATTATTCATTCCCAAGCGTTTTGCCTCCTGGTTCATCATGTCTACAAAACCCGCTTCGCTCCCCGCGATATTGACCGCCAGGGTGATGGCCGCATCATTGCCGGAATCCACTATCATCCCGTGCAAAAGTTCGTCCACTGTGACGGATTGGCCGGCCTTGAGCAGCATGCGTGATTCTTCACTGGTGCTGCGCACCGCAGCTGCAGGAACGTTCAGTTTTTGCTTCAGCGATAATGTACCGTATTTTATGGCATCAAATGCCAGATAGGCTGTCATCAGCTTGGTCAGTGAGGCGGGCTCCAAGCGTTCATCCCCGTTTTGATCGACCAGAATTTGTTTGCTGGTATAGTCATACAACAGATAAGACTTGGCGGCCAATTGCGGCACTAGCGGCATAAGATCCGGTTCTGCGTATGCGAGCACGGGCAGCAGAATGAACAGCAATGGAATGAGCTTCATAATCTGGAACGTATTTGAGGGTGCAATTATAGTCACGCGGTGATGCCAGTGATAGCAATCCGTGCATTTCCGATAATGCGTATAATTCGTCCTCCCATATTTTTCGCCCACTGGAGATCAACATGTCCATATTGTTCCGGATCGGAGGGTTGCTGGCAGCTCTGCTGATAAGTGCCGGCGTTTTCGCTGGAGATATTCAAGTCGAAAATGCCTGGGCCCGTGCCACCGCACCCGGGCAAGACACGGCTAGCGTAGACCTGACCATTACCAGCAAACAGGATGCGCAATTGGCGGGAGCATCCAGCCCCGCCTGTGCATCCATCGAACTGCACAGCATGATGATGGCTCATGACAGCGGCATGATGAAAATGCGGGGAGTTCCCGGCATCGCGCTGCCGGCCGGCAAGCCGGTCAACCTCGGCGAAAGCGGCTTTCACCTGATGCTGACCGGGCTCAAGGCCCCGCTCAGGCCGGGTGAAAGAGTGCCGTTGACGCTGGAAATCCAAGTATCGAACCACACGGTTAAAATCGAGGCCTCAGCCGATGTGAGGCCGCTGACCGCAGCAAAACCGATGACGGATGAGATGCAGCAAAGCGGTTACTGAGTAAGCATTGGCTTCCTTGGATAATCAGGCGGCGCGGGCCGCCTGATTTATTTTTCAGCCCTGCAATTCTTCTTCTGGTGTAAAATCCGCCGCAAATCTATCCGGGGTTAAACATGCCGCTCACCGCCGCTTCCGCTGAAATGAAAGCCCGCGTGCTCTCCGAGGCTTTACCCTACATCCAGCGATTCTTCGACAAGACCATCGTCATCAAATACGGCGGCAACGCGATGACCGATCCGGCATTGCAGGAGAGCTTCGCGCGTGACGTCGTGTTGCTCAAGCTGGTCGGGATGAATCCCGTGGTGGTGCACGGGGGCGGACCGCAAATCAACGACTTGCTGAAAAAGGTTGGCAAGCAGGGTGAGTTCATTCAGGGTATGCGCGTCACCGACGAAGAGACCATGGACGTGGTCGAAATGGTGCTGGGCAAAGTCAACAAGGACATCGTCAACCTGATCAACCGCTTCGGCGGCAAGGCGGTCGGGCTGACCGGACAGGATGGCGGATTCATCCGTGCAGAAAAGTTGATGCTGGAAAGCGCGGCCGAACCGGGCAAGATGCTGGACATCGGGCTGGTCGGCGATATCAACAAGATCGATCCGGCGATCATTGCCTTTCTCGATTCCGGCGATTTCATTCCGGTCATCGCACCGATCGGCGTCGGTCCGGATGGCGAAACGCTGAACATCAACGCCGACGTGGTATCCGGAAAACTGGCAGAAGTGTTGCGCGCCGAAAAACTGGTATTGCTCACCAACACGCCCGGCGTTTTGGACAAGGACGGCAAACTGCTGACCGGACTGACACCTAGGGAAATCGACGCGCTGGTGGCGGACGGCACGCTTTCGGGCGGGATGCTGCCCAAGATCGCTTCCGCGCTGGATGCTGCTCGCGGGGGTGTACGCGCAGTGCACATCATCGACGGTCGCGTGCAGCATGCATTGTTGCTGGAAATTCTCACCCATGAGGGGGTGGGCACGCTGATCAAAAGCAAGTGAAAGACCTCTGCACAACTACTGCGCTCGCTGATGCTGCGTTAAAAAAATGGCTCGAAATCCTCATTTACTAGTTTGTAAACTGCGGTTTTTCGCCATTTTTTGCCTTGCCTCAGCTTCGCTCGCTACGTTGTACAGAGGTCTTTGAGAATGAATGGGCGGTTTTGGATTTTTGATCTGGACAACACGCTGCATAATGCGAGTCCGCATATCTTTCCGCACATCAACCGCAGCATGACGACATATGTGCAGCAGCATCTGCATCTCGATGAGGCCGGAGCGAACGAACTGCGCGAGCATTACTGGCGGCGTTATGGAGCGACCTTGAGCGGATTGATGCGACATCACGGCACGGACCCGGAACATTTTTTGTGGCACACGCACCGGTTTCCGGAATTGGACCGGATGGTGCTGCGCGTGCCGCGATTGCGCCACGTGTTGAAGGCCTTGCCGGGCAGAAAGGTAGTGTTTTCGAACTCGCCGCAACACTACGCGCATGCGGTGCTGAAGCTGTTGCGGGTGGACGATTTGTTCGACGACGTGATGACGGTGGAGCAAACGCGCTATCGCCCCAAACCCGATCACTTCGGCTTCATGCGCCTGTTGAAAAGGCATCGGGTGAAGGCGCAGCAATGTGTGATGATCGAGGACAGCCTTGATAATCTTGATGCGGCCAAACGGCTCGGGATGCGCACGGTGTGGGTAAACAAAGGTCACCAAAGATCGCCCAGCGTGGATGTGAAGATTCGCGATGTGATGCAGCTGCAGCGAGAGTTGGGCCGCTTGATAAAGTGAGGTGAACATGACAAGCAAACCGGGTGAAAGAAAGCTGCAGATATTGCAAACAGTCGCACAGATGCTGGAGCAGCCCAAGAGCGAGAAGATCACCACTGCGGCATTGGCGGAACGGCTGGATATTTCAGAGGCGGCCCTGTATCGCCATTTCGCCAGCAAGGCGCAAATGTTCGAAGGTCTGATCGAGTTCATCGAACAGACCGTGTTCGGGCTGATCAACAAGATCACCCAGGAAGAAAAGAGCGGCGTGAAGCAAGTGGAAGGGATCGTATCGTTGCTGCTCGGCTTCGCGCAAAAGAACCGCGGAATGACGCGCGTTCTGACGGGGGATGCGCTGGTCAATGAAAATGAGCGTTTGCAGCAGCGTATCAACCAGCTGCTGGATCGCATCGAGGCCACGCTCAAGCAATCGTTGCGCATGGCCGCCACACAAGGAGAAATGGGGACAGCGGTAGATGTCGGCGCGCACGCGAATGTGCTGGTCTGCTATGTGATCGGCCGCTGGGCCGAGTTCGCCAAGAGCGGTTTCACGCGCGAACCCATGGCCCAATGGGCCGCACAGTCCGCCATTTTGTTGCACAGATAATCGGGAACAGCAAATGATATTGATTCTGAATTCCAAAGTCACTGAACAGGCGCCGGAATACCGGCAGTTGCTGTCTCACCTCGCTTCGCTGCCCGGCATCCAGACACGCGTGCACAAGGAACACGGGGCCGAGCAGACGCTGACCGAGGTCTACCTGATCGGCAACACGAAGGCTCTGGACATCGAGGACATGCAGAATCTGCCCTGTGTCGAGCGCGTGGTGCGGGTTTCCGAGGAGTACCGCATCCTGGGACGGCACAAGGACGATCAGCGTCCCACTCACTTCGAATATAACGGCGTGCGCTTCGGCCAGGATACCCTGAACGTGTTTGCCGGCCTGTGTGCGGTAGATACCCGCGAGCATGTCGAGATCATGATGAAGGCGGTGCACGACTGCGGTCAGGTATGCACACGCATGGGCGCATACAAGCCGCGCACCAGCCCGTATGCGTTCCAGGGCCACGGCAAATACTGCCTGCCCTATGTGTTCGAGCTGGCGGGAAAGTACGGCATCAAGGTGATCGCGATGGAGATCACCCACGAATCGCACCTTAACGAGATCAGGGAGGCGCTGCACCAGACCGGCAACCCGACCGGCGTGATGCTGCAGATCGGCACGCGCAACACGCAGAACTTCGAGTTGCTCAAGATCGTCGGGCGGCAGACCGAGATGCCCATCCTGCTCAAGCGCGGCTTCGGCATCACGCTGGACGAATCGCTGAATGCGGCCGAATACCTCGCTTCAGAAGGCAACCGCAATGTGGTGTTCGGCTTGCGCGGGATGAAGACCAACATGGGCGACCCGCACCGCAACTTCGTCGATTTCGCGCATGTACCCGTGGTCAAGCGCTTGACGCGCATGCCGGTATGCATCGATCCGTCGCACTCGGTCGGGTCGCGTGCGGCCGCGCCGGATGGAATCCTCGACATGATGCACGTCACCGCGCAAGGCGTGATCGCCGGCGCGAACATGGTGCTGGTGGACTTCCATCCCGAGCCGACAAAAGCTTTGGTGGATGGACCGCAGGCGATGCTGCTGAAGGAATTGCCGTATTTTCTGGAAGACGTGCAGATCGCGCGCGAGGCCTATCTGAAGCGTGTGGAGTTACGCAGCCAGCAAGTATGATCGGGAAGCGGCAAAACTGCATTACGACAATCGGGTCATTTTGCCAAGCGCCCCGGGCAGTCCGGCAGCATACTCCGGGGTTAATCGAAGGATTCTCCCCGGACGAAAATGAATCCATTCACAATGAGTCAGACGTTGCGCCAGGGAAATATCAAGGGTTGCTCTTGAATTTTCCCGTGGTACTGAGGACCGTGAAGTTCTGCGTCCCCATCGCGAACTTTCTTGAAGCTTCCACGCTCGAGACATCATCTTCCAGGCGAGACCCGAACTTTTCCGGGAATTGCCCGTTCAGCCATTTCAGGATGGGCATGAGCTCCAGTCTTTCCGCGATGGTGGCTGCCGTGTCCATCTCGAATACTCCCAGCCCTTTCTCAGCGGCATAGAGATAATTCTCCGAATCGTGGATGCTGGTGAGAAAAGGAAGCTTGAGGGAATTGAGGAATCGCTCCAGCGACGCATAGACCGAAGAGGACGAATTGCGCACCCGGTTGGCAACCACCGCGATCTTCGACTTGGCATTGCGCGCTCCGCCGAACAGGAATAATTCCTTGATGAAATCAGCCGTAGCGTGAATATCGATCGGGGAAGGCGCCACCGGGATCACGATAAAATTCGACTTGCGAACGATCTCCTGCAGCAACAGGCCTTTCACCCCTGCGGGAGCATCAATGATCACGACTTCGGTATCTGCGGGAACCCATGCATGCGTGCTGCGCAACGGGATGGCTCCCTTTGCGGGCGCGGCGTTTGCCCCATGGATCTTCACCGCCTCGTCGGGCCGTACCCGCAGCCACTGTATGCTCGAACCCTGCGGGTCGTAGTCCATGATCGCCGTCCGGAATTTCTTGCCTGCATAGTAACTGGCAAGATTGGTGGTCAATGTGGTCTTGCCAGAGCCTCCTTTCGAATTAATGACCAGTATCGTCTGCATCGCACCCGTTCCTTTTGTTTCTATACGGCCGGACTGACGGCAGCAAGGTTTTTGATGTAGCCTGCAAATTCAGGATCTTCGCCGCGCAACAACGCCGGCAATGAAGCGCGAAAATCAGCCCGATTGCACCACTCACCCATATAGTCTTCCCACGAACGCCAGCGCCGGAGCTGCTTCTCCTTCATGTCTTCTTCGTAGAGCAGCAGGTAGGCGCGCTCGAATAAAGAGATCAACATGCTGAAGATGATGAACATGCGCTCCTGCTGCTCGGCCGAAAGCGACGGGGTCTCTTCGGGGGAAAACAGGCGCAGATCGGGATGATCCAGTGCGATCTTGAGGAATTCCTGATAATTGTCGGAAAGCAGCTGATAGACTTCTTCCTCCTCATTGTCGCGCTCTTTGCGCTGTTCGAAGATGAAAACGGCGATCGCAAGCGGCAGACCGACCACTGTCACCACATAACTAAGAAGTTCCCAGATTTGCAATGCCGACATGGATGCTATCTTTCGGGTCTGAAGATCATCCCCATACCCCCAAACTTGACAGGCTAAACATAGTCGCTTGAGTGGCGCGCGTCAAATATTAATTGTATTTTGTTGACTGCCGGGATTTGCATCCATATCATTGTCGGCAACCGGGTTTCCATATTTCTGATTTTGACATATGAAGGGATGACATCATGGCAAACCAAAAGACGAAATCGGCCGCCAAAAAAGTTGCCGGCGGCAAATCCAGAACCAGGACGGGCGGTACTGCTTCCAGTACAACCAATACTGCAAAATCTCCGGCCAAAGCGTCCACTAAAAAGGTTGCTGCAACAAAGGCCCCCGCCGCCGCAGCTAAAACCAAAAAGAACAAGGCTCCAGCAGTGAAAAGGGCTTCAACTTCTTCTGCGAAGGTCAAAGCTCCCGTAATAAAGGCAGCAACCGGCAAAACCACCACCGCCAACAAGCCGGTAACAAAACCTTCACCCGAAGAACGCTATCGCATGGTGGAGACCGCTGCTTACTTTATCGCCGAGCAACATGGTTTTCAAGGCAGGTCCGACGAGCATTGGGCGGCGGCAGAACGCGAGATTGCGGCAAAGCTGGGCCAATAGCGGCCGCGATGGCTGCCGCCCGGGGAAACCCAGCTTCGCAGCAAGGGCGGCGCAGACACCAGCAGGATGGCCCGCAGCGCTAAATTGATACAGGCCATTGCGTTCATCTATTGAATGCGGGTGCAATGGCTCACGATCCCAGTAGCAACAATCCAATCATTCATAACAAAAAGGCCTGGGCGACGCCAGGCCTTCACCGGTTTTACCGGTTGGGTAGGAACAAATACCGCTTATGATCTTCCGGAAAACAAAATCATCGCGCTAAGCACCAGAAATGGGGAAAAGACAAACGGTAAAACCAAAATAGTCGGCACAGCAAAACCTCCTGAAGAAAAATTATTGGACTTGTTTGTGCCACGGCGGCAACGTCAAGATGCCAGACTTCATCCCGACCCTCTCGAATCAAGTCCGGAATTTGGCTTGCAGCGCGGCCAGGAAATATTGCCATCAGCCGTCACAAAAGGCAACACTGAAATGGCGAATTAGACCATAGATTCAACATGGTATTTGTTTTACTAGGCTTGTCCTCCCCCATGCTTGTCGGCCTTGAAAGATCGGCTGGCAAGCTGCTGTTTCAAGCAGATGCAAGCTGTGATCGAACAGCCCTAGCCCGCTTGAAAATGCCGGTAGAAAGATCGTTTCATGAGCTCCACTGCAAACAGATAGCAGAGCACCATTCCCGGCAGGATGACAAAGAACAGCGGGGGTGGCGCAACGAAGCCGAGCTGTGATGCCAAAGGCGAGAACGGCAATACCGCTGCTGCCATGACCACCGTCAGTGAAGTGGCCGTCAGCGCGATACTCGGTCTGCTTCTGAACGGGTTTCCCCGGGTACGGATCACGAAGATCACCAACACCTGGGTGGCGATGGATTCGATGAACCAACCGGTATGGAACAGCTCCTCTCCGGCCCCGAAAATTTTCAGCAGGATAAAGAATGTCAGGAAATCGAACAGCGAACTGACCGGTCCGACCACCCACATGAAGTTGCGGATAAAACCCGTGTCCCAGTGTCTGGGATGGTTCAGATACGCCCGGTCCACATGATCCATCGGGATCGGCAGTTCCGAGATGTCGTAGAGCAGATTATTGAGCAAGATCTGCGACGGCAGCATCGGCAGGAAAGGCAGAAACAGCGTCGCGCCCGCCATGCTGAACATATTGCCGAAATTGGAACTCGTTCCCATCATGATGTATTTCAAAATGTTGGTGAAAGTGCGCCGGCCCTCTTGCACCCCCGCATGCAGCACGTTCAGATCTTCCCGCAACATGATCATGTCGGCCGCAGCCCTGGCCACGTCCACGGCACTGTCGACCGAGATGCCGACATCCGCAGATTGCAGCGAAGGCGCATCGTTGATGCCGTCTCCGAGATAACCTACCGTGTGCCCCTGCGCTTTCAGAGACAGGATGATGCGGTTCTTCTGTGCCGGAGTGACTCTGCAGAACAGATTGGTTTCCCTCACGCGGGCTGCAAGAGCGGGATCACCCATCTGCTGTATCTCGCTGCCATTGAGCACGCCGATTACGGGCATGCCGAGTTTTCCGCACACATAGCGCGTGACCAGTTCGCTGTCTCCGGTGACGATCTTGACGTTGACCCCGTCCGCCGCCAGCATCGTGAGCGCGTGCGCCGCGCTCTCCTTCGGCGGATCGAGGAAGGCCGCGAAACCGGCGAAGGTCAGTTCGGTCTCATCATCGACCACGGCATGCGGATGATCCAGTGCCACCGGTCGCCAAGCGATGCCGAGCACCTTGAAGCCCTCCTTGCCGAGGCTGTCGTGCAGCGCGTTGATCGATGCCAGCGCCTGCTCATCGAGCGGTTTAAATTCTTCCAGTTCACCAACCGCATATTGCGTGGACAGCCTGAGAATATCCTCGGGCGAGCCCTTGACCACGAGCAGCCGTTTATTGCCCAACCCATATAAGCCTTGCCCGGCCAATCCTTGCCCTGCCAATCCGTTATCGACCAGCACCGACACGCGCCGCCGTTCGAAATCGAACGGGACCTCGTCGATCTTGATCCAGCCGCTTGCGTCTATCTCCTTGTGCTCGAGGATCGCGCCATCCAGCGGACTCTTCAGCCCCGTCTCGAAGAAACTGTTGAGGTAGGCCAGATGCAGCACCTGCGTGCTGTCGTTGCCTTGCGCGTCGAGGTGGCGTTCCAGGCGGATACGGCCCTCGGTGAGCGTACCGGTCTTGTCGGTGCACAGCACATCCATGCCACCCAGATTGTGAATGGAAGAAAGCTTCTTCACGATCACCTGTTTCTTTGCCATGCGCAATGCGCCGCGCGACAGGGTCACGGTGACCACCATCGGCAACAATTCCGGCGTGAGGCCGACCGCGAGCGCGATCGCGAACAGCAAGGACTCGAGGATCGGCCGGTGAAACATCGCATTGACCAAAAATACGAATAACACCAGTAAGATCGTCAGTCGCATGATGAGCATGCCGAAACTCTGCGTGCCCAGCTCGAAAGCCGTGGGAGGTGCCTTGGCCTGCAACGAATCCGCGATATCCCCCATCGCTGTGCCGGCCCCGGTGCGGCACACCAGGGCCTTGGCCATCCCGCTGATCACGGAAGTGCCCATAAACACCGCATTCTCAGCCTGGCTTAGGTCTGCCGCCGGTGCCGGCAGTTCGCATGCATGTTTCTCTACCGGATAGGATTCGCCCGTCAGCAAGGCCTGGTTGATAAAGAAATCCTTCGCATCGAGCAAGCGGCAATCGGCAGGGATCAGATCACCTGCAGCCAGAAGCACCACATCGCCAGGCACCAGCTTCGCAATCGGGATTTCCTGGGGATGGCCATCGCGCATCGCCGTAGCCCGGACTGCGACAGATTTCTTGAGCTGCTCTGCCGCGCGGCCCGCTCTGTATTCCTGGATGAAATCCAGCGTCACGCTCATCAGCACGATGGCCCAGATGATCGCGAATCCGGTGATCTCGCCGGTCAGCGCGGACACGGCACTGGCCGCCAGCAGAACCATCACCAGCGGATTTTTGAAATGGCTCAGATACTGGATCAGCAGCGACCGTTCGCCGCGAGTGCGCAGCGTATTCGGGCCGAACTTTACCCGGCGAGCGCGCGCTTCGCGCTGGCTCAGCCCGCTCCGGGTCGTTTCCAGTTTCGACTGGAGCAGTTCGGATGAGAGATTCCAGAACAGAGCGTCGGGGCGTTCCATAGAAAGTGCCTTGTTTGATCGCATCCATGAAAAGCATGATCAGCCATGGATCACGTACACCGGAATGAAGCGGGAACAACTTTGCTGATGCGACCAATCAGCCGTTCTGAAAATACATGCTCAAAATTCCCGATGTTGCTATGAGCGATACGCTCAGTATCGATACGCCTCGAGGCAGGATCGGCAGATTCCGCCCCTCATACCGCGTCGGCTACTTCTTGCGACCGTACTTTGCCGTGAAGCTGGCTTTGCCCAGCGTATTCGCGTGGATCATGAAACCGGTCAGTGCGGCTGTCGCGTCGGCAGGAACATCGATCTTGTCGGTCTTGAGCGCGTACACGGTAAAAATATAGCGATGCGGCTTGTCGCCTTTCGGCGGGCACGTACCGCCCCAGCCGGCTACACCATAATCGATACGGCTCTGCACCGCTCCTTTCGGCAAAGTCGTGCTGTCGACCGCACCGGCGCCTGCTGCCAGTTCGGTGACATTGGACGGAATGTTGATGACCATCCAGTGCCACCAGCCGGAACCCGTCGGTGCATCGGGGTCATACACCGTCACGGCAAAACTCTTGGTGCCTTTGGGGGCTCCGCTCCATTTTAGGGCGGGCGACTTGTTTTCCCCGGAGCAGCCAAAGCCGTTGAACTCGAAGCGCTTGGGTATCATGTGGTTGGCTTTTATCTCCGGACTGGAAAGCTTGAATCCGGATGCATAGGTCAAAGTCGATAAACCTGCTAAAGCAACGGCAAACAATATGCGGCGCATGAAGGCTCTCCTTGGCGAATTAATGGGGTCAGGATTGTAGCACCGTTGACCCTCAAATCGCGTCCAACCGAATTTGCAATTGCGTGCGCACACCATTGATAATGGAAGCCGTTCCATTTACGCGAATGCCTTCCTGTCAAGGAATGCCGGTTCAGCCTGCGCGGCATTCCCCAAAATGGCGAACAGGAGCTTTTGATGCCCACGACCATAGAGATTTACGCCGACTTTATCTGTCCCTGGTGTTACATCAGCCTGGACCGGTTGGGTCGCCTGGCAAAAGAACGATCGGTTCGCTTTCACTGGAACCCCTATTTGCTGCGCCCCGACATTCCCGCGGAAGGCATTCCCCTTAATTCGATACTGCCGCCCGCCCGGCTGGAACGCGCAGAAGCGGCCATACGCGAAATGACACTGGCGGCCGGCCTTCCTCTCAATCGCCCTGCACTTGTACCCAATACCCGCCAAGCCCACGAAGTCGGGATGCTTGCGGAAACCAAAGGCATGGATGATGCCTATTATCAGGCAACGCTCAAGGCGTACTTTGCCCAGGCGCGGAACATCGGTGACGCTCAGGTGCTTGCTGCGATCGGTGAGGAAGTGGGGATGGCCCGCGACGAGATACTCGAAACCCTGGAAACGGCACGATACCATGCAGAAATCGATCGATTGACCGCGGAATCATTTGCAAACGGCATCCGCAGCGTGCCGAATTTCATCTTCGGCCCCCGCAAACGATTTTCCGGGGCGCAGCCCTATCCCGAGTTTCTCAAGGCCGTGGATGAAGCGAGGTGATCGTCTGCCCGATGCTTTGAATTCTATGTAAACTCTTCAGCACTGAACCAACTGCGTCTGCCGTTAACCAAGGCATATATATAGGAGTGCGATCATGGAACAAGCGAGCAGACTCGATGGCGTAACACGATCCAGGACGATCGAACGCGTTGTCGCCGGAGCGGCGACCAGCGACGGTGCCGCAGTCAAACTCACGCGCGTGCTCACGCAGGATCTGCAACGGCGGCTGGACCCTTTCCTGATGCTGGATAATTTTCACAGCGCTGACCCGGATGATTACATCGCGGGTTTCCCCGACCACCCGCATCGCGGTTTCGAGACCGTGACCTACATGATCGCGGGGCGCATGCGCCATCGCGACAATGCCGGACACCAGGGATTGCTGCAAAACGGCGGCGTGCAATGGATGACCGCCGGTCGCGGCATCATCCATTCGGAGATGCCGGAACAGGAGAACGGGGTCATGGAAGGCTTTCAGTTGTGGCTGAACCTGCCCGCGCGGCGCAAGATGATCCCCGCCTGGTATCGCGACATACCCAGCGCCGAGATCCCGGAATACGGGACGGCCGGAGGCGCGAGGGTGCGCGTGATCGCGGGAACCAGCAACGGCATTGCCGGAGCGATGAGCCGTGAAGACACCGAACCGCTGTATCTGGATATCGGCCTGCCGGCGGGCTGCAGGTTCTCGACAACAATACCTGCGACGCACAACGCCTTCGTCTATGTCTACCGCGGCGCCATTACCATCAGCGGCACCGCCTTGGGCGAAAACCGCATGGGCATACTCGCCAATGCGCCGCAAGCCGACGGCGTGGAGATCGTTGCATCCGCGCCGGCCCAAGCCATCCTGGTCGCAGGCAAGCCGCTCGGAGAGCCTATCGTGCAGCACGGCCCGTTCGTGATGAACACCAAAGAAGAAATCTATCAGGCCATCAAGGATTTTCAGGAAGGCCGCCTTGGCGGCGCCGGCTGAAGCCAGGGCAATTTGGCAGACCACCGCCCGGGACCTATACTGTATTCGAGACAACCGGCAATTCAGCCGTTACCCGAGGGGAGAGCACGATGAACAAAATATGGATCTACGCAGTATTGGCGGTCTGCCTGGAAATCTCCCCCGTCGCTCAGGCCAAGGGTGAAACGTCTCGCGGGGAACTGCTGTATACGACACATTGCATCGCGTGCCACAACGAACAGATCCACTGGCGGGACAAGAAGATCGCCCGGGATTGGGCCGGCTTGAAGACGCAAGTCAGCCACTGGCAGGGCGTTGCAGGTCTTGCTTGGGGCGACAGCGATGTCGTGGAAGTTGCGCGTTACCTGAATTCCCGCCACTACCACTATCCCGAGCCCGTACAATAGCCATCGCTTCGGCAACTCCGGCTATTTGTCGCGCTGCCATAAGGTTTCGGACACACCTTGAGCCCGGTTGATGCAGCGGCTGAGCACGAACAGAAAATCCGACAAACGATTCAGATAAGGAAGCGCGTTTCGCGGCACCGCGTCATATTGCGCGAGCAGGACCAGATCGCGCTCGGCGCGGCGCGCAATGGTGCGGGCCGCGTGGCACAACGCCCCGGCGCGCGAACCCCCCGGAAGCACGAATTCGCGCAACGGCAGCAGGTCGGCGTTATAGTGCGCGATCCGTTCATCCAGCCAGGCGATCTTGTTTTCCGCGAACTGATCCTGCGCGGGCAAGGCGAGCGCGCCGCCCAGATCGAAGAGGTCGTTCTGGATCATCAGCAGGGCCGCGCGTATGTCCGGCAGAAGGTCCTCGGCAAGCAACACGCCGAGCTGGCTGTTGAGTTCATCCAGACTGCCCATCGCGGCGATGCGTGCGTGGTCCTTCCCGATGCGCGTGCCGTCCGCCAATCCGGTCGTGCCGTCATCGCCGGTCCTTGTCACGATCTTGCTTAACCGGTTCGCCATATCAATACCTGAAACCTTTTCATTGCCTTTCAAGACATCCAAAGTATACAGCCACTTCCGGCTGCGCGCGATTGCGCTGCGCCTGCCAGATCATTTCGCCAAGGCATTCCATCATGCGGTGCTGCGCCATGTGTTCCGACTCGAGCTGCCGGGTCAACCGCATGAAGTGCGCGCGTATCCCGGGCGGCTGGTCGATGGAGATCTGTTCCTCGATGGTCAGGTGCATCATCAGGTGCAGGAAAGGATTGGCCTCGCCCTGTTCCGGCGGATAGTCACGTTCCTGGTAACGCTCCGGGCTTTCCAGCACGGCAAAATATTCGGGGTGTTTCTCGATAAGCTGCGCAGCAAGGTCTTCCAGCGGCGTAAGCAGCTCACCCGCGCGGCGCTTGCGCCAGGACTCGAACAGAAAATTTCTTGCTTCATCGCGCGATGGATTGAACAGCATCAAACTTCCTTCTGCCTGAATTCGCAAAGATCATGGATGATGCACGCGCCGCATTTCGGCTTGCGCGCCTGGCAGACATAGCGCCCGTGCAGGATCAGCCAATGGTGCGCGTCGTGCCTGAATTCCTCCGGCACAAACTTCAATAACTTCTGCTCCACTTCCAGCACGTCCTTGCCGGGCGCGATGCCGGTGCGGTTGGCCACACGGAAGATGTGCGTGTCCACCGCGATGGTCGGCTGGCCGAACGCGGTGTTGAGCACGACATTCGCGGTCTTGCGGCCGACGCCGGGCAAGGCCTCCAGTTCCTCGCGGGTCTGCGGCACTTGCCCGCCGTGCCGCTCCATCAGCAGGCTGCACATCCGGATGATGTGTTTTGCTTTGGTTTTATAAAGGCCGATGCGTTTCACATATTCGCGCAGCTTCGCCTCTCCGAGTGCCAGCATCTTCTGCGGCGTGTTCGCCACCGGGAACAGGCGGCGCGTTGCGGCATTCACGCTGACGTCGGTGGCTTGCGCCGAGAGCACCACCGCCACCAGCAGTTCGAACGGCGTCTTGTATTCAAGCTCGGTGGCGGGATGCGGGTTGGCCGCTTGAAAGCGTTGAAAAATTTCGCGGCGCTTGGCGGGATTCATCCGCGGTGTGCGGCAGGCGCATACCCGCCATCCACCGGTGTCATCCTCGCGTTCGCGCCTTTCAGCTTGCGCTCGGCGCGCAGGTTGAGCCAGTTCTTGCCGGCGATCAGCATGCCCAGCGTGATGAAAGCGCCGGGTGGCAGGATCGCGAGCAGGAAGCCGTGGTAGTTCGGCACGACCGTGACGACCCAGGTCTTGGCCGTGTCTCCGAACACCAGGTCGATGCCGGACAGCAGCGTTCCATGGCCGAAGATTTCGCGGGTCCCGCCCAGCACCGCCAGCACCGCGGTCAGCCCCAGACCCATCGCGAAACCGTCCAGCGCGGATTCCAGCGCCGGGTTCTTGGAGGCAAAGGCTTCGATGCGGGCAAGCACGATACAGTTGGTGACGATCAGCGGAATGAAGATGCCCAGCACCAGATAAAGACCGTGCACATAGGCGTTCATGCTGAACTGGACTACGGTGACCAGTACCGCAATGATCAGGATGAATACAGGGATGCGCGCCTCATTCGGGATGAATTGCCGGATCGGTGCAATCGCCGCGCCCGACAGCGTCATCACGAGGGTCGTAGCCAGCCCAAGGCTCACCGCGTTCACCACCGAGCTGCTCACGGCGAGGATCGGGCATAGCCCGAGCAGTTGCACCACCCCGGTATTCTGTTTCCACAGGCCGTTGCGGAATATCTCGCTGAATTCACGGGCAGTCATTTTCGTACTCCTTCATTCTGCTTGAACAGTTCGTCGCGATGCTGCGCGTAATACTGCAAGACCCTGTGCACCGCTGTCACCACCGCACGCGGGGTGATGGTGGCCCCTGCCATATAATCGAAAGTGCCGCCATCCTTCTTAACTTTCCAGCCGTCCTCCCCGGGATCGTCCAGCGACTTGCGGTTGAAGATGGTGATCCATTTGCTTTTGGCGATCTCGATGTAATCCCCCAGCCCCGGGGTCTCGTTGTGCGATATTACGCGCACGCCCCCGATTTTTCCATTGCCTTCCGCATCGCTGCGGATCGAAACGATCAGACGTATACTGCCTCCATAGCCGTCCGGCGCGGTGGCCTGTATCACCGCGATGGACGGCCGGTCTTTCAGCTGCCCGATGTAGGCGACCGTCGTGTCGTCGCTGCCGAGCAGGTCATCCGCCGCCAGTTGCCTGGAATCTTTGATGATGTCATTGTCGTAGTCCGACGCCGGCGCGATCTGGTTGATCAGCTTGAGTTTCTCGCTTTCCTCGCTGCGTGCGATCGGTTCGCGTGTAAGCTCATGGGTCAGCGCAAGAACGGCCGTGCCGATCAGCGCAAAGAACAGCAGGTTGAGGGCGGTATACAAGGATGCCTTGGCCATCGTGCGTCTCATCGCCTGTCCTCTTTTCGCTTTTTCCCGAACACGTTCGGCTGCGTATACAGCACGATCAGCGGCACGCAGATGTTCATCAATAGCGTCGCGAAAGCGACGCCGTCCGGGAAGCCGCCGAACACGCGGATCAGGTAGGTGAGCAGGGCCGCTCCCGCCGCATAGATCAAGCGCCCCTTGTTGGTGGTGGGGCTGCTGACCGGGTCGGTGAGGATGAAGAACGCACCCAGCATCGCCGCGCCGGAGTACCAGTGGAACAGCGGCGCGGCATACCGGCTTGCGTCCAGCAGATGAAATATCCCTGCGATGACGAACAGCGTGGCCAGAAACGCGACCGGTATGTGCCAGCTGATGATGCGCTTGAAGAGAAGATAAAGCCCGCCAAACAGGAATCCCCACGCAACCATTTCGCTGCCGTGTCCTGCGATATGGCCGTAGATCGGCATATCGAGGATGCGCGGGACGGCCTGTCCGAGGTGCAGATGTGTCTTGAGATTGTCCAGCGGCGTGGCCGTCGTGAGCGCATCCAGGGAGACCTCATGCGGCAACACACCGAGGAAGATATATTCCAGTTGCTGCATGAAGTTGAGCTCCGGCGGCAATGCCATCCCCTCCGGTCCCAGCCCGTGGGGGGCAAGCCAATGGGTCATCTGCGCCGGAAAAGAGATGATCAGCACCGCATAGCCGACCATCGCAGGATTGAACAGGTTGTTGCCCAGTCCACCGTACAGGTGTTTGGCGATCGCGATCGCAAAGGCGGTGCCGACCACGATCAGCCACCACGGCGCCAGCGGCGGGATCGATAATGCCAGCAGCCAGCCGGTGAGCAGCGCGCTGTTGTCCTTGAGGAACGGCACGACCGGGCGGTTGCGCAGCTTGAGCATCAGCGCCTCGGTGGTCAACGCGGTCAGGCTTGCCAGTGAGATCGAAACCAGGATCGCCGGTCCGTAATACCAGACATACAGAACGATCCCCGGGACCAGGGCCAGCAGCACCTTGAGCATGATCTGCGCTACGCTGTCCGGCTTGCCGATTGGAGGGGTGAATTGCATGGGATGAGTCATTCCCCGGCGTGTTCGACTTCGGATTTGGCTCGCTCGAGGATATGCGCGCGCCGCGTTTCCAGTTCGGCTTGTTCCGTCTTCTGCTGTGAAGTCAATGGCGGGTCGCCGGCATGCCTGGATGCCAGCGCGGCCTTTTCCTTGGCGGCCAGTCTCTCGGCTTTCTCGCGCTTCTCGCGCTCGATGCGGTATTCATGATATTCGTGCCGTTCGCGCGCCTGATCGGCAAGCTGCTTGTCATGTTCGCGCGCGCGGATCTCGCTCTTGGCGAATCGGTAAAACTGCACCAGCGGAATGTTGCTGGGACAGACATAGCTGCACGCGCCGCATTCGATGCAGTCGAACAGGCTGAACGCCTGAGCCCGGCCGAATTCCCTGGATCGCGCGAACCAGTACAGGTCCTGCGGCTGCAATTCCGCCGGACACACTTCGACGCAGCGAGTGCAGCGGATGCACGGCATCGGGGGCGGGGGCGGCGGGAACAATTTTTCCGACGCGGCGATGATGCAGTTGGTGGCCTTCACCAGCGGAACCTGGATATCGGGCAATGGGAAACCCATCATCGGGCCGCCCATGATGTAACCGTTGGTGTCGGGCAGCGTTCCGGCCAGCGCGACCAGCTCGGCGACCGGCGTGCCGATCAGCGCCTCGAAATTCTGCGCGCGAAGCACATTGCCGGTGACCGTGACGATGCGCGACAGCAGCGGCTCGCCGCGCGCGAGCGCGCGATGCACGGCGCCGGCGGTGGCGACGTTGAAGCATTGCACGCCGATGTCGGTGGGCAATTTCCCCGAGGGGACTTCCTGGCCGGTGAGCACGCGTATCAGCTGTTTGACGCTGCCGACAGGGTAGATCGTCGGGATTGCAACCGCTTCATGCTTCAGGCCGGAATCCTTGATCGCCTGCTGCAATGCGGCGATCGCTTCCGGCTTGTTGTCCTCGACACCGTACAGCACCTCGCCCGCGTCCAGCATGTAGCGCAGCGTCTCCGCACCCTGCACGATCTCGGCGGCGCGTTCGCGCATCAGCATGTCGTCGCAGGTGATATACGGTTCGCATTCCGCGCCGTTCAATATCAGCGTGGCGATCTTCAACTTTCCGGTGCGCAGCTTGACGTCGCTGGGAAATGCCGCGCCGCCCAGCCCCACCACGCCGGCCATGCGCAGCCGATGCTGCAATTCTGATGGACTGTGCTCGCGGTAATCGACGGGTATGCGTTCGATCCATTCCTCCCTTCCGTCCGGCATCAGCGTCGCGCATAGATTGGGCAAGCCGGATGGATGGGCGATCGCTTGCATGCCGATCGCGGTGATGGTGCCCGAAGTGGGCGCATGCACTGCGCTCGAAACGAAGCCATCCGGCATGCCGATCATCTGGCCCTTCAGCACGTGATCGCCGGCCTGCACCACAGGCTTCGCGGTTTCGCCGGCATGCTGGTGCAGCGGGACCACCAACCGGGAGGACAGCGGCGCATGTGCAATGGCCGAGCGGGTGGATTGCGTCTTGTTGCTGGGCGGGTGGACCCCGCCGTGGAATTTATACAGCTTCCTCATCTCGTCGCCTCTGCTGCGACGTTCCCCGCTGTGGTCAATGCGTACACCGGATATTTCCATTTCCAATTACCGATCTTTTCCTCGATGACTTGCATGCTGATGCAGTCCACCGGGCAGGGCGCGACGCACAACTCGCAGCCGGTGCATTCGGCGGCGATGACGGTGTGCATCTGCTTGGCCGCGCCGACGATCGCATCCACCGGGCAAGCCTGGATGCATAGCGTGCAGCCGATGCAGGTGGTTTCGTCGATGAAGGCGAGCGATTTGGGCTTGGGCGCCGCGGTATCGCTGCCGAAAGGCTTGAATTCCATGCCGAGCAGATCGGCGAGTTTCTGTATGCCTTCTTCGCCGCCCGGCGGACAGCGGTTGATGTCGGCTTCTCCCGCGGCGATGGCGGTTGCGTAAGGCTTGCAGCCGGGGTAGCTGCACTGCCCGCATTGCGTTTGCGGCAAAACTGCGTCGATCTTGTCGACCAGAGGATTGTCCTCCACGCGGAATTTGATCGCGGCGAACCCGAGTATCGCGCCGAGCACGATCGCGATCGCCGCCATCACCAGCAAAGCACTCAGCATTATTTGATCAGCCCGGAGAATCCCATGAAAGACAGGCTCATCAATCCGGCGGTGACCATCGCGATCGCCGAACCTTTGAAGATCGCCGGGACGTCAGCGCCTTCCAGCCGCTCGCGCATTGCGGCGAACAGCACCATCACCAGCGTGAATCCGAGCGCGCCGCCCATGCCGAAGAAGATCGATTCCATGAAATTGTGTTTCGCCTGCACATTCAGCAATGGGATACCGAGAACCGCGCAGTTGGTGGTGATCAAAGGCAGATAGATGCCCAATACCTGGTACAGCATGGGACTGGTTTTCTGGATCACCACTTCGGTGAATTGCACGATACCCGCGATCACCACGATGAACGACAGCGTGGTGAGGTACGACAGTTCCGGGCCAAGCAGGTAATGGTTGATCAGGTAACTCGATCCCGATGCCAGGGTCAGGACAAAAGTGGTAGCCGCGCCCATGCCGATGGCGGTCTCCAGTTTTTTCGATACCCCCATGAACGGACACAGTCCGAGGATTTTGACCATCACGATGTTGTTCACAAACACCGCGCTGATCAGGATCAGCAGATATTCAGTCATTGCGACGCCTTTTGAGTCAGCCGCAGATTATCCCCTGATTCATAGGCTGCTTCAACCGCGTTTCCGGAATATGAATATGCCGGGAGGCACGGATCGATCAGATCGCGATCTGCGTCCCCATCTCGATGACGCGGTTGGGTGGGATCTTGAAAAAGTCGGTCGCGTTCATCGCATTTTTGGACAAGGCGATGAACAGGCGCTCGCGCCATTTGGCCATCCCGGGTTTCGCGCTTGAAACGACCAGGGCGCGCGAAACGAAGAATGAAGTGGTCATCATGTCAAACGGCAATACTTGCGACCCGCACAACTCCAGCGCATACGGAATATCGGGTGTTTGCATGAATCCGTAGAACAATTTCACGCGGAAGAAATTCTTGCCCATATCGGTGATCAAGTACCGGTTGCCCCGGGTGACATAAGGCTTGTCCTCGACCACCACGGTCAACAGGATGTTGCGATCGTGCAGCACGTGATTGTGCTTCAGGTTGTGCAGCAAGGCCGACGGCGCGCCGGAGTTCGCCGGAGTCAGGAACACCGCGGTTCCGCTTACTCTCGGCATATCGTCAATGCCGTCAATGATCGTCTGTATGGGGACGGATTGCTGGGCGATCTCCGCAAACAGCAGCTCCCTTCCCCGTTTCCATGTCGTCAGCACAGTATAGGAAATCACCGCGACGCCGAGCGGGAACCAGCCGCCTTGCGGGATTTTGAGGATATTGGCCGCAAGGTAGGCCATGTCCGCGACCAGCAGAATTGCGATCAGGGGGAATGCGACGCCCCATGGCCAGCGCCATTTCAGCACAATGACGAAAGCAATCAGTATGGTGGTAATGGTCATGGTCCCGGTGACGGCGATACCATAGGCCGCCGCCAGATTGTTGGCACTCTGGAACGCAAATACCAGAAAGATGACCGCCAGATACAGTATCCAGTTGGTAAGGGGCACATAGATCTGCCCTTGTGCCTGATCGGAAGTCTGGCGTATCTCCATGCGCGGCAGCAGGCCCATTTGCACGGATTGGTGCGCGATCGAGTATGCGCCGGATATCACGGCTTGCGAGGCGATGATGGTCGCCGCGGTCGCCAGCATTACCATCGGCACCAGCGCCCAGGCGGGAGCGAGCAGATAGAACGGATTGGCGATCGCTCGGGGATCATGCAGCAGCAACGCGCCCTGACCGAAGTAATTCAGCACCAGCGCGGGCAGGACGAAAGAGAACCAGGCCAGCCGGATCGGGAATTTGCCGAAATGCCCCATGTCGGCATACAGCGCCTCCCCTCCGGTGATGACGAGCACGATGGCGCCCAGCGCGAGGAAGGCGGTCCAAGGGTCTGCGCTCAAGAATCGAAATGCATAAACGGGATTCAGCGCCAACAAGACTTGCGGGTATTGCGTGATGGAAACGATGCCGAACCCTGCCAGGCAAACGAACCAGAGGATCATGATCGGACCGAATGCCATGCCTACCGTCTTTGTGCCGCGTTTCTGGATGAAAAACAATCCGGTCAGAATGAGAACCGTGACCGGCAATATGTAGTTTTTGAACGAGTGGGAAACCAGATCCAGACCCTCGACCGCCGACAGCACCGAGATCGCCGGCGTGATCATGCCATCGCCAAAGAACAGCGCGGCGGCAAACACGCCGAGCGCGGTGGCCAACCATTTTGTCTTCGGGTGCCTTGCGGTCAGTTCGCTCACCAAGGCCAGCAAGGCCAGCGATCCGCCCTCGCCGTTATTGTCCGCACGCAGGATGAGGGTTACATATTTGAACGATATCAGCAGCATGATGGTCCAGAACATCACGGACAATACACCGATGATGTTGGCTTCAACGACCGGAAGCGGATGGGGGCCGGTAAAGGTCGCCTGTATCGCATACAGCGGACTGGTGCCGATGTCGCCGTACACCACGCCTATCGCGCCAATCACAAGTGCGGGCAGCCTTCGTTTCGTCTGACTTTCGCTCATTGCACCAATCATTATCCATGGGCAGAATGGGGCGGCACTCTACGCCGGTGCACAGTCGAAATCAATTACGCGATCGATACCGGGTCTCTGCAATGCTTGACCGGGTAAGCGGCCTGATCGAACCGGTTGTCGGGGCTCGAAATCGCAGCCTATCGGGGGCGGGTTGCCCCGTTTGAAATCAAAGCTTCTTGTGCGTGCCGTCGCAAAGCGGGCTGGTGCCGCTGTGCTTGCATCCGCAAAAGTAGACTGCTTCCGATTTGGCCGCCTTGTATTCGACCGGGGAGAACTCGCTGCCCTTGTGGCTGCCATCGCAAAACGGCTGCGTGGCGCTCCTGCCGCAGGCGCACCACCAGTAGCTTTTTCCGGCTTCCACCTGAACGACGAACGGAGATTTCTGGGCAATAACTGCTTGCTTGTCTGACATTTTGCTACTCCTTAGATATAGATAGACACACTGACAAAAATTCCCAACTGTTGGTGAACAATCTGCAGGTCCGGCCATGCCTCCGAGCAGTTTGATCGCGGGTCAAGCCCGCTCCCGGAAGTTCCGCTACGACGATCTTCTGCTGTGGGCGTCCGCGAGCACTCCGCGCAAACGGCGCAGACTCTCGGTCATTCCATTCAGCTCCTTTTGCGATAACCGGGCGAAGGCGCGCTCCATGTGCGCCAGATGTTCCGGGAAGATGCGCGCAAATATTTTCTCTCCCTGTGCGGTCAGCTGGATGATCTGGCAGCGGCCGTCGCTTGGCATGGCGACCCGGCGCACCAGCTTCTTGTCCACCAGACGATCCACCACTCCAGTCAGCGTGCCTTTGGTGATCAGCGTTTTTTCGCCCAATTCACCGGCCGTCATCCCGGGCGTGTTGCCGAGGGTGGCGATGATGTCGAATTGCGCCGGCGTCAGGCCAAGCGAACGCACATGCGCGGACGAATAGATCTCGAAGGCCTGGTAAGTGCCCGACAACTCGCGCAACAGCGGCAAAAACGTCGATGAGGTCATGATCAAATTTTTTGGTACTGACCAGAAGCACAATAGTTCTAATTAGAACTATTGTCAACTGCCCGGTTTGCCGGATGGATGTTTTCCTTGCTCCCCCCGCGCGTAACTCAGTACAATCGCCCGGTCCAGAATCAACAGCGCCATCATTACCGTATGAAATTGATCCCGACGATTCTTTGCGGCGGAGCGGGTTCCCGGCTCTGGCCGGTTTCCCGAGAGTTGCACCCCAAGCCGTTCATCCGTCTGGCAGACGGGCAAAGCCTGCTGCAAAAAGCCTGGCTGCGCGGGGTGGCTCTGCCGAACGTGGCCGAGACCCTCACCGTCACCAACCGCGAACTCGTCTTCAAGACGGAGGACGAATACCGCGAGGTGGCAAGCTCCCGTTACAAAGAACTTCCCAACAGCTTCATCCTCGAGCCCTTCGGCCGCAATACCGCCCCTGCCATTGCCGCCGCGGCGCTGCAAGTTCAAGCCAGCCACGGTGATGACGCGCTCTTGCTGGTGCTCGCCGCGGATCACCTGATCACCGATCAGGCCGCATTCGCGCAGGCCGTTTCGAAAGCGATGAGCCTGGCTGCCGAAGGCAAGCTGGTCACTTTCGGCATCCAGCCCGAAACACCCGAAACCGGCTACGGTTACATCGAAGCAAAGGGCAGCAAGGTGGTGCGTTTCGTCGAAAAGCCCACGCTTGAGGCTGCCAGGGAGTATCTGGACTCCGGCAACTATTTGTGGAATTCCGGGATGTTCTGTTTTTCCGCGGGAACCATGCTGCGCGAAATGGAGCTGCACTGCCCCGACATCCTGTCGGCCACCCGCACCTGCCTGGAACAGTCCCGCCGGGTACAGGGCAAGGGACATGTCCAGATCGAACTCGAGCCAGAAACCTTCGGCCGCGTGCCCGACGATTCCATCGACTATGCCGTCATGGAAAAATCCGGAAATGTCGCCGTGGTGCCCTGCAACATCGGCTGGAGCGACATCGGTTCGTGGAACGCGGTGGGAGAACTCACCCCGCCGGATGCGCATGGCAACCGCATCGCCGGCGAAGTCATGCTGCACGATGTCAGCAACTGTTACATCCAGGGCAACCAGCGTATCGTCGGCGCGATCGGCGTCGACAATCTGATCGTCATCGACACGCCCGATGCGGTGCTGGTGGCCGACCGCAGCCGCGCCCAGGACGTGAAACTCCTGTTTGCGCGGCTCAAGGCGCAAAACCACGAGACACACAGACTGCATACGACCGTACATCGCCCGTGGGGCACATACACCGTGCTGGAAGAAGGGCCGCGTTTCAAAATCAAGCGCATCGTGGTGAAACCGGGAGGCCGCCTCAGCCTGCAGATGCACCATCACCGCAGCGAACACTGGGTCGTGGTCAGCGGCATGGCAAGGGTGATCAACGGCGATCAGGAACTTTTCATCAACACCGACGAGTCCACCTACATCCCGGCGGGCCACAAACACCGCCTGGAAAATCCCGGTGTCGTCGATCTGGTGATGATCGAGGTGCAAAGCGGGGAATACCTGGGCGAGGATGACATCGTGCGATTCGAGGATATCTACGGGCGCTGATGAGGGCCTGACCGGCCGCAAGAATGAATGGCACCGTCTTCCATCGGCGCTTGTTTTGGGGATGCAATGGAAAAAGATAAATCGAGCAATGTCGTCTGGCACCATGCCACGGTGACCCGCGACCGGCGCGAGACGTTGAACGGTCACCGCAGCGTGCTGCTGTGGTTCACCGGTCTGTCCGGCGCCGGGAAATCGACACTGGCCCATTCGGTCGAGGAGTATTTGTACCAGAATGGCTGCCGCACTTTTACCTTCGATGGCGACAATGTGCGTCACGGGCTTTGTTCCGATCTGGGATTTTCAGCAGAGGACCGTGTCGAGAATATCCGGCGCGTCGGAGAAATGGCCAAGCTGTTCCTGGAAGCCGGTGTGATCGCCCTGACCGCATTCATTTCCCCGTTCCGCTCCGACCGCGAAAAAGTGCGCTCGCTGGTGCCGCATGGTGAATTTTTCGAGATCTATTGCCGCTGTCCTCTGGAGATTTGCGAACAGCGGGATATCAAGGGACTCTACAAACGCGCCCGCGCGGGGGAGATCAAGAACTTCACCGGGATCTCCTCGCCTTATGAGGAACCGGAAGATCCGGAACTGGTCGTGGATACCGGCAAACTGTCGCTGGAGGATTCGGTGGCCAGGGTCGTCGAGTTGTTGCGCGAGCGCGGCGTGATCGGCCGGGGCGGAAACTGACGATGCACGCAAGCACCGGCTTGCTGGAACAAGTCGAGGCGATCGCGCGTGAAGCCGGTGCCGCGATCATGAAGATCTATATGCGCGATTTTTCCTCGACACAAAAGGAGGACGAATCCCCGCTGACCGAGGCGGACACGGCGGCGCATGAAATCATCCTCCGGCGCCTGGAAAATCTGCAGCCGGCGTTGCCCATCCTCTCGGAAGAAGCCGTCGGGGATTTTACCGGGGCCGATGATGGCGGACGTTACTGGCTGGTCGATCCGCTGGACGGCACCAAGGAATTTATCAAGCACAACGGCGAATTCACGGTCAACATCGCCCTGATCGTACAGGGCCGTGCAATCCTGGGAGTCGTTTATGCCCCGGCGCTGAAGGTCGCCTACCTGGCGGCCGAAGGATCGGGGGCGTTCAAGTCCGGGACCGATGGAAAGAGAGTGCCGATCCGGGTTGCCGAACACAAGGCGGGTTCGCCCTGGCGCGTGGTCGGCAGCCGTTCCCATGCGGGAGATTCGTTGACGGAATTCCTGCGCCGGCTTGGCAGCCACGAACTCATGCCGATGGGAAGCTCGCTGAAATTCTGCCTGGTGGCGGACGGAACCGCCGATGTCTATCCGCGCATGGGGCCGACCTCTTTGTGGGATACCGCTGCAGCCCAATGCGTGGTGGAACGGGCGGGCGGCAGAGTGATTCAATTGAACGGCGAGCCCGTCTCTTATGCGGATCCATCGGCGGTGCTCAATCCGTTCTTTCTGGTTCACGGAAAGAGCGCCGTCGAGTGGGCCGAACTGCTCCGGGATTTTAACAAGCAGCCGGCGCCTAAACAGAGCGTCGCTTGATATACCCGTGCCGAATCGATTCTCAGGTTGACCAACCGACCCTGCAATACCGACCTTAATCACTCTTGATGCATATTGGAGAAATCATGTCATTTATACGTTCGCGAAAAGTGCTGGCGCTTTTGAATCTGATGCTCGTGGCGGGCTGTTCTTCCACGGCGGACATGTTTCCGCCCGCCGGAAACAATCCCATCGAGGTTGAATCCATTCCTTCGGGCGCGGAAGTCTATGTGATGGGAGAAAAGGTCGGCCTGACCCCTCTCGAGGTCAGCCACATGGATGTCTTTCCCAACACTTATCCCAAGGAAAAGGAATCCATGTACGGAAGGATCACCTTGAAGAAAGAGGGATGTTTTGATTACACCAGGACCGTCAGCGGGGGGGTAAGCAAATCAGGGTTGCAAGCAAAGCTGGATTGCGCGCAAGTGAATCCGGCAATGTCCAGCGACGCGTCCCGCGGCAATCAAACCGTGGAGCAGCGGCTGGACAAGATCAAGGATCTGCTGGACAAGGGATTGATCACCGAGGATGAAGCGAAAAAGGCGCGCGAGCGCATCCTCAACGAGCTTTGATCTAGCCGGCTTTAATCCATCCAAATGGCGGCAAAGCAGATCGTCTACGTGCCGGGGAAGAACCCCAAGCCCGAGCCCGCGCTGCACCGAGAACTGCTCTGGCGAACGCTGGTGGAAGGGGTGCGCCGCGTCGATAGAACCGTAGCCGCTGCGCTGCAGGCAAGCCCGGAGCGATTCAATTTCGCCGGCTGGAACTACCTTTATTATCACCGGTACAAGGACATCACCCGGGACATCCCGTGGATCGACGCGCTGATCAACAAACACGGCCCGACGGAGCAGGACATGCGCGACGCCCATGCATGGAATATCTGGCTGAGCCGCTTCGTGTTGACGCTGGCCGATCACCTGCCCTTTCTGTTGCGGATACTTCCCGAAGAAGTGCGCAGCACCGCCAAAGAGATCGACCGCTATTTCAACAACAGCGACGGCGTCGCGCGCAAGATACGCGATCTGCTCAAGCAGACACTGCGCCCGTTGCTCGATCAGCGGCAGGACGTGCTGTTGATCTGCCACAGCCTCGGCACCGTGATCGCCTACGACGCCTTGTGGGAGTTGACGCATGAGGACGGCGTGACGTCGAAACTGGATCTCCTGACACTGGGCAGCCCGATGGGCATGCATTACATCCGGCGGCGCTTGCTGGGCATGAATGACAACGGAGAAAAGAGTTACCCCGGCCTGATCCGCCGCTGGATCAATTTTTCAGCCGAGGGCGATGTGGCCGCGCTCAATCAGCATTTGAAGGAGTGTTTTCA
Source organism: Gallionella sp. (assembly GCA_035498295.1). Lineage (GTDB taxonomy): Bacteria > Pseudomonadota > Gammaproteobacteria > Burkholderiales > Gallionellaceae > Gallionella. The sequence goes on along the minus strand of DATKAK010000008.1, from coordinate 13,708 downwards.
GCCGATGCTGGAACTGGGATTGGTCGAATCCATTGAAGACCATTGCCATGGCATCTACAACTTCTTCCGCAACGACGAGGGGCTGAATTGCCATCGTTCCTACGGTTACCTGGTGAATCCAGCGGTGGGAAGCGTCATTGCAGACTGGTGGAAGCGCTGAGACCGCAAAGAAGCAAAAAAAGCGGGATTGAAAATACCGGTCAGCGTTTCCCGAAGGAACTGCCCCAGACAAATTCCCTCAGCGTCGCAAGTTCGACCGACGAATGTTCTGCATTCTTCTGCAAATTGGTGTTCTCGGCCTTGAGGAAATCCAGCATGAATTTGATCTTGAGATGGGTCTTGGCCCGGGCGGCGACAATGGGCGCGCTGATCGGCTTGTGGATGAAATCGGAAGCGCCGACCGCAAATCCCCGCTCCTCGTCCTCGATATCGGTTTTGGATGTGATGAAGATCACCGGCACATCGGAGACCTTCCTGTTGGCTTTCAGCCTTTTGCAGAACTCGAAACCGTCGGTTTTCGGCATCATCACGTCGAGCAGGATCAGATCGGGAGGGTTGGCGAACGCATACGACAGCGCTTCCTCGGAATCGCTGAACATCTTCAGCGAATAATCCTTCGATAGCACCGATTCCATTATCATCAGATTCTCGGGCGCATCATCCACCACCATTACCTTGGGCTGGTTCTTGTTCTGTTCCATCTGGTTCTCCTGAACTATGATTATGCCTGCCCGGCAAATTTCACCGAGTCTGAAGCTGAAATTTGGAATTTATTTGAAAGTTGTGTGTCGTATCGCCTGTATGCGGGCCCAGAATACAACACCAATCCGCTCACCGCAATGAAAGTACCGCATTCGTCTTTCAAAACAATTTCTACTTGAAAAGTACAATTAAATGTCAAAGATAGCCGGCAAATCCGCTGAAATTGCCAAGTTGGACTTGGAATCCCGAAAAATCGTTCAATGGATGAAAAAGTTTATTCCCAATAAGCAGGGGTGCCTCATGGCCATACGATATTACCTTATCGCGTTACTCGGGTTTTTCACGTGCCTCGCCGATGCGACCGCGCTCGAGATCGATCAACCCAGCGTCACGTTCGGCGTGTTCGGATCGCTGGGCATCGACCATTCCAGCATGGGTTCGGGTGATTATGTTGTGGACGGCGGCATTCCCAAAGGATCGAGCCTGAGTCAAAATTGGTCGCCCACCAACGATACCCGGATCGCGGGTCACATGGCGGCCCAATACTCGCCAAAAGTATCGGTCGTGCTGCAGGTTGATTCGGAATATCACACGGGTAATTCGTACGAGCCGGAGGTGGAATTTGCCAATGTGAAATATGCTTTCACGCCCGATGTCTATCTCCGGGTCGGGCGCGTCGCCCTGCCGACTTTTCTGGAATCCGAGAACCGTGATGTCGGCTATACCTACGCATGGGTCCATCCGCCGGTTGAAGTTTACCGGCAGGAGTCCATCACGCACAGCGACGGCATCGATGTCAATTACCGTTTGCAAATCGGCGACGCGGGAAATAACTTCAAGGCGCTCTTCGGCCGGTCTACAGGCGAGATCGGCGATTCAATGTCATCCCTCAGTTTTACTTCCGAACACCTGTGGGGAATTTTCGATACGATCGAATACGGCTCGACTATCGTCCATATAGGCTACCAGCAACGCGAGACGGACTCCGGATACTATTTGACCGGGCAACCCGGATTATCGGTGGAGGACAGCGATCTGTCCGCCGGAATCAAATATGATCCGGGCAACTGGTTCGCGATGTCGGAGTGGATACAGCGCGAATCGACCTACAAGGTCAATGCAATGTATGTCAGCGGCGGCTATCGCATAAACAAATACACCCCCTATCTGACCTACGCAAATAGCAGCCAGGGTTCCTTCATGCCGGGATTTCCCCCTCCCTCGCCGGAGGGCGTGGTCTTGGCCAACCGGGCACAGAGCACCTACAGCCTCGGGGTACGCTGGGATTTCATGCGGGACACCGACTTCAAGCTGCAACTGGATCGGGTCAAGCTCGGCGACAACTCGAACGGTTTTCTCGCGAATGTTCCCGCGGGTGTAGACCTGTCCGGACAGACCTTCCATGTGATTTCTGCAGTCTTGGATTTCATATTCTAGGAGCGGCGGGCAATTGGAACCACAGAAAATCATGCGCCATTTCTTTGCCCTTGCGCTGCTTCTGGCCATGTCGGCATTCACTGCAAATACGCGTGCCGAAGTCGTCGTGATCGTGTCCGCCAAGAGCCGCGTCACCAGTCTGACCGCTCAGCAGACCGCGAGGATCTTCCTCGGAAAAACCAGCGAATTCCCGGATGACAGCGATGCCGTACCTTACGATCAGCGCGAAGGCAGCGACATCAGGAATGAGTTTTATGCCAAAGTCGTCCACAAGAATCCCTCGCAGGTCTCCGCATACTGGGCGAAGATCATATTCACCGGGGACGGCCGTCCGCCCGAGACACTGGACGGGGACGCAGAAGTCAGGCGCACTGTCGCCAGAAATCCGAACGCCATCGGGTATATCGACAAGAAATCGGTAAACAAAACCGTCCGAGTCATACTGGAACCCTGAATATGGCTTTGCCCATCAAAAAACTATCCGACTTTTCCCTGGCTTGGCAGCTATTGCTGGTGCCGATCGCCGCCACGTTGAGCTTTGCCGCATACCTGGTCTATTCGTCCATCGTGTTGTCGAACGGGGAAAACGTTCTGGTTGAACTTCGCGATGTCGATTATCCGATACTCGACGAGGCCGAGAAAAATCTCAACGCCTACGGGAGGGTCGTGGATGCGCTTGAGGCTGCGGTGGCAACCGGCGAGGTGGACTTCCTGGATATCGCCAAGGAAAAAGCCGATGAAATCACCAAACGCTACGACGTGCTGGAAAAGCTCGACACCGGGCACCAGGACGAGATCATAAAACTGAAAACACAGTTCAACAGCTACTTCGTGATGGCTCTGGATATCGCCCAGCGAATGGCGACAAGAACGGATATGCCAACCACCCAGCAATTGATGAATATGAAGGGTTTGCGCGATGCCTATTTTTCCGAGACGAAGACCTACAAGGCCAACACCGAGCGGGAATACCATAATGATGTCGTCAGCGCGATAGAAAGATCGCAGCGCGCCCAGCAATGGGGCGCGGCGATCGGCACGCTCATGTTGCTGATCATCGCGGGGCTCACGCTGCTGGTCACCCGCGGGATCCTGACGCTGGAAAGAAATGTGGAAGAACGAAACAGGATGCTGGTGGTGGTCAACAACGAACTGGAACGCGAGATCCAGAAACTCAAGGAAGCCGAGGAAGCCAAGAGCCAGGCGGAAGCCGCCAGCCAGATCAAGGATCAATTCCTCGCCAACATGAGCCATGAACTTCGCACACCGATGAATGCGATCATCGGATTGAGCCACCTGTGTTTGCAGACTTCGATGTCTCCCAAACAGCAGGACTACCTGGAAAAGATCAATGGATCGGCAAAATCGCTGCTGGGGATCCTCAACGACATCCTCGATGTCTCGAAGATTGAAGCCGGAAAGATGGAGATCGACCAAACCACCTTCAATCTGGAGGAGGTGATGAGCAACCTGGCCACGATCGTGGGCAACCGGGCCCAAGAGAAGAATCTCGAATTCCTGATACAAACCGCTCCGGACATCCCCAAATTGCTGGTTGGCGACCCGCTGCGGCTGAGCCAGGTGCTGATCAATCTGGCCGGCAACGCCGTCAAATTCACCGAGAAGGGCGAGGTGGCCGTTCGTGTCGTGCGCGCAAGAGAGACCAGCGCCGAGATCGTGCTGCGCTTTAGCGTGATCGATACGGGCATCGGCCTGTCGCAGAAGGAAATCGACAAATTGTTTCACCCGTTCACGCAAGCCGACTCAAGCGTCACCCGCAGATTCGGCGGGACCGGTTTGGGCCTGACGATCAGCAAGCGCCTGGTCGAAATGATGGGCGGCAGGATCTGGGTGGAAAGCAATCCGGGGCATGGATCCAGATTCATCTTCGTTGCGCGCTTTAAAAAGGTTGAAGAGCAGTCGATCCACAACCTGGTTCCGCTCGACAACTTGCATGGATTGCGCGTGCTTGCGGTAAATCAGAACGAGAACGGATTGCAAATTCTCAAAGGTTACCTGGATTCGTTCACTCTCGACGTAACGCCTGCCGGCAACAGCGAAGATGCGCTGGGTCTGGTACGCAAGGCGAACGAGGAAAGAAGACCCTTCGGTCTGGTCGTCATCGATTGCAAGCTTCCGGAGATGGACGGCATCGAAGTCGCGCGAAAACTCCGCGAGATCACATTTCTGAGTTTCAGGCCGAAAGTATTGCTGATCACCTCCAGCGACCAGGATGAGCTGATGCTGAAAATGGATAACGAGCTGGTGGACGGCATATTGGCAAAGCCATTCACGCAAAACAAATTGCTCGACGCGATACACAAGGTTTCCGGCCGGGGCGTGCTGTCCTCGGGCAAGTTCAAGATCATCAGCGACCAGTTGAACCCGGAACTCGTTTCGTTGATCCGCGGGGCGCGCATGCTGCTGGTGGAGGACAACGAAATCAACCGGCAGGTCGCACAGGAGATGCTCGAAGGGTTCGGGCTCGATGTGACCACCGCGCAGAACGGCGAGGAAGCCATCGCGCTCCTGAAGGACGAGCGATTCGACGGCGTGCTGATGGACATGCAGATGCCGGTGATGGATGGGGTCACCGCGACCCGCTTGATACGCAAGAACCCCCGTTTTGCCAAATTGCCCATCATCGCGCTGACCGCCAATGTGATGGTCAGCGAACAAAAGGATTTTTTTGAAGCGGGCGTCACGGACTATATCGGCAAACCCATCGATCCGGACCGCCTGGTCGCGACACTGGCAAAATGGGTGCGTCCCGAACGGCCGGTGGAGAACAAGCCTGCAGGTGAAACGAACCGGGATCCCGCGACCGAACCGCTTCCGGACCTGCCCGGGGTCAATGTGTCCGAAAGCGTGCGCCGCATCGGAAAGAATGTCGCGCTCTATTATTCGCTGCTCGACAAATTCCGGCTCAAGGAACGCGATATCGCCGACCGGATCCGCGCAGCATTGGCGGCTGACGACAACCAGACCGCCGAGAGACTGGCGCACACGCTGAGGGGGATCACCGGCACGCTGGGCGCCAAAACGCTGCAGGAGCTGTCCGCTTCTTTGGAGAACAGCATCCACAAGGCGGAATCCTCCGAATATGATCCGTTGCTTGCCGGCATCGACCGGGAACTTGCAACATTCATCGCCAGCATAGACAAGGCGCTGGAAACCCGCCAAGCCTGACTGCCCGGGCGCTGATACCGGGCGCTCGCCATTTCTTTCCGATTTCCCAACCTGATTGTTGCCGCAGACCGCCGGAAGGATACGCGCTATGTGCGGAATCGTGCCGTGAACAGGGGTAATATACCGGGATGGAAAATCCTGCGATGACCAGCAACAAAGTTGACCGCGATCCGCCCCGCCGTCCCAGGGTCGGTCTCGCGCTCGGCAGCGGCTCGGCGCGCGGCCTGTCGCACCTCGGCGTGATCCGTGCCCTCAAGGATGCCGGCATCGAGTTGGATTGCATCGCAGGGACGAGCATGGGCGCGCTGATCGGCGCGATATGTGCCGCGGGAAAACTGGACGAACTGGAAGCCACCTTCCTGGACTTCGACTGGAAAACGACCGCTTCCTTCTTCGACGTCGTGCTGCCCAAATCCGGATTGCTCGACGGCGAAAAGGTCAGCGATCTGGTGCGCGCGCACGTGCATGCCGACGCGCTCGAAAAGCTGGCCATACCCTTTGCCGCGGTGGCGACGGACATCGTCAGCGGCGAGGAAGTGATCCTCCGCGACGGCGATGTGATCGACGCGGTGCGCGCCAGCATCTCCGTACCCGGGATCTTCACGCCGGTGCGCAGCAACGGGCGCATCCTGGTGGACGGCGGCATCACCAACCCGGTGCCGGCAAGCACGGTCCGCGCGATGGGCGCCGACCTCGTGATCGCGGTCGATCTCAACCACGAGATCGTCGCCGGCAAGAATCTGAAACCGCTGCGCAGGGAAAAACAGGCAAGCAGCCGAGAGGACGACACTTCCGGCATGTTCTCGCGCTGGGTGGGCGATTACCGCAGTTCGATGCAGGACATCCGGCAGAAACTGCTCGCCCTGGATAACCCCGCCTCGGCGCAATTCAGAAAATGGGCTTCCGCCGACGAGTCGCTGCCGAACATCTTCGAAGTGCTGCTGGCCTCGATCAACATCATGGAAACCCGCATCACCCGCTCGCGCCTGTTGCTCGACAAACCGGATCTGGTCATCCAGCCGCCGCTGGGCCACATACGCTTTCTGGAATTCGACCGTGCCGAGGAGATCATCGCCATCGGCTACGAACACGCACGGCGGCAACTGGCCGCGCTGCCCGACAATTTTTTCGGTGGCGGAAACTTCTTTCAGAACCGGCGCTAGCGATCATGGCAAAGTGGCTCGTCATTCTCGGCATCGTTTTGATCCTGGTCGGCGTGGGCTGGCCCTGGCTGTCCAGACTGGGCCTGGGCCATCTTCCCGGCGATATTTCCATCGAACGCAAGGGATTCAGCTTCTATTTCCCGGTCACGACCGGCATAATCATTTCCGTGGTGCTGTCGATCCTGTTCTGGATATTCCGGAGATGACCAAGTGGCAAAGGTCGCGGTTTGCCGGATTTGGCCACACACCAAACCCCGCCACCCCCGACGGATAAATTGAGAAATAATCAAAAGGGGCAATACAACTGAAGCAGCTCCGTGATCATCCGCATGAATATTCGCATGCGCCTGGCAGGTTTTTGCGATAATTCCGCTCCTGCCCAAATCGAATCGTACCCGTACCGTGAACGAGGAACAAACACTGACTGCAGCCGCCGCTGAGCGTCCACCCAAGCCAAACTGGCGTCAGCTGCTCAAGACGACCGAAGGGCGCATCCTGTTGCTTGGGATTGCCAGCGCGCTCGCCGGTCTGATCGTGATGGGGCTGATCGCTGTCTGGTCGCCGCAAACCTCGCGCATGATGGGCGCCATGATCTTCACCGACATCATCCTGGGCATGATCGTGTCCATGTCGATAGGCTATGCCAACGGATTCGGCCACGCCCTCGTGATACCGGTGGTCATGTGGGTGGAGACGGTGCTGGTGTTGTTGTTCTATCCGGTGTTTGTGTTCAGCCTGCTCAAGCTGGTCGAGTTTCCAAGATTGAAATACTTTCTCGATCGCACGCATGCGGCTGCCGAGCGCAACCATGACAGGGTGCGCCGCTACGGTGTCCCGGGACTCTTTATCTTTGTCTGGTTCCCGTTCTGGATGACGGGGCCGGTGTTGGGCAGTGCCGTCGGGTACCTGCTCGGTTTCCCCGCCTGGTTGACGCTGTCGGTCGTGCTCGCGGGCGCCTACGTCACCATCGTGGGTTGGGCCTATCTGCTGTTCGACCTTTATGTCCGCGCCGCCGTCTTCGGTTCCTGGGCTCCCATACTCATTATTGGCCTTATTATCGTAGTTATCTTCTCGGTTTATCTGCTCGATCGGCGCGGGAAGAAGCACAGAACAAAGGAGTCCGCCTGATCGGAACCCGGCCGAATGGGAATATACCGGTAGCGATCGGGGGACCGATCGCAGGCTTCTATCCGGTGACCGGAATTCCGTTGACCAAAGCAAGCCTGTCCGCGCGTATAGATTTGCAAACGGCAACCCGGCAATTCCCTTTGGCATCGTAGTAAAATCAATTTTCCAAAATATTCTCGAGTCGATCATGTTCGGTAATCTTGGCGTCAGGACGCTGATGCTCATCTCTGTTTCAGTCGTGGTGGCATTGTTCTCGGCAACATTCCTGGTGGTCGGCGTATCGCTCGCGCATCTCAAGCAGGATGCGGAACTGGTTGACGAGCAAACGCTGCCCTATATCCTCGTGATCGATGTGATGGACCTCAGCCGATCCGATGTGCAGCAGTTTCTGACGGATGTTTCCGCCACCCACGACCGTGGCGGCTACAAGGAAGCCGAAGAGTCTGCCAACCGCTTCCTGGAAGGGGTCGAAAAATACAAGCAACTGTTCCGGAAGAACAACGACGAGCCGAAACTGAAACAGATCCAGGCCATCGAAGACAGTTTCAAGCGCTTTTACGCGAGCGGGAAAGTCATGGCGGAGGCGTATATCAATAGCGGCATCGAGGCGGGCAATCTGCTGATGAAAGGCCCCGATGGCGTATCCGGGTTTGACAAGGACAGCGAGGACATCGCCAGGCAATTGGAGGAATTCCGCACGCAACAGGTCGCAGATGCGCACAAGAATACCGCCGCCACGGCAAGCAAGGCCGACATGACCACCCGCCTGATGATCATCGGCGGTTTGCTGGCTTCCCTGATCTCCATGATGTTCGCGGCATGGATCACGCGCAGCATTTTGGGAAAGATGGGCGGCGAACCGGATTATGCGGCCGAAGTCGTCAAGCGCGTGGCGGGCGGCGATCTGACGACCGAAGTCAACATCAAGACAAACGATAAAAGCAGCCTGTTGTTTGCGGTCAACGACATGATCCGCAGGATTTCGGCCATCGTCGCCAATATACGCAATTCCACCGAGTCCATCACCACCGCATCGCAGGAAATCGCCACCGGCAACGCCGACCTGTCGCAACGCACCGAACAGCAGGCCGCCAGTCTGGAACAGACGACCAGCAGCATGCAGGAGCTCCTCTCCGCCGTGCGTGCAAATGTCGAAAGTGCCAGGCATGCGTATCAGCTTGTCCAGGGCAGCTGCGACATCGCGGAACAGAGCGGCAAGGATGTGGACATGCTGGTGGCCACGATGACTTCCATCAATGAATCCTCAAAGAAGATCGAGGATATTATCAGCGTGATCGACGGGATCGCTTTCCAGACCAACATTCTTGCGCTGAATGCCGCCGTCGAAGCGGCGCGCGCCGGCGAGCAGGGGCGCGGTTTTGCAGTTGTCGCAGCCGAGGTGCGCAATCTGGCGCAGCGCTCCGCGACCGCGGCAAAGGAAATCAGCCTTCTGATCGGCGGTTCGGTTGAAAAGGTCCATGCCGGATCCATGCAGGTAAAAAAGGCGGCCGACTCGCTGGGCGACCTGGTTACCTCGGTGCAGCTGGTCTCATCGCTCATGAAAGACATATCTGCCAACAGTTCGGACCAAAGCATGAGCATCGAGCAGGTAAATGCCGCGCTTGTCCAGATGGACGAGGTCACCCAGCAGAACGCCGCGCTGGTCGAAGAAGCCTCGGCCGCGGCCGAATCGATGCAGGAACAGGCGGAAGGCCTGCTGAAGGATGTCAGCGTGTTCAAATTGAACGGCGCCGGGACCTTGTCGCGGAAAGCCGCCAAACCTGCAGCCAAGCCTGTCGCCACTCGGCAAAGACCGCGGCTTGACAAGCCCGCGGCAACCCATGCCGCACCCAGACTGACAAAGGCCCAAGCGGACCAGGACGACGACTGGAAAGAATTCTAGTGACAACGATATGATTTACCCGCATGCTTCGATGGCAGGATCCCGGATTGCAGACGCGACATCTAACATGCCAGATCCTGCCGGGTCAGCCTGGAATGAATATCAATCTGAACAGGCAGGTTCTTTGTATCATTGTCGGGCAACAATCACCCTCTGGAGGAAAACATCGTGGAAATAATGAACAAAATCGAGGCAGGCGCAAAGAATGCCAGACGCAATAAAGATAAAGCTGCCAAACGGCTAGCCTCGGCTGAAAAGAATTTGGCGAAGTCTGCCAAAAAACTGATCTCGAATGCAAAGAAAAAAACCGGGGTCGCCGCCAAACGAGTGGCCTCGGCTGAAAAGAACGCAGTCAAGTCCGCCAAGAAAATGGCTTCGACTGCTAAGAAAAAAGCAGGTGCGGCCGTAAAACGAGCCGTCTCGGCTGAAAAGAGCGCAGCAAAGTCCGCCAAGAAGATGGCCTTGAGCGCAAAGAAGAAAGCAGGGAGTGCAGCCAAAAAAGTTGCCTCGACAGCGAAGAATGTAAAAAAGAACGCGCAAAAATTGGCCGCAACTGCAAAGAAAAGGGTTGCATCGGCGATGTAGTCTGAGAGGAGGGCTGCCTGTTGTCGATGACGCGCCCGCCCGAATCTTCAGCAATACCCATGGTTATGCGGATTGAACCGCATGAATCAAGGAACTTGCCCCGACTCTTCTTTTAATTGCATCTTGTCCAACTACGGGAGTTCACATGGCAAACGGCTCATCCTCTTCAACCAGGATTCTCGGTATCGTCCTGGTAGCGGCCGGCGTCGGCCTCGCATTCTGGGGGTATCATTTATCCGATACCGTGGGTTCAAGAATTTCCCACGCCTTTACCGGTTCCTATACCGACAAGGAGATGACTTTCTATCTTGCCGGCGCGGCCAGTTTTTTTGTCGGCTTGTTCCTTGTCATGAAGAGCTGATGCCGGAGATGCCATATTGGTTGCGGCCCGGACAATCGCCAGACTCTATGGCACCCCATTCTGCCACCTCTGCGCGGAAGCAGAGGCGATACTCCGGCGCGCAAGGATCCCCGCAATCAAGGTGAACATCACCGAGAACCAGGATCTGTTCGAAAAGTACAGCCTGCGGATGCCGGTGCTGCAGCGAATCGACAACGATGCGGAACTCGCCTGGCCCTTTGACGCCGATGCCGTATCGCGTTTCCTGAATTGAACCGCTCGCGTTTCGAGTCCGCTAGAAAGCGTAGTCCAAACCCATCGCCAATTCGACCAGCGTTTCAGGTACGGTGGCTCCGGGCTGAATCGGGTCGGTGACCTTGACCTTGAAGAACACATCCGCCGCGGCTCGCGCCGACAGATGCGGAGTCAACGGAACCGCGTAACCCGCACCGAGCAACAGCCCTGCCCCGGAAACCGTGCTCCAATATGCACCGGCACCGGTGCCGTAGTCCCCATTTGTATTGGTTGATGAACTGCAAAGTCCGATCTTCCCGATCATCGCCCCATGTTCCGTGCTGTCATCCCAAGGGACGACTCCCAACACCGAAACGTGAACGATCGATGTTTCGTGCTGCCAGGATGAGGTTGCGGCCGGACAAAGGACGATGCACCCGGGGCTCAAACTGTAGACTGTACTGCCGGAAATGCTTCCCAGCCTGTCATAGCCCATTTCAAGGCTGGCCCTGCTGGTATCCTCATGTGGCAATACCAACCCGACGCGAAGGCCATATCCGGTGCTATGGCCGCCCTGGTCACCCTGGGTGCAGAACAACAGCCAGACACAATTTTCAGCCCATACGACCAAAGGGGCGACTTCTGCTCCGGCATAGATTTCCGCGGCCCGGGAATTCGAGGTCAGAATTCCCAAGGCCATGGCGAACAACAATGTAGATAACTTCATGATTGGCCAGCGGGCTGATTCAGCACGGGGCACGATGCGACCAACAGGCAAAGTTGCTCAATACCCCAGCGCCAGCCCTGTTCCGCGCCGGGTATCGTTCGCGCCGTAATAGCGGTTGTTGCCGACCGGTTCTCCGCCCAGCCTGGGCACGCCGACCAGGATCGCGGTGACATGGTTCGCCTCCTGCGGCGGGCCGAATTTCTGGCCCCAGCCCTCGAGGATCCTGCGCGTGTCGTAGCCGAGCGCGTAGGGCTCGACATTGGTGTAGTCCGGCAGCCATTGCTGGTGGAAGCGCGGCGCGTCGACCGCCTCCTGGATGTCCATGCCGTAGTCGATCACGTTGATTATCGTCAGCAGCACCGTGGTGATGATGCGGCTGCCGCCCGGTGTGCCGAGCACCATCAACGGCTTCCCTTGACTGGTGACGATGGTCGGGGTCATCGAGCTCAGCGGGCGCTTGCCCGGCGCGATCGCATTCGCTTCGCCCTGCACCAGGCCGAAGCTGTTTGGCACACCGGCCTTCGCGGTGAAGTCGTCCATCTCATTGTTCAGCAGCACGCCGGTGTGCGGGGCGGTGATCCCGGTGCCGAACCAGTCGTTCAATGTATACGTCACCGACACCGCGTTGCCCCACTGGTCGATGATCGAATAGTGCGTGGTGTTGCCGCCCTCATGCGGGATGACGACATGCGGCGGCAAGCCGGGCTTGATCAGCAGCGAATCGCCGGCCTTGTGCGGCGCGATCATCGCGCGGATCTTCGCCGCGTAATCCTTGTCGAGCAGATGCTTGACCGGATTGTCGGCGAAGTCCGGGTCGCCGAGGTAGCTGTTGCGGTCGACATACGCATGGCGCATCGCCTCGATCTGGTACTGCACCGCCTGCGCCGAGTGAAAGCCCAGTTCCTGCAGCGGATAGCCTTCCAGGATGTTCAGCATCTCGCACAGCGTCACGCCGCCGGAACTCGGCGGCGGCGCCGAGACGATGCCGTAGCCGCGGTAGGTGCACTCGATCGGCTTGAGCTCGCGCGTGCTGTACTCGTTCAGGTCCGCCTGCGTGATGATGCCCTTCCCTTCCGCGCTGCTCTTGACGATCGCTTTCGCCACCGGCCCGGCGTAAAAACCGGCGGCGCCATGGTCGCTGATCAGTTGCAGCGTATGCGCGAGATCGCGCTGCACCAGCTTGTCCCCGGCCCTGTAGGATTTGCCGCGTTTCAGGAAGATCGCCGCCGAGGCCGGGTCGTTCTGGAATTTTTCCGTCGCGGCGTCCAGCATGTCCACGTCGCCCTGGTCGAGCACGAAACCCTGCTGCGCATACTTGATCGCGGGGGCGATCAGCTTGTTGCGCTTCATCGTGCCGTAACCCGCGCGCGCCATCTCCAGGCCCGACACCGTGCCCGGCACGCCCACCGCGAGCATGCCGTCGGTGCTCGCGCCCTTGATCACGTTGCCGTCGGCGTCGAGAAACATGTTCGGCGTCGCCGCCAGCGGCGCCTTCTCGCGAAAATCGAGGAAAGTCATGCGGCCGTCGGCCAGCAGTATCGTCATGAAACCGCCGCCGCCGAGATTGCCCGCCGCCGGATAGACCACGGCCAGCGCATAGCCCACCGCGACCGCCGCGTCCACCGCGTTGCCGCCCGACTTCAGCACATCGACGCCGACCTGCGTCGCCAGATGCTGCGCCGTGACCACCATGCCGTGCTCGGCGGCCACCGGCGGCTGCGACGCAGCCAGCGTTTCAAGCTGAAAGAATATCAGCGCTGAAGCGAGCAGGAATTTATGCGCGGCGAGTGAATCGAGTTTCATCGTGAGGGCTCCGTAGTGCGGAAAAAGGCCGCAACATTTCCATCGCGATATTGTATATCCAGAAGATGATCCAATCTGTCCCTCTTTAACCTGCATTCGATTGCTCCGGTTCCGCCACGGAAGCCGGCCGAAAAACCTGTCAAATGGAATATTCGGGATGATTGTGTTAGTGTGATTTGCAGGGTCGTGTACACGCGTACGCCGACGTCTGGCGCGGCTCTTCCGGAGGCATTGATGGAACAATCTTTTTCGGGGAATCAACCGTTTCCCGCGCTGGACGAGAATGCGATTCTTGCGTTGACGAAGAGAGGTGAACAAGCGCTGCTCGAACCCGGGACGACGCTCTCGCCGGCCCAACTGGAAGCGCTGGTGCTGATCGGCGGCGGCTCGACCGTCAGCAAGATCCTCCGGCGCGCGCCCGCCGGTTTGTCCGTTGATGTTCTGCGGGTGAGCCTGGGTGAACTCGTCGATAAAAAATATGTAAGCGCCAATGCCGG
>DATKAK010000007.1:0-15555 GCA_035498295.1 Gallionella sp. | reverse complement strand
AGGCAAGCTTGGCGCGCTTCATCTTGCAGCCTGCCATGAAATGCGGGAAAGCTTTGGCGTAATCCCCGGTGTCGTCATAGCACTTGCCCAGCGCGAAATGCAGGGACATCCGTCTGTTTTCGGAAAGTTGCGCGGATCTTTTTTCCTCCTCGAGCAAGGCGGCAAAATTCCGGTCACCCTTCCTGGCCTTTTTTACCTGTGTAATGTGGATGCGCGCTGCGAGGTGATCCGGCTTGAACTCCAGTGCCCGCTGGAACAAGTCCTCCGCCTTGTCCATGTGTCCGAGTTCCATGCGCAAATGCCCGAGTCCGAGCAGCGCATCGTCGCATTCCGGATCGAGCGATAAAGCTCGGTTGTATTCGGCCTCGGCAAGTTCGGGGCGGGCAAGTTCGGCATGGATATCGCCGAGCAATGCGTGCGCCTTCGGATGGCTGGAGTCGATCTGCAATGCGAGTTGCGCTTCGGCTTCGGCGACGGGCAGGTTATCCATTGCCTGTAGCGTCCTCGCCAGCCCCATCCGGGCCTCGATGTAAACCGGCCGCAGCTCCAGCGCGCGCCGGTAACAGGCAAGTGCAGCTTCATTCTCTTCCAGCGCCAGATGAACCCCGCCCATATTGCAGATCGCCTCTGGATAGTTCGGGTTGATCCGCAAAGCCTTGTTCAGCGCCTCCGAGGCTTCCCGGGTGCGGTCGTCCTCCAGCACCAGCGCGCCGTAATTGTTCAGCGGTTCCAGGTAATCCGGGGCGGCGTCGATCGCTTTCCGGTACCAGATCAGCGCCCCGTCCTTGTGCTTGCGTTCGCGCTGGATGCTGCCCATGTTGTTCAATGCGGGGGCGAAGTTCGGTGCGATCGCCAGCGCGCGCTGCTGGCAGGCTTCTGCGCGGCCATATTCCTTGCGGTCGTAATAGGCGACACCCAGGTTGCTGTGCGCCATTGCCATGCGCGGCTCCAAAGCGACCGCACGCTCGCCGTGTGCGACGGCTTCATCGAGGCGTTTCTGCTGGCGCAATATTTCACTGAGGTTGGCATGGAACAGCGCGACGTTCCCGTTGAACCGGATCGCCTTTTGTATCAATTCGGTGGACAACACCTGCTTGCCGACCTGGTGCGCGATCACCCCCAGCAGGTGCAGGGCAAACGCATGATCGGGTTGCTGCTGCAGAATCTGCTGCAGCAGATGTTCCGATTCCTGCAGTCGGCCCTGTGATTGCAATTGGGTCGCCAGCGTCATGGCCTGCTCGATCGAGAGTTGAGGCGCCGGTCCAGCAGGAGCGGAGCTGGATGGCTTGTGTCCGGGTATGTTTGACATGAAGAGCGCGGCTATTCCCTTCGCGTTGAAAAAGGTCCGGAGCGTATGCTGCCAGCTAATCCCGGACAAGCCAAATATATGCAGAATCTCACTGGCTTGGAAGTGGGTAAGTATGGGCGATGAGGTACATCTTGCCTATTGTTTTTTTTTCCGAAAAGAGACACTATCGCACCGGTGATGTAATTGTTCTACAAGACGTTTGGCAGGGGGGGTGAATGTCATGAACAGGAAATCCGCTAACCGGCAGCTGCGCAAACCATCGCAGTTCCGCCTCAAACCGGTGTACGCGGCGGTGCTTCTGGCTTTTGCAGCGCAAACCGCGCAAGCCAACCCGACAGGGGCGACCGTGATGAGCGGCAGCGCCGGCTTCGCCACTTCCGGCAATACCCTGACCGTCACCAATACTCCCGGCACCATCATCAACTGGCAAGGATTCTCGATCGGCTCGAACGAGGTCACCCGGTTCGCCCAGCAAAGCGCCTCATCCGCCGTGCTCAACCGCGTGGTCGGAAGCGATCCTTCGAACATCATGGGTACGCTGCAATCCAACGGGCGCGTGTTCCTGATCAATCCTCATGGGATCGTGTTCGGCGCGGGCTCGGTCGTGGACGTGGCCGGGCTGGTCGCCTCCACGCTTGGCCTCAGCGATGCCGACTTCCTTGCCGGCAACAACCACTTCACCGAAGTGCCCGGCGCGGCCAACATCAGCAACGCGGGCAACATCAGCGCTCAGGACCAAGGGCAGATCTACCTGATCGCACCCAACGTCGAGAACACCGGCGTGATCACCGCGCCCAATGGCGAGATCCTGCTGGCAGCCGGATACAGCGTGGACCTGGTCAGCACCAATGATCCCAACCTCAGGGTCAGCATCACCGCGCCGGCGGGCGATGCCACCAACGTCGGTCAACTGATCGCTTCGTCCGGCAGCCTCGGTCTGTTCGGCACGGTGGTCGGCAACAGCGGCATCGTCAGCGCGGACAGCGCGACGATGCAGGGCGGCAAGATCGTGTTCAAGGCCAGCCAGCGTGCGGAGATCTCCGGTACCGTCAGTGCCAACGGCACCACCGGCGGCAGCATCGAAGCGCTGGGCGGCCAGGTCGGCGTGATGGATGGCGCAATGGTCAGCGCAGACGGAACACATGGCGGCGGCACCGTACTGATCGGCGGCGATGCGCATGGCGCGAACCCGGATGTGCCGAATGCGCAAGTCACTTATGTTGCGCCGGCTGCGGCTATCAGCGCGAATGCGACGCAAAGCGGTGACGGCGGCAAGGTCGTGGTGTGGTCGGATGAAGCCACGCAATTTGATGGCAATATTTCCTCGCGGGGCGGGGCAGATTTCGGAAACGGCGGCTGGGTTGAAGTATCAGGCAAACAATGGCTGGGCTTTGACGGTTTGGTGAACACGACGGCAGCGAACGGGATGGTCGGATCGCTGCTGCTCGATCCGACGGACATCACTATTAGTGCAAATACCAGTACCGGAACGATGATTTGGAATGCGACCGGTTCTTACTTTGCCGATATTGTAAATTCGCCATCCAATCTCGACGTGGCAGTCCTGACCGGCCAGTTGAAGACTTCGAACGTCACCGTTGACTCCAACCTTGGCTCGGCTGGTGGAGTGGGTAACATCACCGTGCAGAATGCCATCGCCTGGAGCAGCCCTTATTCATTGACGTTGAACGCGGCAGGGACAATCAACGTCAATGCGGACATTACTAATGCAGATACAAGTACTACAGGCGGCTTATCGTTACTGACTACTGGAGGTGACATCAATATTGGCGGGAACATCAAGCTGGCCGGGGGTGCTTTCTCTGTGGATACGTCGGGCAGTGGAACGATATCGATGACAGGCGCAGTGGATGTGGGCTCTTTCGTATTGAGTAGTGGAACCTGGAAGCAGATATCCGCCACGCTGCCCGGATTTGTCGCCAATACCGGCTTCAATGTGCTGAGTGGAACTTTCATCCGCGCTTTGGGCGGCGATGGTAGCACAGCTAACCCGTATCAGTTGGCTGACATATATGGTGTGCAAGGCATAGGTAGCGCGGGAATGTTTAACTTTGGCAAAAGCTACGTCCTAGCCAATAACATCGATGCCACGGTGACCAAAAACTGGCTTGATGTGAATGGTGCGCCCGTAGGATTTGCTCCGATTGGTAATGCTGGCCAGCCATTTTGGGGTACTTTTGACGGACAGAACCATACCATCAGCAACCTCGTCATCAATCGCCCGACTGAAAGTTATGTGGGTTTGTTTGGCCAATCTAACGGCATTGATTCTCCAAGTTCGATAAGCAACGTGGGACTGGTGAATCCCATTGTGACGGGAAATACGAATGTCGGCGCGCTGGTGGGTTATAACACCGGCATCATAAGTAACAGCTACGCCAACGGAGGCACAGTTACCGGCACGTCCTATGTTGGCGGCTTGGTCGGATATAACTACGCTACCAGCGCTGGTGCAATATCCGTTGGCTCCATCAGCAATAGCTATAGAAGTGGCGGTACGGTGAGCGGTAACAGTAGTGTCGGCGGACTGGCTGGCTTTAACAGTATTGGCAGCAACATCAGCAAAAGTCATGTTGACGGCGCCAGCGTGATTTCCGCTGCGACCGATACTTCTGCAAATGCCGGCGGTCTTGTTGGTAACAACAGCGGAACAATTAGCAATAGCTATGTCAGCAATGGCAGTGTGAGTAGTAGCGCCGGCACTTCCAGCAACTATGCATATAACTTCGGCGGACTGGTGGGATACAACACCGGCAGTATCAGTACCAGCTATGTTAGCGGCGGCAGTGTGAGCAGTGTCGGCGACGGGTCGTATAACATAGGTGGGTTGGTTGGATACAACAACAGTGGCGGGATGATCGACAGCGACTATGCGAGCAATGTCACAGTAAGCGGAAATCATACTGAAGTGGGGGGGCTGGTGGGTAACAACTCTGGCAGCGTCAGCAACTCTTACGCCAGCGGAGGCACAGTGAGCGGTAGTAGCAATGGAGTCGGCGGACTGGTGGGTTACAACTACGGTACTATCGACACCAGTTTCGCCAGCAACAGCAGCGTAAGCGGTAGTAGCTATGATGTCGGTGGTCTGGTGGGCTATAACATTGGCAGCATCAGCAACACGTACGCCAGCGGCGGTACGGTGAGCGGCAGCGATGACGTCGGTGGCCTTGTGGGTTTTAACTTGAATTCCGGAATCAGCATTAGCACCAGCTATGCCAGCGTCAGCATCGTCTCCGGTGGAGCCAACGTCGGCGGTTTGGTGGGCTATGCATACGGCGGCAGCGTCAGCGCCAGTTTCTGGAATACGACAGTCGAAAGCGGGATTTCGTCTGGTATAGGCTTTGACGCTTCTGCCGGAAAACCTGGCACCGATGCTGGCGGTGTCGTCTTTGGCATGAGCGATGCCGACATGAAGACCATGGCGAATTTCACTTCGGCCACTACCGCCAACGGCAACCTCAATCCGCTGTGGGACTTTACCAGCGGAACGGTCTGGCACATGACTGATGGCCTATCCATGCCACTGCTCCCGTTCTCCCCGTTACCCGTTGCGGCGGCTCCCAACGTGATCGACGAAATCGTGACGATCACCAATCAGGACCGCAAGAAACCGGGTGAGGATGTTCTCGCCGTCGAGACGCTTCCGACCGACGCGAATGGCAACCCGCTTCCGATGTGCAATTGATCATTCCTGAACGCTGGATATTCCATGAAACATAGATCGCTATTCATATCGCTGTTGGGAATCTTGCTGAGCGCGCCGTATTTTGCGCTGGCAGCTGCTGATGCAACCCCTGCCGCAGCGGCTGGAGCGGATCAGGGTATGCTGAGATTTACCATAGAACGCTACGTTGTCGAAGGCGCTTCCCTGTTAAGCAAGGCTGAGCTTGATGCTGCAGTCAAGCCTTACACCGGCAAGGACAAGGATTTTTCCGACGTGGAACGTGCGTTGGAAGCGGTAGAGGCGGCCTATGCAAAGCGTGGTTACACCGCGGTGCGCGTGCTGTTGCCGGAACAGGAACTGGAAAGGGGCACGGTGCATTTGCGTGTGGTGGAAAGTCATTTCGGCATCGTGTCGGTAAAGGACAATCATTTTGTCAGCGAGGCCAATGCGCTGAACGCGGTGCCTTCGGTGCGCGCTGCCGGCGTGCCGAGCACCAAACGGATCTCCCGCGAATTGAGGCTCGCCAATGAAAATCCCGCGCGCAAGATGAATGTGGTGCTGAAAGCCGGAGAAAGAGACGATCTGGTGGATGCCAATGTGATCGTCACCGACAGCAAACCCTCCATCTGGGGTGTGTCCGTCGACAATACCGGCACACAGGAGACCGGCGTTGCGCGGCTGGGCCTTTCCTATACATATGCCAACGCATTCAAGGCGGACCACGTTGCGGGTGTCCAGTACCTGTTGTCGCCGTTGTATCCAGACCGGGTGCAGGTGCTGGGGGGCACGTACAAGATCCCGTTCTACAAATCCGGCAGCAGCCTGGAATTCTTTGCCGGTTATTCTAACGTGAACGCGGTGGTGGGAGGCCTCTCCAACTTCCAGGGAGGCGGAAGATTGTTCAGCACTCGCTACAACTATCTGCTGGAGCGCATGGGCGCATTCGACCCGAATCTTTCGTTCGGCCTGGACTGGCGCGATTACCGGCGTATCGAAATGACCGGTACGCCTCCCGCGGTGCTGTATAACGAAATCGTCGTGGTGCCGGTGAATGCCACTTATACGGCGCGGGGAAAGTTTGTCAGGAGCGATGTCAATCTCAATGTGTCGATCGTTGCCAACATACCCGGAGCGAGCAAGGGGAAAAAGGAAGATTTTGCGGCTTATGACCAGCTCAATATGACCGATCCCGACCCGAACTACAAGCTGCTGCGTTTTGGCGGGAGCTATTCGCAATCGATCGGGAGTGACTGGCTGTTCCGCACGGCTCTATACGGGCAGTGGACTAATGATGTGCTGGTGCAGGGTGAGCAGATCCGTTTGGGTGGCGCCGATGCGGTGCGCGGTTTTACCGAGGGCAGCGAGGGTGGAGACAAGGGAGCGCGTCTGAATGTGGAAGGTTATACGCCGGATTTCGGCGGTGGCGATCTCCGGACACGCGCCTTGCTGTTCTTCGATGCGGGACAGGCCAGCTTGTCCGCCAATGCGGGCAAAACCACGATCTCCGGGGCCGGCATCGGTGTGCGCGCGAATTACACTGAACAATATTCGCTGCGCCTCGATGCGGCAAGAATCATGAAGGCCGGCACCGACCCCGAACAGCAGGAGGGCGATTGGCGTGCCCATCTGAGCATTAACGCAACCTTCTAAAGGGAGTCTCGAAATTGCATTTCTACACGCAGAGGCCCCCCGAATTGATGAGGTATAGGATGAAGACCGCAACTTTATTTTTTTCCTTGTTGTTGACCGTCGTCGCGACTATGGCTCATGCCGTGGAGGAAGCGGCCGGCAGAGTAGGAAACATAAGCGGAACGCTGGTGGTGCAGCGCGTGGATGGAACGGTCAGGGTCGTCGTACCCAAGGCCGAGGTATTTGCGGGCGATATGCTGATCACCGCAAAGGACAGTTATGCCCAGGTGGAAATGAATGACCGCACAAAGATGACGATACGCCCCAATTCGAATTTGCGTATCGAAGCCTTCCAGTATCGCAAGGAAGCTCCCAAGGACGACAACATCGTGCTGCGTTTGCTCAGGGGGGGCTTTCGAACCGTCACCGGTTTGATCGGCAAACGCGGCAACACCGACGCATACAAACTTCATGCCGCAACGGCCACGATCGGTATACGCGGCACCGATTTTTCCACGCGGTTGTGTGCCACCAAGGATTGCCGGGATGATGAAGCGGATGCCAAGCCGGCGGTGAAGCCGCAACCGGCGCCCTCACCGGTGGTGGGCAGGGTGATGCTGGTGCAGGGTGAGTTATCGGCGAGGGATCCGGCGAGCAGGGATCGCACGCTCCAATTGGGAGCGCCGGTCTACGAGGGCGACACCTTGATCACGGGTGCGAAGTCCTATGCCGTGGTGGCGTTCCGCGACGAGGGCCGGGTGAGCTTGCAGGCTGGCACGCAGTTTCGCGTGGAAAAATTCAAGTACGACAAGGCCAAGTCGGAAGAAAATGCCATATTGAGATTGCTCAAGGGCGGAGTGCGCGTGGTCACGGGTTTTATCGGCCGGACGAACCATGACAACTACCGTTTCAATTTGGCGACTGCCACGATAGGAATTCGCGGCACCGGCTTTGACGCATGGTGTAACGGGCCTTGTGCGAGCGGAGCCGGCAATCCCGGGGCGACTCAAGGCAACCCGCTGGATGGCGCGGGCGTGTATGTCTGGGCCGGAGAGGTGGTGCTGGTTTCCCCGGGCGGGTCGTTTTCCGTCGCATTGCAGCAAGCCGCCATCATCGCTCGCGATACCGGCAAACCGGTGCGTGTCATCGCGATTCCGCCGGCGGTTACCGGCAACAGCACGCCCCGTCCGGACAGCATCCCGTTCGATTTCGAGAAACTGTTTGGAACCGAGTCGGGTGATCCGGGACTGTACGTGACCGTGCATGATGGCCATGTGGTGCTGTCCATGGGCGAGAAATCGCTGGATCTGTTCCGCGGAGAAACCGGGTATGCCGACAGTCATATCCTGAAACTTCTTTCGGAAACGCCGGGGTTCATGGGCGATAGCATGGACATCATCCTGACCGACAAACATGGCAACACCTGCATGATCGGTTCCTGAGAAGTCCTGTTTGCCGGAAAGAATGCGGGCAACAGTCTAACTACTGTTGCCCATATTCTCGTGATCCCCTTGCGGCGGAAATCAGGCCTGCATGCTGCGCGTCCATCGAACGATTCCACTGGTATCCATCGCCCCGGCTTGTCGCGCGATTTCGCGACCACCCGCGAACAGCGCAAGGGTGGGGATACTGCGGATGTTGTAGCGCGAAGCGAGCTCCTGAGCCTCTTCGGTGTTCAGCTTGGCCAGCCGCATGCCGGGCTCGAGTTGTTCTGCTGCCTGCGCAAACGAGGGGGCCATCATCCGGCACGGACCGCACCACGGCGCCCAGAAATCCACCAGAACGGGAATGTCGCTGCGGCTGATATGCTGGTTGAAATTATTGCCGCCCAGTTCCACGGGATGTGCATCGAACAAGGCCTGCTTGCACTTGCCGCATATGGACCGCTCATGCTGCCTGGCAGCAGGAATGCGATTCACACTATCGCAATGCGGGCAGACGACGTGAACTGTGCTTTTCATGATGATCCCCGTGAAAGTTTGCAGAACCCATAAGATAGGGACGCGACAAGATAGTTCAAGTCCCGCACAGCCGGTCGATCAAACCGGGTTCAATGCAGCGCTGGGTAATGTATCTGCCATCATTGATTATCTGCAAGGCGCCAGGCGTTGAGTGTTCATATCTTGAATCGCATGGACAAGTCGATGGCCTGCACATCTTTGGTCAAACTGCCGATCGAGATGCGATCAACCCCGGTCAGCGCAATGTCACGCAGCTTTTCGATCGTGATCCCGCCGGACGCTTCCAGTTCGGCTCGTTTTCCGGCGTGCCGCACCGCAGCGCGCAAATCTTCCAGATCGAAGTTGTCGAGCAGTATCAGCTTGGCTCCTGCGTCCAATGCCTCATCCAGTTGTGCAAGGTTTTCCACTTCGATCTGCACCGCGATGCCGGGTTTGGCCAAACGGAATGCCCGTTCCAGCACGGGTTTGATGCCGCCTGCCGCGGCAATATGGTTTTCCTTGATCAATATCCCGTCGAACAGGCCGGCTCGTTGATTATGCCCGCCGCCGGTGCGCACCGCATATTTTTGCGCCTGCCTCAATCCGGGCAAGGTCTTGCGCGTATCCATGATCTTGACGTTGATACCGGCCACCGCATCCACGTAGAGCCGGGTGCGGGTGGCGGTTCCGGACAGGGTCTGAAGAAAATTCAATGCGTTGCGTTCGGCACTCAGCAGTGCGCGGGCGCGGCCTCGAATCTCGCACAGCATTTGCCCCGCACTGATTCGATCGCCATCCCTGGCCAGCCAATTTACAACAAACTCGGGATCGAGCATGCGGAAGCATTCTTCAAACCACTGTGCCCCGCACAGCACTCCTTGTTGCCTTGAGATGACCTGCGCGCTTGATATCAGAGTTTCGGGCAGCAACTGGGCGCTCAAGTCTCCTGTGTGAACGTCTTCTTCAAGCGAGTTGGCTACGTTGCGGCGGATATAAGAGGCCAGCTCGGATTCAGCCATGGATATTCCCCGGGGCGGTTTGAAAAGACGCAGATTAACTCAGGCTGAAAATTTGTGACAGGCTGATATTGCATCAAACCTTGAACTTGCGTTGCGGAGCGGCCTTTCAGAATCCGTAATAAACCTGGCCGCCCAGGATGTTGTTCGGGTTGCCGTTGGAATAGCCCCTCTGCACATAGCCCCGCGCCTTGAAATTCTTGTCGAGCTTGTAATTCACATAAGCGCTGACTTCTTGCTGTGTGATTCCCGAAGCAGCAGGATCTTGGGACAAGCTCATATCGACACCCGTGCTGGTTTGCTCAGTCAGCTGATAGATACCCCCGAAGGAACCATAGAGCACCGGGCTCAGAATGATTCCGGTCGGGCTTCCCTGCACCTTGGAGCCCAGAGTGCCTTTTGCGGTGAATTTGCTCAGGTTTTGATAAACATCCATCTGGGCCGAATAGTCGTTGTGCGTCAAGCTGAAAACGTTGCTATTGCCAGACATGTTGACTCGAACTTTGCCGGTCAAATTGACCTCGGGGCTGGATGCGCCGCCCGCATAGATATTATAGGAGGCCGCTGCTTCGGTTTCGCCCAAACCGAATCGCGAATTGTTCGATTCTCCGATGTCGCCGAACCCCCCGATCTTGGGAACCGCTCTGGCTGGGCCCGGAATACCGGATGGGTCGGTCAATTTGAACGCCCAAGGGCCGGTCTCGTATTGATCGGAACCATTGTCAAATGTCCCATTGTCGAATGTTGAGGAGAGGCTGAACATTTGATCGCCGGCCCGTGCGATCTGGGCGGCAAATGCCATCGTGACACCCAGAATACCGGTAGCCAAAGCTAAAGATATATTGTTTTTCATGGCGTTTCCACTATCTTGCAGCCGCAAAATTACTCGTGTGGCTCAAACAATTCACGTTTCCGGAACATTCAACCCACGCAGCAGACATGTGCTGCTTCAAACCTCAACGGTTCCAAACGTTGAACAAGGTCCATTCAGATAGATACATTATACGATAGACGGACCGATTTGGGCCAAGGCCTTTCGCATCTGGCAATTTTTCTTCGACCACTTGAAATTCACGGCAACTCCCTCCATTACATCTGCAATTGCCAACAAATCAGGAGTAACCCATGCGATTCGACAAACTTACCACCAAGTTTCAGCAGGCATTGTCCGATGCCCAGAGTCTTGCGGTGGGTAGTGACAATCAGTTCATCGAGCCCCAGCACCTGTTGCTGGCTCTGCTCAACGATGCGGACAGCGGTGCGGCTTCCTTGCTGTCGCGCGCCGGGGGCAATGTCGCGCCATTAAAGGCCGCGCTCAAGGATGCGGTCGAGCGCTTGCCCAAGGTCGAAGGCCACAGCGGCGAAATACAGGTGGGGCGCGATTTGTCGAATTTGCTGAACTTAACGGACAAAGCAGCACAAAAGCGCGGAGATGAGTTCATCGCAACGGAGATGTTCCTGCTTGCGGCGTGTGACGACAAGGGCGAGGCCGGGCGGCTGCTCAAGCAACATGGCGTGAAACGGGCGCCGCTGGAGCAGGCGATCGATGCGGTGCGCGGTGGCGAGTCGGTCGGTTCGCAGGAAGCTGAAGGCCAGCGCGAAGCACTGAAGAAATACACCATAGACCTGACCGAGCGCGCCCGGCAGGGTAAGCTCGACCCGGTGATCGGGCGCGACGACGAAATCCGCCGAGCGATCCAGGTATTGCAGCGGCGCACCAAGAACAACCCGGTGCTGATCGGCGAACCCGGTGTCGGCAAGACCGCGATCGTCGAGGGGCTGGCGCAGCGCATCGTCAACGGAGAAGTGCCCGAATCGCTGAAGAACAAGAAGGTGCTGAGCCTGGACATGGCCATGTTGATCGCCGGCGCCAAGTACCGTGGCGAATTCGAGGAGCGCCTGAAAGCGGTGCTCAAGGAACTGGCGCAGGACGAAGGCCAGACCATCGTGTTCATCGACGAACTGCACACCATGGTCGGCGCTGGCAAGGCCGAGGGCGCGATGGATGCGGGCAATATGTTGAAGCCCGCGCTTGCGCGCGGCGAGTTGCATTGCGTCGGCGCAACCACGCTGGACGAATACCGCAAATACATCGAGAAGGACGCCGCGCTGGAACGCCGCTTCCAGAAGGTGTTTGTCGAAGAGCCGAGCGTCGAATCTACCATAGCGATCCTGCGCGGCCTGCAGGAGAGATACGAACTGCACCACGGCGTGGACATCACCGACCCGGCCATCGTTGCCGCGGCAGAGCTTTCCCACCGCTACATCACCGACCGTTTCCTGCCGGACAAGGCCATCGATCTGATCGACGAGGCTGCCGCGCGCGTCAAGATGGAGATCGACTCCAAGCCCGAGGTGATGGACAAGCTCGACCGCCGCCTGATCCAGCTCAAGATCGAACGCGAAGCGATGAAGAAGGAAAAGGATGAGGCTTCACGGAAACGTCTCGCTTTGATCGAGGATGAGATCCAGAAACTGCAGCGAGAATATGCCGACCTGGAAGAGATCTGGAAAGCGGAGAAGGGAGCGGCCCAGGGTACCGCCAACCTCAAGGAAGAGATCGACCACATCAAGGCAGAGATCGTCAAATTGCAGCGCGAAGGCAAGCTGGAAAGGGTTGCTGAGCTGCAATACGGCAAGTTGCCGCAGCTCGAAGCCAAATTGAAAGAAGCCGCGCAGCGCGAAGCCGAAGGCGACGGCAAGAAGAACAAATTGTTGCGCACCCAGGTCGGTGCCGAAGAGATCGCCGAAGTGGTCAGCCGGTCTACCGGCATCCCGGTCTCCAAGATGATGCAGGGAGAACGCGACAAACTGCTGCACATGGAAGACAAATTGCACGAGCGCGTGGTCGGTCAGGACGAGGCGGTGAAACTGGTGTCCGATGCGATCCGCCGTTCGCGTTCCGGCTTGAGCGATCCGAATCGTCCCTATGGCTCCTTCCTGTTCCTCGGTCCCACCGGCGTGGGCAAGACCGAGCTGTGCAAGGCGTTGGCCGGATTCCTGTTCGATTCCGAAGACCACCTGATCCGCATCGACATGAGCGAATACATGGAGAAGCATTCGGTCGCGCGCCTGATCGGCGCGCCGCCCGGTTATGTCGGCTATGAAGAAGGCGGCGGACTCACCGAAGCCGTGCGCCGCAAGCCTTATAGTGTCATCCTGCTCGATGAAGTGGAAAAGGCGCACCCCGACGTGTTCAACGTGCTGCTGCAGGCGCTGGACGACGGCCGCATGACCGATGGACAGGGCCGCACAGTGGACTTCAAGAATACGGTTATCGTGATGACATCCAACCTCGGCAGCCAGATGATCCAGCAGATGTCGGGCGACGATTACCAGGTCATCAAGCTGGCGGTGATGGGCGAAGTGAAATCCTATTTCCGTCCCGAGTTCATCAACCGCATCGACGAGGTTGTGGTGTTCCACGCGCTCGACGAGAAGAACATCAAGTCCATCGCGAAGATACAGTTGCAGTATCTGGAAAAGCGCCTTGTTGCAATGGAGATGAAACTGCAGGTCAGCGACGCCGCGCTCGGCGAGATCGCCAATGCCGGATTCGACCCGGTGTATGGCGCAAGGCCGCTCAAGCGCGCGATCCAGTCACAACTGGAGAACCCGCTCGCCAAGTTGATCCTGGAAGGCAGGTTCGCCGCGAAGGATATGATCAAGGTGGACTGCCAGAACGGCGTGATGAAGTTCGAAAAGTGATATTGAGAAGCTGCGGCAAGGAGAAAGCTTGGCGATCGCGGCTACCACCACAGATAAATAGGCGACCGCTTGGGTCGCCTTTAACATTTGCCAATTCCGAGCGGACTTAGTCGCCTATCTTGCCCGATTTAACGGCGGCAAAAAGTGCTTTTGCCGCTTCGTCTTCGTGGCCCTTGATCAAGGTGTTGTACTGTCCTGTCATGACGGCCGCTTGTTTCTTGAATTTTTCTTCTGAGCTTGCTATTTTTCGATCTTCTACCTTAAAGCCAGACTTGAAAACTGCTGCCAGAGCTCCCTCACTGCCATATTTTTCTGCAACCCTTTTCCAGGCGGGACCTACAACATCTTTGTCGATTGCATGGCAAGCTTTACAAGGTTTGGTCGAGAAGGCGCCAGCCGTTGCAGAAATTGCCATTAATCCAGCGGCAACCATGATCAGTTTCAAAGATTCTTTCATCGTGCTTTCCTCCCTTTATAAATCCGAATCAAAAAATGGGTAATTGAGAAATTAATTACTCTGAAGGCCGCGAACGACTGGAGAGACGTATGATATCTACCGCATTTCTAGTATATAGCAATAGTTGATGGAATCTCCTTTATTAACATTCCCTTACAATTCTCTAGCCCGAATAGAATCGCCCTGTGCACGTCGTGAATTGCCGCCTTGTGTCTGTTGTTACCGTTCGATGATGTCTGGTTTAGAGAAGGGGATCAGAGAAACGTAATGGCCGATGGGCCATGTTCAGCGAAAAAGGGATGGAGCCCAATCTGATTTTCATTTCCATACCTACTCCCGCA
Organism: Gallionella sp.; assembly: GCA_035498295.1. Taxonomy (GTDB): domain Bacteria; phylum Pseudomonadota; class Gammaproteobacteria; order Burkholderiales; family Gallionellaceae; genus Gallionella. The sequence continues at coordinate 1,470 of DATKAK010000007.1, read as the reverse complement.
TCAACTGCAGAATCTGTTTTTCCACTTCAGGATGATCGAACTCGCGCCCGCCAATCGCACGAAAACGCATATTGCCCTTTTTGTCGATGAGGTAGGTGGTGGGCAGGCCCATCACCCCATAGGCGCGGGACACGCTGCTGTCCTTGTCAAACAGGATGGGGAACGTCAGGTCCACGCCAAGGTCGCCGGTGAAAGCGAATACCTGGTCGCCATCTTCCATCTGGTTCAGCGCCAATACGACAAAATCCTTGCCCTTTAATTTTTGGTGCAGGCGTTCCATCGAGGGCATTTCCCTGCGGCAAGGAGGGCACCATGTGGCCCAGAAGTTCAGCATGACCACCTTACCGCGATAGTCCTTCAGGCTGAATTGCTTGTTATCCATATCTTTAAGCGTGAAGTCAGGCGCGGGCAGGGATTCTGACAGGGCAGTCAAGTGGTGACCCAGTTTGGGTTGTTGCGGTTCGGCAGCCTGTGCCGAGAACACCAGCAGGCAATACAAGAATACCGATACGGATTTGCATGGCATTTCAGTTCACTCCCGTGTACTCGGGCTGGTTAAGGGGCGGCGGGTGCGCAACTCATGTCCTCGATTTTCCCCTCGTGCTTTTTCCCGTCAAGTGCCCAGGTGTAGATGAAATCGAATTTTTCATCGCGGTCTATTTTTATCGTGGTGAAACCCTGCTGCCAGTCACCGATGCCGAAGTCGCCGCTTTCGGGCAGCAAGGTCCAGGCGAAGGTGATGCCCGCCTTGCGCCATTCTGCCAGCCACTGGGCCTTGGTCTTGACCGGATAGGACTTGCCGTGCTTGTCGACATATCGCCAGTCGGCAACCCGGTAGCCCAACTGCTGCTGCGAGGTGTTCTGAATGATACTGCCAAACACACAGTAGTCGGCGATCCGCTCGACCTCTTCGGCAGGGAAGTCGCGTTTGCCGTATACGGCACGCACGAAGTCGGGATTCAGCTGGATGAGTTCGATGCTGAAGCCGTCGTCCTTTGCGGCCCAGGTCGATAGGCCGCTGGCTTCGTTCCTGTGGAGGGTGACTTCTGCCGCCTGAATCGGTGCATGCAGCAGGCATAGAATGATGATCTTCAATAGCCGGGGGATCGTCTTTTTCGGCATGGTTGATTGTCGGTTAAACAGGACAAATTCGGTTTGATTTTAGAACATGCCTTATTTTAACCTCTGCGTCAGGCGAAGCGAAAATGTAGACATGAGTTGAACGCGACCGCAACGGCCATCGCTCGCGAATATGTCATGTATCTTCATTTGGTTTTTTTGTATCTGTAACCTTTAGGAGCTTTTTCATCGATGGCTCGGGCATCCCAACCCAGCTTGAAGCTCGATCGAACGATCTGGCGTTCCCGGTCCGTCAGGTTATCGCCGATGATCGCCGTTGCGATAGGCAGCCAGAGGTCGAAAGCTTCTCGTTTCCGCAAGTTGGTGCGTTTGTATTTCATCGAACCACCG
>DATKAK010000006.1:0-26474 GCA_035498295.1 Gallionella sp. | reverse complement strand
ACGACACGACGCAATCCAGCCCGCGCGAAATTCTTACTCCGTTCCGGCCTAATCCGCTGGATGTGCCGGAGGGGATGAAGCACAACGAGTTCTTCAACAGCACCGAGAACCTGAACGATGACAAGGGGCGGCGCCCAATTGGTTTTATGAAAAGAATGGAGCCTCGTCACCATGCAAGTGGCGAGAGATAACCGGGGGCATGGCAACATGGTTATGAGTTATCATTTATCACTCTGAATATTTGACCCAGGAGATCAAACGATGAGCGAAGCTGCAGATTACAAAATTGTTCGTAATTCGGTATTGGGGACCGAGCTGACCGAGGAGGAAGCCAGGCAACTGGCCGCGATCATGGGCGTGCAGCATTTCAAGGATGGCGAGTTCCTGGTCAAGGAAGGCGACAAATACCGTTCCCTGTTCCTGCTCGCCGAGGGCCAGCTCATCGTCACCAGCCTGAACATGCAGGGCGAAGAAAAGCGGGTCTACACCATGAAGGTCGGTGATTGCGCCGGCACCCGCGCGTTTGTCAAAAACACCCCACGCAGGGCAACGCTGCGATCCTCGGGCGCATCGACCGTCTATACCCTCACACCGGGAGACCTGGATAAATCTGTCGACGTCCACCCGCGCATGGCATTCAAGGTGATGTGCGCACTCTTCAACGTGACCCACGCCAACCTGGCACGCATGAGCCAGGAGACCGAACAGTTGACCAATTACATCACCAAGACAGGTGGGCGGTATTGAGGCTAGCAAGCCAGGTACTCTGCATTACCTGATTCAATGGGCCAGCATCGCAATAGTTTCCGCAGAAACTTCAGGGGCGCCGTTCCTTTGGATTGATGCCGCTGCGTGGTTGGATGTTTCCGGACAGCGGATAGAGAGGTAACCATTGTCCCTCGAAATCATGGCAATCGTGTTATTTGCCGCCGCACTTCATGCCGTATGGAATGCGCTCGTCCGCGGGTCTTCCCGGAAATACCAGGATACCGTCTTGATTGTACTGGGTGCTGCGGTCTGGACAGCGATCCTGCTGCCGCTGGCCCCAATCCCCGCCGTCGGAAGCTGGCCGTATCTGGCGGCATCCGTGCTGCTGCATGTCGCCTATTTTTCTCTCGTCGCGTTTACGTACCGACACGGAGAACTGAGTTTCGCGTATCCGCTCATGAGGGGTTCTGCACCCGCATTAACCGTGGTTGCAGTAGCACTGTTGCTGCACGAATCGCCTTCGCTGGGCGGATGGGCTGGCGTGCTCCTCATTTCCTGCGGTGTACTTATGCTGGCTGGTGATGCGTGGCGTGCCGGGACATTTCGCTCTGCGTCCGCAATGTTCGCGCTGGCCAACGCCGGTGTCATCGTTGTCTACACCGTCATTGATGGCCAAGGCGCACGGCTTTCCGGGCATGCCTTCAGCTACACGGGTTGGATGTTCTTGTTGACCGCCCCGCTGTTGTTAGCCATCTCGGCAGCAAGCCAGGGCCGGGAGATGCTTCAGCGGATTCAACTGGGATGGCGCAGGGGCTTGATCGGCGGCGCGTGCACCTTGGCATCCTACGGGCTGGCACTCTGGGCAATGACTCGCGCGCCTATTGCGCTTGTCGCGGCACTCCGGGAGATATCGGTGGTATTTGCCGCGATCATTGCCGCCACCTTCCTGAAGGAGCCCATTACCCGCCTCAGGTACGCATCGATATTCGCGGTATGTGCGGGCGCTGTTGCAATCAAGGTTTTCTAGATGTTTGCAGCAGTACCATAGGTACGGAGTCCAATTCTTATTTACTGAACCTGCAAACCAATGGGTGAGTTCAGCTTTGAACGAATTTAATGCCGCTTGCCCACCGTCAGCGAATGTCCGTTGTCTGCTGGTCTCAGCCCCAGCAACCAGGGAACGGCGGTTTCAGCCCATGTTTCTGCTGAAGGGTAATTCGATGCATCTCCGCCAAAAGTGCTGCGCAACATATCGGTGTCGATGATGCCCGGATTCAGCGGGATGGCAGCCATTCCCCTCGGCACTTCCTGCGCGAGCGATTTGCTCAGTCCCTCGATGGCCCATTTGGTTGCGCAATAGGGGCCGACCTCGGCGTCGGTGGCACGCCCCCAGCCTGAACTGAAATTGACGATCACCCCGTGCTTCCTGGCCACCATGGCAGGCACGAAGTGGCGTATCACATTCGCCACGCCTTTGATGTTCACGTCAATGACCTCCGAGAATTCGCGGGCGGGGACCTTCCACAGCGGCGCATTGCGATTGATGATGCCCGCGTTGTTCAACAGCAGATCGGGCGGCCCGGCATGTTGCAGACATTGGGCGGCCCAATCGCGAACCGCCCCGTCGTCGGTGACGTCCACCACGCTGAAGCGGTGGTCGGGCCCGTAGCGTGCATCCAGTTCGCGCATGGCTTTCGCCGAACGTCCGCAACCCAGCACCCCGTGCCCCAGCCGGATGAACTCCTCCGCCATCGCGCGCCCCAGCCCGCGGCTGGCACCGGTAATGACTACCACCTTTGGATTCATTCGTCGCCGCCTAGTAACAGTCGAATGATGCCAGTTTATAAGAAGACGCGGGTTTAAGCAGAGTCAAGACGTATCTCAAGATACCGGCGTCGAATTGTTTCTGGTGATCAGGGATATAATCGACTCTGCTACCTTTCCATAAGATACAACTTTCATCAAACAAATCGAGGCTACGATGTTTATCGCAATGAACAGATTCAAAATCAAACCCGGCCACGAACAGGAATTTATCGATGTCTGGAAAGGCCGTAATTCCTATCTCGATACCGTTCCAGGCTTTATCGAATTTCATCTTTTGCAGGGGCCGGGCAACGATGACTACACGCTATTCTCCTCTCACGCCAAATGGAAGTCTCGCGAGGCTTTCGAGGCATGGACAAGATCCGAAGCATTCAGGAAGGCGCATGCAAGCGCCGGCAGCCGAAAAGATATCTACATGGGCCCGCCACAACTCGAATTCTTTGAGGTTGTTTTGTAGAAATAAAGTCGAAGCAATGAAGCAATAAGGGACAGATCACGCTCCGTATCGAGCTGATCGTTAGCCGGTTTCCGCCTGCGCATCTCGTCGAGCCGGAGATTCCGGATTGACCGGAGTCAATGGGGCCGGCATCGCGTTTCATTCAGGGCGTCGATACCTCTCTTCAATTTTTCCGATTGCAAACCGAATCCGCAAGGCGTATAAATGGCCATAAACTCAAATCCAGGGAGTTGTCTTTTTAACACGGAGTCATGATGAAAAGAGTTGCTGCTGTATTGCTTGTGTTGATCGGAATGGCGGTGTTCTCAGGCGCTTACGCGTGTGATGGCAAAGGGAACAAAACCAAAATGCCCGGTGGACCGGTAGTTTCTACACCTTCCGGTACGACCGGCACTTAAGACCGATATTCGCCTTGCTGCTGACAAAGGATCTAGCCTGAGGGCTAGCTCCTTTCTTTTTGGTGCTGAAGGAGTTTGGGGCTGAAGGGGTCCGCTTCGCAATATATCTTCGCTCCCCCTTCATCGATCCGCCCAGCCACAAACTAAGCCAGCAACACCGCCACGATCCCGCTGATGAATATCCCGTCGAAGCTGCCCGCCCCGCCGATCGAGGCGAACGGCGTGCCCATCTTCCGGATGTCCTTGAGGTGCATCAGGTCCGCGCCGATCAGTACGCCCAGCGTGCCGCTGATGAAGGCCATCGGCGCGGCATTAGCCTGATCGAGCGCGACGGAAACCAGCGCTGCCAATATCGGGGCGAGCAGTATCGGCATGCCCATGCCGATGCCGGGAATGCGGCGGCTGGTCTTGAAGCTCAGGATGGCGACGGCGGCGACGGCGAACACCACATAGATGATATTCAGCGGGTGGTGCGCCAGCAGATAAAGGCAGAATGCGGCGGGCACGACGCAGCCGCCGACGTTGGCCAGGATCATGGTCCTGCCGGTGTACGGCATGCTGCGGTAGAGCTCGCGCAATTGCGGCGGCAATTCCTCCAGTTTCGGCGGATCGCTTTTCATGCTGAACAACGGCAGGTTGATCATGCTTCCGCCCAATATCGTGATGAACAGGAGATAGGCGGAATCGGAGGAGAGATCGAGCTTTTCGAATGCAACGGTCAGCACGCCGACCTGGATGGCCGCGACGAGCAGCGCGAATGCGGCGATCAGCAGGATGAACCGGGGTGGGATCTTCGGCATACGATATTGTGGCTCAAATGGGGATCGATGTGGCCTGTCTCGAATCCGTCCCGAATCTGCTAACATCGAGCTAAAGCTCGGATATGTCCAAATATAGAGGGACGGACCCCGATCCTTTCTTTGCGTCCATAGACCCGACCTCACCGAACGGAGAATCGAAAGGAGAATAGACCATGACCACAGGCACCATCCGGCTGCATCGCGTGCTCCGCACAAAACCGGAGAGCATCTACAAGGCATTCGTGGACGCGGATGCGATGGCAAAGTGGCTGCCGCCCTACGGTTTCACCTGCAAGGTCCACCACATGGATGCAAAAGTTGGCGGCACCTTCCGGATGTCGTTCACGAACTTCACGTCGGGGAACGGCCACTCGTTCGGCGGCGAGTATCTTGAGCTCGTGCCATCCGAAACGATCTGCTATACCGACAAGTTCGACGATCCGAACCTGCCCGGGCAGATGAAGACGACGGTGACGCTGACGCAGGTGTCGTGCGGCACGGAGATCGCTATCGTGCAGGAAGGGATACCCGAGGCAATCCCGACCGAGATGTGCTATCTCGGCTGGCAGGAGTCGCTCGCGCAACTCGCAAACCTCGTCGAGCCTGAGATACCGGGTTGACCGGTTAATGGGGACCGCATCGCATTTCTTTTTTGTGGCGGAACGAATTGCGAACGGTGCCCGTATGAATCTCGGTCTCTTTTAATTCCATATTTGCTGCCATGGACGCGCTTGCACGACTCCAGGACTGGTATTCACGTCAATGCAATGGCGAATGGGAGCATTCGTCCGGTATCAGCATCCAGTCATGCGACAACCCGGGGTGGTGGATAAAGATCAATCTCGTTGGCACGCCATTGGAATCGCTGGCCTTCACCGAAATCGCGGAAGGGGTGGATGCCCGGCGTTTCGCCCAAGGCCCGGAATGGATAAGTTGCCGCAGCGAAGATGGTGTGTGGCATGGCGCGGGGGATGGGACCAAGCTGGAGCGCATCCTCGAAATCTTCTTGGCCTGGGCTGAAGCGGACGGTAATAGAGACGAGGAGGCCGATCGTGAAAAATGAAGGAGTCCGTTCCGCGATCGTCCGCAAAGTCCGCGAAGCATTCGAGGCTGATCTGCAGTCCGCTCCCCGCATGACGTTGCGCGGCGGCTACGCAGAGGATAGCTATGACCAGGTTCCAGCGCCTGATCCTGAGCTCGACAAGCTGACTGACGCGTACCTTGAAGCCTACACGTTCTGGGGGCTGGCTTATCTCGACCCCGCTTCCTGGCGGCACTACCTGCCGCACCTGATCGACTATGCCTTCCGCCACATGGATGATCTCCGGATGGCGGTTGAGGGGCTGCTGCATAATCTGCGGCCGCCGGATCGGGAACCGCCGCGCCTGGCCTCGCTCACCGCAGAGCAGGAAGCGGTCATCGTGGCATTTCTCGAAGAGGTGGCCTTCAGCGAAGATTCGGCGAACCGGGAATTTGCCATGCAGGTGATGGAGGAGTGGTGGCTTCCCGATGCGCTGTACCGAAGCTGATGGGTTCAGCTTCGCATCTTTGTTCAATACTGCGAATACTTGAATTGTACAACTACGATTCGCAGCGGTTCACCGGGTTGCAAAAAGCGATCCGACAGCATTGGCGCTTTACCGGCACGGAGGTTCGCTAATGAAAATGCCACAACACATTCGCATCGAAGGGCACGTGAGTGCGGGCTTCGAGGCCGTGCGCGATGCATTCGCCGACAATTTCTCCCTGCGCCACGAACTGGGCGGCGCGTGTTGCGTGTACCACCGGGGCGGGAAGGTCGTCGACCTGTGGGGCGGCGTGCGCAACAAGGCGACCGGCGAGCCCTGGCAGGAAGACACCATGGTTCTCGTCTACTCGACGACCAAGGGCCTGGCGGCGATGACGCTGGCGTTGGCGCATTCGCGCGGCTGGCTCGATTACGAACAGCGTGTTTCCAGCTACTGGCCGGAGTTCGCCCAGAACGGCAAGGAAACCGTCACGGTGCGCCAACTGCTGGCTCACCAAGCTGGCCTGTTTGCCTTCGACGAACAAGGGGACCGCAGCCTGATTGCCGACCCCGATCGTCTGGCGGTCGTGCTGGCGCGCCAGAAGCCGGCGTGGGAGCCCGGCACGCGGCAGGCCTATCATGCGATCACGCTCGGCTATTACGAAAGCGAGTTGTTGCGCCGCGTCGATCCGCAGCATCGCAGTCTCGGACAATTCTTTCAGGACGAGATCGCCACGCCGCTGGGGCTCGATTTCTATATCCGCCTGCCCGAGGCCGTCCCTAATTCCAGACTGGCAACGCTGGCGAGGCCCGGTCTGCTCGAGATGCTGCGCGGGTTCGGGCTCCGCTTTTTTCTCACGGCGTTCAATCGCCGCTCGAACATCTCGCGGGCGCTCGCGGGCTCGATGTTCTCCCATGACGCAGAGCGTATCTATGCCCGCAACTTCGAAGTGCCATCGGGCGGTGGCGTCGGCACGGCGCGCGCGATCGCACGCGCCTACAGCGTGTTCGCGACCGGCGGACGGGAACTGCAGTTGCGGCCGGAAACGCTGCGCCTGCTCTCGGCACCTGCAATCCCTCCGATGCACGGCTTCTACGACGAGTGCATGCAGGCCGACGGCATACAGTTCTCGCTGGGCTTCATGAAGCATTGTCCCGTGTGGTCGTTCGGAAGCGAGGACTCGTTCGGCCAGCCAGGATCGGGCGGCTCGCTCGGCTTCGCCGATCCGAAGGCCGGCATCGGCTATGCGTACGTCACCAACCGGATGGGAACGGTCCTCACAGGGGATCCGCGCGACCTTGCGCTGCGCAGCGCGGTGTACTCGATCATTGCACCGGAGAGTTGATTCAAGCGAGCATATGGGACCAGCATCACATTTCCTTCTTAAGCAGCAGATAATTGGCCCGGTCCCCGTGAATGCCTGCAAAGGATCAAAAGAAATTGCCAACAATAATGATGCTCACAAGAGATAGGGCTATAATCCGAATTGCAGGCATCGGCTTTATCGTTTCACAGATGAAGGCCATGCTGGTCACAGACGGAGACCATGCTGGCTACCCGCAAAACTGAAGGGGGAAAAAATGTCCAAGACTATTTTGATTATTGATGACTCTCCTTCCATCCGGCAAATGGTGGCATTCACCCTTAAGACGGATGGCTATACCGTAATCGAAGCGGCAGATGGGGTTGACGGGTTAGCCAAGGCCAATGCGCATAATATCGATCTGGTGCTGTCCGACCAGAACATGCCCAACATGGATGGGATCACTTTTGTTAAAGCTCTGCGCGCCCTTCCCAAGTTCGCCGCCACTCCCATTCTGATTTTGACCACTGTACACAACGATGAAATGAAAGCACAAGGCAAGGAGGCGGGTGCCACCGGGTGGCTGGTCAAGCCGTTCGACCCGCATCAGTTGCTCGATATCGTCAAGAAATTCGTAGCATAGTTCTTATATTGATCTGTTTGTAACGACTGGAGACAGCGCCCTTGTATAACCGTGGAGAACCTCATGACAACAGCAAAAAAAGCAGTACCCAGGAAACCCGCTGCTAAGAAACCGGCGGCCAGGAAAGCGGCAGCCAGAAAACCCTCTTCGAAGACCGCGGGAGCACAGTTCATGTTAGTGGCGAAAAAGGCTGCTGCAGAGATAATGGCCGCCGCCAGAAAAGCCGGCGCGGAGTTAAAGCCGGTTGCCAAAAAGGCCGGCGCCGAGATGATGGCAGCGGCCAGAAAAGCAGGCGCCGAGATCAAGCCGGTCGCGCAGAAGGCCGGGTCCGAGTTGATGTCGTCCGCCAGGAAGGAAGCAGCCAAGATCAAGCCGGCGGCCAGGAAGGCAGGGGCCAGAATCAAGCCGGCCGCCCTGAAGGCAGGGCACCAGATAGAGACTGCGGCCCTAAAGGCCGGAGCTTCTCTGGAGGAAGCCGCCAAGCAGGCTGGCGCCAAGATCGAGGCTGCGGCCAAAAAGGCCGGAGCCAAGATCGAAGCCGCAGCAAAGAAACACTTGAAGTAATCAGGGAAGTTAACGGACCAGGCAATCTTGATGGCCCGGCTCGAAATGGTTCCGGAGCGACGCTTCGTGCATAGCGGCATCCCGAATCCCTCTTCTTCCGGCCACCGCGGGTTTCATGCAAAGCTCCCCTATCCGGCGGATCGTGACCTTCGCCATCCGCGTCGCGGCGGCCGTCTATATCGTAAAGCCAGCCATGTTCCCCGGATTGTCCGGCAAGGCCCGCAGCACAGCGCGATTCCAGCCGATCAAGAATCTTGCGCTCGGCACGGACTGGATGGCTCCGCTCCAGGATGTGCCCCGCTTCGAGCATGCATGAATTGCATCATGCGCGGTTCCGGGGCGGGTGTGCGCTTCGTCATAATGGAAAGGGGATGTGCATGAAAAACCTGGTTTTGATGTTGCTGGTTGTATTGGCCGGCTGTGCCAGTGTCAAGAAGGTCAAAGGGCCGGACGGCGAAGATGCTTATCTGGTGCAGTGCGGCAAAGCCGCAACAGGAGCGTGCACTGAAAAAGCAAACGACCTTTGTCCGCAGGGCTACAATGAGCTTGAACGCAACGCAGACCGTTATGATGACCTGACCAAGGTGGGGAATGCCGGAAAACTGGAAATCAAGGCCGATACGACCGAGACCATGCTGATCCAGTGCAAGTGATCCCCTAATCCGCGAGCCGGGTGTCCTGGCACCGTAAACCTGCAAGCCGGTTCGCAAAAATCTTCGACGGCAGAGTATACTTTTGATCCATTTTGGGGATGCCCGGAATGGGAAAAATCCGCCGGTATGGCAGCCTGAATGTGTTTTCAGACCAGAAGTTGTCCAGAACATGTCTTTGGAAAGGAACGTATATGTTGAATTCGAAATCCTGCTTAATGTCACGTGCATTTTCGGTGGTATTCGCCGCTCTCGGTTTGGCATCGGCCATGAATGGTCACGCAGCGACCAGTTCGGTTGATTTGCAGGCCCTGTACAAGCAGGCCATCGCAAGCCCGGTCAGGACCGACGACGACAGGGCTGCCGACGCCAAGCGCAAACCGCTGGAATTCCTGCAGTTTGCCGAAGTGCGTCCCGGCATGCAGGTGATGGATGTCGCGGCCGGGGCCGGCTACACCACGCAATTGCTGGCGCTGGTCGTCGGAGATAAAGGAACCGTATGGGCGCAATCTGCAGAGTTGAACGATTCGCTTGTGAAACGGTTGTCAAAAAATCCCCAACCCAACATCAAGGCGGAAGTGCTGCCTTACGACGATCCGGTGCCCTACGGTGCCAGCGACCTGGACCTGATCACGATCATCATGAACTACCACGATATCGCCTATATGTCCGTCGATCGCGCGCAGATGAACCAGCGGTTGTTTGCCGCGCTGAAACCGGGCGGGCATCTTGTCGTGATGGATCATTCCGCCAAGGCGGGCAGCGGCATATCCGATGCAAAGACCCTGCATCGCATCGATGAAAAAGTCGTGCTGGACGAACTCGAGAAAGCCGGCTTCAAGCTCGAAAAGGAAGGCGACTTCATGAGAAACCCGAATGATCCGCGCGACCAGCCATTTTTCAAAACGACCGTCCCGACTGACAAATTCACACTGCGTTTCGTCAAGCCCGAAACCCCGCCCAAGACTTGATGAGCATCGGTTATGGGACCGAAGAAGTCGGGTTCGGGTCGGTTTCGGCCGGTTGGAAATGCCACAGGATGAATTCGATCCTGGCCGGACTTTTTGATCGCGGGCGCGAACGATGATGAGCGAAACTTCTGAAACCCCAGGCGAGGAACGCCATATCTGGATACGCGGTTTGTACATGCTGTTGATGGCCCTCGCGTTCCAGTTGTGCGGAACGGTTCTGTGTGTTGTCATCATCATCCAGTTTGTGATCGCGCTATTGAACGGCGCCCCCAATGGCCGGCTGGTTTCATTTGGCCGCAGCATGGCAAACTACCTGCGGCAGATCGTGAACTTCCAGATCTTTGCCACGGAAGAGTTGCCCTTCCCTTTCAGCGAATGGCCGCACAATGAAAGCCGATAGGATTTGATATGGACAGATCAATTATCAATCGCTCAACCATAGTCTTGTTGGGGTTCGTTCTTTACCCTGCGCAAGCCGGCCGGCCCCGGAATCCCTTCAATGGCAAAGAGGGGATTCAACCATTATCGGGGTCTGTACGATGATCGTTTTCGTAGCGGGCATGTCCCGGGCGGGATCGATGTGGACCTACAACGTTGTCCGCGCAATATATGAAACCAGAAACCTCCTGGTTCTACCGAAAGAAATACCCGCTGACGAGGGCAACCTGATCACGAATGCCCTGAACAGCGAAGTGATGGAAAATGAGGTCTACTGCATCAAGACGCATTTGCCGCTGAAATCCCCTCTCCCGACAAGGCATGAGGTAAAGATCATTTGCAACATCCGGGATGTAAGGGACGCCGCCCTTTCATTTATGCGCTTTACCCACTCGGATTTTGAGGGCGGGTTAAATACCATGACGCTCATGATGAACATAACGGATCACTATCTGACCAAGTTCAGAAACAATCTACTGAGCATCCGCTATGAGGATTTGACCAATAATCCGCAAAATGTCCTGGAAAAAGTCGCGGCTTTTTTGAATATCGGTTTGTCGAAAGGCGAAAAAATAGAAATACTGAGAAAATTCAGCAAAGCCAGCATCCAAAAGCAGCTAAGCTCGATGAAGAAGATCAAGCTTGATGCGCAGGGACAGGTAGAAAACAAAGAGCAACAATCGAGATTTGAAACGGTTAAGAACCTTGATGGCACATACAGGGTGTATGACAAGACGACAGCCTTCCAGAGCGACCATATCACTTCGACAAAGAGCGGGGAATGGAAAACGCAATTTGGCCAGAATCAAATTGACAGGATCGATAACATGACAAAAGATTGGCTTTTGAGATATGGCTACAAGGTTTGATGAAGTCTGCTTCGATTCTTCAGGTTTGTCATCAGTCATGGAAAGGAATGCCAAAAAATGAGCAATAGCGCAGACTACCGGCTGCTTCGCAACATATCCGTGTGTTCCGAACTCGAAGACAGCGAAGCCAGGACACTGGCAGCGCTCATGGGCGTAATCCATATGAAGGATGGCGAATTGCTCGTCAAGGAGGGCGCAGCCGTACAGACCCTGTTCATACTCGCCGCAGGCAGACTTGCCGTCTTCAGCGCCGACATCAACGGCAAGGAGAATCTGGTCTACACGATGAAAGAGGGGGAGTGCGCCGGCACCCGCGCGTTCGTCGACCGTACGCCGCGCAAGGCCACGCTGCGCGCGGTCGGCGATGCCACGGTCTACACGCTCACCCCGGATGCCTTCGAATCATTGCTGGATTCCCACCCGCGCCTGGTTTACAAGGTGATGCGTGCGCTGTTCCGGGTCACCCACACCAATCTGATGCGGATGAACCAGGAAACCCAGCAGCTATCCAATTACATCAACAAGACACAGGGTCGTTATTGAGGATTGCGGGCCCGGATGCACATGACTCCGATGAAGATCGCGGGCACTGGCAAAGATAGCCGTTCACCAACATCGCCGGAAGTTCGATCCGTAACAATCCGGTTTTGTTCAGGGCGGTCGTTTGGAAGAACGAATTGTCCGAATGCATGGGGCCAACGGATCAACGGGGTACGGTGTACCGCTTTTGGCAGTCGGCCGTATCGGTGCGCTATTGGATGAGTCCTTTATACAGGAAAAAGGCATAGGCGCCGATAAGACCGACTCCGACCGAGCGCGGGACCTTTCCAAGCATGACCAGCGACAGAAAATGCACCGCTCCCGCTCCCAGGATGATGAACGCCCCGATCTGGAAGAAATCTGGAACATGTATCGGCTTGAAGACCGCAAACAGGCCGATGCACATCGGGATGCAGATATGCCCGTCGCCGATCTGCGAGCTCAGGACGATATCCTGCCGGTCGATGCGCGTGTAATACAGCGCGAGCACGGCATTGGGCACAACCATCAGCAGGCCGCTGAACCAACCCAGCCTGGCGAAACTCAGATACGGGGTATGGCTGGTTTTGACCCAGTCCACAAGATGCTCAACCGAGAAGTACACACAGTACGCGCTGACCCCGAGCAGCAGGATGTCGATCAGGAGCGACCAGTGGAACGATCTGTTCTTGCGGATATTGTCCTTGAGCACTTCGAACACGTGCAACACCTGCCAAAACAGGAACAGGGAAACCAGCACCAGGCCGTCATAGAAATCCAGCACGCCGTCCTTGGCCAGGGCCCAAAGCGTGCCGGTGAACAGGAACAACGCGATCAGCGTGAACAGCAGATTCAGACGGTTGATGCGATGGAATTCCTCGCGCTGCCTGGATTCCCGTTTCGAGACCCGTTTTTGAATCGCGGCCGTCGCGCCGAAGATGGCGGCCAGACCGAGGATCAGCGTCAGGTTGGTGGCGTTGTTGACGAGACAGTTCTCGATGACCAATCCGCCATTCTTGGCCGAACTGCTCATGACATAAGCGAATACGAGATTCGGGAACCCCGAGCAGTAAGGCATGATCAGCGTGCCGAGAACGGTGCCTTCGAATCCCTTGCTTTCCATCATATGCAGCAGCCAGATCATCGCCAGACTCGCCGCCATGAAAACGACGAGCAGTACCAGCGGATGCAAAAAGAATGACTGGATATTTGCGATTGAGATATTCACGGCTGATAAAGGGAAAGACCAGGCGCGATTTTACCTTGCCTGCGGAAAAATCATGCGAATAGAAGCGCGCGCGCTGCGATTCACGGAGCCTTTTGGATGAGTGCGTTCCTTGTTCGCTTTGGGTAAAATGTGCGACATCTTCATATGACGGGTCGCCATGAAAAACACTCCCACTCTTCAGGCTAATGAGTCAGCCGAGCGCATCGTTCGTTATTTCCAGTCCAACGGGTTTGCCGGCATATCCGAGGCACTCATCCTCCGGATACGCCTGAAAGGGGGAAACAGGTCAGAGATCGACGCGGCTTTCGAGGAGGCGCACGAACAGGATTCCCCGCCCCCTGTGCAGCAGTATTTCGAGATCCTCCCCTTCGGGCACTATTCGGATTCTCGCAGCTTCGACGAGGCGAGGTCTGCCATTCAGTCGGATTTCACCTTGGCACTGCGCATGGAGGTGCCAAAAGTGTTTTTCGATGCGGCTCCCGTCGTGATCGATGATTCAATGGCGACCGGGACAAAGTATGATGTGCTGATGAAGCTCCAAGACAATGTCGATGAATACGCCTTCGCCATTCTCCTGAATGATCCGGACGCCTCGTTCCTTGAATATATCGGAACGCATCACGGTGCCGATTGGCAGCAAATCATGGGCAATTTTGAAGTCACGACTTCGTCCATGGCTTCTGAAATCAAGCTGTTCTGACGGATAGATCAAACCGGTATCCGGACTGGCATGCAGTTTCAAGACTGAAGGTTTGGACGACTTCGCCCAAGGAATTGAACATCCGAAATCCGCCGTCCTCGGAAGCAATTGTCGTTTGCGTTCATCCGTAACGAGCAGTTTACGTGAATCAGTCACGTGGACCGATGGACTGCCCGGTGGCAAATGCGGATACAAAATCCAAATTCGTCAGGGTGTCAGTAGGACA
The DNA here is from genome assembly GCA_035498295.1 of Gallionella sp. Classification (GTDB taxonomy): domain Bacteria; phylum Pseudomonadota; class Gammaproteobacteria; order Burkholderiales; family Gallionellaceae; genus Gallionella. The sequence continues at coordinate 12,665 of DATKAK010000006.1, read as the reverse complement.
ACTACGATTTGAATAGTCATGCTTCCAAATGCTCAAACCTGTCTTTCATACCCTTTCCAGGTTTCATTTGACAAAGACCCCCCGTCTGTCCGCGATACGTTACCCTTCGTCAGCCCTTTGTTTCCTTTACCATTAAATTTGCTAGTGTTCGCTCGTAACGGTACGACAAGCTGAGGTCGGGTGCCTCGATAGACAAAAATTCCCGGCTTCTGGTTTTCGGCAGTCATTGGCTACACAACCAATTGGAGGGCGACATGATTACGTCTCCAGATCCGCATGCGGTACTTGGTATTGCTCCCGGAGCCTCGATCATCGAGATCCGAGCGGCTTACGCTTCGATTCTAGACAGCCTCAAGATGGGTAAAGTGGCGGCAGAGGAAGCACAAGCGCGTCTGGTCGCGGCACGCGACGCTTTCGTAAAGCTAACCAAACCATCTGCCGCGTCAAAGGTTGTATCGCCCCTAAAGACCCTGAGTGCAAGCAAAGCAGCATTGGAGTCTGAATCAACGGCGAATGCCGCTTCGATCAAATTTACCGGAACGGCGTGGGAGTTCTTTCGCATCTGGATCGTGAACGTTTGTTTGTCGGTCGCCACACTGGGAATTTACTCGGCATGGGCCAAAGTCCGGCGGAAAAGATATTTTTATGGCAACACGCTGCTGAATGACAACGCGTTCGAATATCTGGCCGATCCCAAGTCGATCCTGAAGGGCCGTTTGATCATGTTATTGGTGATCGTTCTCGTCGGCTTGGCAAACCGTTTTTTGAAAATCAAGATATTCGGACTGGTATACCTCATCTTGCTGCCCTATATTGTCATCAAAGCGGCACGATTTAATGCAATCAACTCCTCTTACCGGAACGTTCGTTTCAATTTCGGCAATGATTTTCAGGCGCCGACCGGAAGATCCCGAAAATTCATTCCCGGATACCGGGAAACCAGCCAATTCCTGATTTTGCCGGTCTTTCTGGTACCGCTTTCGCTCGGTTTGTTGTACCCGTATTACGCTTACCGGAAGCGGCAATTCATGCTTCAGCACAGTTGCTATGGGAGATCGACGTTCGGCTTCGATGCAAAGCCCCGCCAATTCTACCTGGCCTATTTCAAGGCCGCGATGATGTTCCTGGTCTGCATGTTCGGAGGGATCATGACAATCGGTATTGGCTTATTGCCCTTGTATATATTGTTCGCCTCGTACCGTGATGCCACCATAGGCCGGGTAAATTGGCAACACACAACCCTGGGCCGTATGCGTTTCGAATACAAATGGAGGACCTGGGACTTGTTCAAGCTTAATTTCGGCAACACCCTCGCGATTCTGGTTTCGCTCGGATTGCTGGTTCCATGGGCTGAAATTCGCACGGCCCGGTACCAGTTGCAAGGCTTGGCTCTTACTCCCGCAGATGAACTGAACGGTTTCGTAGCTGCCGAGAAGGAGCAGGAAGGGGCTACGGCGGACGAGGCAGCAGATTTTCTCGGTTTCGATTTCGGGCTATAACCTTGCTAAGAGGGCGCTACTACGATGGCACGTCGTCGCAGCAGAAGGACGTGACTATCGTCCCGATTTCGCCATCAGAACTTGCTGTTACCGGCGACGGTATCCGCTTTACGTGTTCACTGAGTGACCTGAAAGTCTCTTCACGGATCGGGAATACCCGGCGCCATCTCAATTTCCCGGATGGATCTCAATGCGAAACGGACGACAATGACGCGGTAGACCGGTTGCTTTCAGGCCTTCGAGGAGAAGGAGCGAGGCGGCTGTTGCATCGATGGGAGAGCAGCATCGGATATGTGCTAGGCGCACTATTGATTACGGTGGCTCTTCTTTGGGTTGGTATTAACTATGGAATACCCGCGCTTGCCAAACAGATCGCATTTAGCCTTCCCGCTGCCACGGAACAGGTAATAGGCCAAGAGGCTTTGGCTGGCCTGGATAAATCCTTGCTTGGCCCGACACGACTTTCGCAGGAACGTCAGGCAGAAATAGAAAAATTGTTTGCCGGCATGACGTCGGATATTGAAGGGGCGCAGAATTATCAGGTCATGTTCCGTTCCGGCCACAATGTGGGACCGAACGCGCTCGCCCTGCCATCAGGCATTATTGTGATCACGGATGCCTTGGTGGAACTCTCAAAAAATAACGACGAACTCGTGGCGGTGCTTGCACATGAGATCGGGCACCTCAAACAGAGGCATGAATTGCGCCGATTATTGCAAAGTTCGGCGACCGGGATTCTGCTGATCGCGATTACCGGTGATCTCGGTTCTTTTGCATCACTGGGCGCCTGGCTACCGGTATTGCTTGTAGACACGAAATATTCGCGAAGTTTTGAGACGGAGGCGGACGAGTTCTCCCTTGATTATCTCACTCGCCACAATATTCCCACGCATTCTTTCGCCGATATCTTGCAGCGTATAGAGAGCAAGTCAGGTGCAATAGGACAGCCTCCGGACTTCATCTCAACGCACCCCGCTACACGGGAGAGAATTCAGAATTTCCAAAGAAATGAATAGTCGGATTATATGGATATCTCATTTCGCGGCAGCGTAACGGGCATTAATTTCACCATCTGTACCGTGGGCGGTTGCGAGGTCCGCTGCTTTCCACGAATTGCGGCTTTCAGGCGAGCGGTCGGTATGTGCGTATCGCCGCTATGTGCCTTTGGCAGGCCGGCAATCGCCCCGATATCCCCTTCAGGTATTTGCGCTCATGCTGCGGGGACGAATGCCAATTAATCGCCAGTTTGACGACAGGATTTCGTAAGCCAATGTCGAATCCGGTTTGAACAAAATACTTTTTTCAATTTAAACAACAAATTGCCATGTTGGCGCGGTTATTGCAATAACTTATGGCAGCACCATACCAAAATGCATTAACTGTAAGGAGAGCATCATGGCACACAAGCTCTTTCTCGATCTTATCGGTACAGGATCCTCTGATGAGGAGATGAAGGAACTGTATGAGGATCTGCGAGGCATTTTCGACGGCCCCTTCGATAAGCTCATTAATGACGCCGTAAGCAATCGTGGATGCGTATACGTGGAGCTGCGCCAGGCGTTACCAAATTGACGTGAATGGCAGAAGAAACTGTGATATTCGCTTCGTCCCGTCCCGACTTCTAACGGCACGTCGCAATTGCCAATTGCCCACACCGTTATTGCGCACTCGAAAGATCCATCCAGCCCGATCATGAGAGCCCCACTTCCACCCAACGAAGCTCAGCGGCTTGAGGCTCTGCGGGGCTATCACATTCTCGATACGCTGCCTGAACAGGATTTCGACGATTTGACGTTTCTGGCCCAGCAGATTTGTCAGACACCGATCGCGTTGATTTCGCTCGTTGACGAGAATCGGCAATGGTTCAAATCCAAGGTTGGTGTAAGCCACTCGGAGACCTCCCTTGAATTTGCCTTTTGTCCGTACGCGATCCTGGACCCGGACAAAATGCTGATCGTTCAGGATGCTCAGAAAGACCCGCGTTTTGCCGAAAGTCCCCGCGTTACAGGTGGCCCGAAAATACGTTTCTACGCCGGGGCTCCGTTGGTGACGCACGATGGGCTTGCGCTGGGGACTCTGTGCGTGATCGACCGTGTGCCACGCGACCTTACCGCCGAGCAGAAGACTTCATTGCACGCTTTGAGTCGCATCGTCATCACGCAACTCGAGATGCGCCGAAACCTTGATATGCTTCGCTTATCGGAAAAACAGCTGGAGTCGCTCAACTCCGAGCTTGAACAGAAGGTCGAGGCCCGTACTGCCGACCTCCGCATCGCTGCCGCCGCCTTTGATGCACAAGAAAGCCTGATGATCACCGATCCAGATGGCGTGATCCTGAGGGTCAATAAGGCATTTACCGAGACCACCGGCTATACGCCCGAGGAAGTAGTGGGCAAAACGCCGCAAATACTCAAATCTGGACACCACAATCAAGATTTCTATCAAGCGATGTGGGAGACCCTGAATCGAACTGGAACATGGCGGGGCGAAATCTGGGATCGGCGCAAAAATGGGGAGATATACCCTAAGTGGCTCAGCATCACCTCCGTCAGGGGGAATAACGGGTTGATCACGCATTATGTTGGTTCGCATATCGATATTACGGAGCGCAAGGCCTCGGAGGAAATGATCCAGCAACTGGCGTTCTATGATCCCCTCACCAGTCTGCCCAACCGGCGCCTTCTCCTGGACCGGCTTCAGCAGGCGCTTGCATCCAGCGCCCGAAGCGGTCGGGAAGGCGCACTACTGTTCATTGATCTGGATAATTTCAAGAATCTCAATGACACACTTGGCCATGACTTCGGGGATATGCTGCTGCAGCAAGTCACGCAACGTCTGGTGTCCTGCATACGAGAAGGCGACACGGTAGCCCGTCAGGGCGGCGATGAGTTCGTGGTGATGCTGGTAGATCTGAGTGAGCAACCCATCGAGGCGGCAGCCCAGGCGGAGGCCATCGGCGAGAAGATCCTCACTGCCCTCTGCAAACCTTACCAGCTTGGAACACATAACTATCTCAACACTGCCAGCATCGGAATCACCCTGTTCCACAATCACGAAGCACCGATTGAAGAGCTTATGAAACAAGCCGACATCGCCATGTACCAAGCCAAGAGAACGGGCCGCAACGCCTTGCGCTTCTTCGACCCGCAGATGCAAGTAAGCATCACCGCCCGAGTCGCTCTGGAAGAAGCATTGCGCAACGCGCTGGAAAAGCAGCAATTCGAGTTGTATTACCAGGTACAGGTGGATCACTCTCAAGGAGAATTCAGGGCGGAGGCATTGATCCGCTGGCTAAGCCCCGAACGCGGTGTGGTGCCGCCCCTGGAATTCATACCGCTGGCCGAAGAGACGGGGCAGATCCTGCCCATCGGACAATGGGTGCTGGAAGCAGCCTGTGCCCAAATCAAGGCGTGGCAGCAAGATGCGCTTACCCGCAAACTGGTGCTGTCTGTGAATGTGAGCGTCAAGCAGTTTCGTCAGCCCGATTTCGCGGATCTGGTGAAGACCGTCATACAGCGCCATGCCATCAATCCGAGATTGCTCAAGCTGGAACTGACCGAAAGCCTATTGCTGGAAAATATCGAAGATACCATAGCGACCATGAATACATTGAATGAAACCGGTGTGCTGTTATCAATGGATGACTTCGGTACTGGCTATTCATCCCTGCAATACCTCAGGCAATTGCCATTGGAGGAGATAAAGATTCCGATGAGTTTCATACGCAATATTGTTACCAATAGCAACGACGAGTCCATTGTGCGCACTATCATTGCCATGGCGCGAAGCCTGAACATCGGCATTATTGCTGAAGGTGTGGAGACTGAAAAACAACGACTGGTCCTCCTGAAAAACGGTTGTACTCGCTATCAGGGGTATCTGTTCAGCAAGCCCGTGCCGGTCAGGCAGTTTGAAGAGTTGCTGAAACAGATTCATCACCAATGAACCATTGATGGGTGTCTGCTTTCAGGATGGTTGATTACAAGGTCATTTGAGTATCTGGAGACATCTCGCACGACACAATGCCTCTCCTGCCCGACCCTTCTACAGCGTTGTACAGCATTCCGGCGAATTCCGTTCCTCGGGCAACGTTTGAAACAGCAGTTGTGATTGCTAGCAATCAGCGCAGGAATGCGAATACTTATACAGCCTTAACTGTTCCGCCTTTTGCGTTGGTGTCCAATTTGGATTACGGGCAACGATTGCCTTGATAACATCGACTGGCCATTCCTGGTCAGCTTGCCGGGGTTCCACCGATTTGGCCACAACCGGACGAAGTTGTGATGCATGTTCGCCGGTTGCGATAAAGTGACCGAAGTTCTGCTGGGCCCGTACCGTTGCCTGAAACAACGTTGAGCAGGCAGTGCTGTAGTCTCTTTGATGTTCGCTTACACATTGATGCTCTGCCTGCTGTGCTTCTTGATAAGCGGTCTTCTCAGGTGACATCATGGCCGCACGTTCCTCCACGCGACTGCCGGCGTAGACATTTTCTCCGGCACGTGCCGCTTGCACGGAGGCAGAGAATATGATCGTCGCCGCCAAGGTAATCCAAATTGACTTTTTCACGGTAGTCCTTCCTTTAAACATTGCGCCATAATTGAGCCATCCAGCCGCACGAAATAACAATCAGCCAATGCAGGGAGTTTGTAATGAGTTGTTGCACACGGATGATCATCCGTATCGCAGTCCCGCTACCGTAGCTCCCCTTAGGTCGGTGACTTTGCGTCCTTACCTTTCGGTAAGTTTGCCAAGTGAACGCAAATTAATGGATTGCTCCGATCGAATCAATCTCATATGAGCTGAATGGTCAGCTTTTGCGGATAAGCGGTAAATGTGGAAGCTCTCGGTTGACTGGGCTTTATGCATTCTGCTGCCAAGCCATGTCAGACAAACACTTACATAGTTATAAGACAAACACCTCTACCTCCCACCGGGGCGAGGCGACATGATACGCACATCCACTTGGCAAACTGATCCGAAACCAAGCGATCGATAGCTACCCCACGCTCTCCTCCCCGAGCGTGATGTCTTAACTCCCCCTAGTTAAGACATTGTGCCCCTGCACCGCAAGGTTCAGGGGCATTTTCTTGTCCCCTGTTGCCCCAACCCTAACGGCTTGCGTATCTCTGCTTTGGAGCAAGTCCAAGGGCTGCCTTGTATCAAACACTGATACTCATGAAATGCGGCTTTCAGGATAGTCACTGCGATCGGTGAAGCTATGCTTTGTGGCAAAGGCGAACTTCAACATCCCTGCAGACTCGATCGATGAGGTTTTGCGAACAAATCACCCCTCAAGTCGCCGAAAAGCCGTCATCGCATCGTTGCAAGGCAATTTCCGCTATCGCGATGCCCCCGGGAACTAATTTGGACAATCCCAATCTTACCCAGCGAATGGCACGACAATGGCGATTGAAGTGATCATTCCACGCTCACTCTCTTGAGAGCGTGCGTCTTGACGCTAGTTGAGACTTTGCCCCCTGTCTCCCCCTTGGCAGGGGGCATTTTTAAGTAATGGTATAAACTGCTATGCTTTTGAAGACTGCTTTCAGGGCAAGAATATAGTATGTGCCTATGACTGCCATGTTCCAAATCCGGGCATTCGAGAATATTCTCACGAGGTCAAGAGGGAACCATATGCAAATCGTTAAGTTGGAACACAGCAAGGCGGCGTACCTCGCGGACTTCGCGCTCTATGGGATCACAGTCGTATCGCTGGCAGCATTCCTGCTGGTCGACGGCCCTCGCGAGCAGCGCGTAGTGATCCTCGTCTTCGCGTTGATCGGCGTGATGAGTTGGACAGCCATGGAGTATGCGATGCACCGCTTCTTGCTGCACCGTTTGCAGCCGTTCAAAAGTTGGCATGACGAGCATCATCGGCGCCCAAAGGCGATTATCTTCACGCCGACCATCCTGAGCGCGACGTGGCAGTTCGTACTGGTCTTCATTCCTGCTCTGCTGACAGTCGGTATCTGGCGCGCCTGCGCGTTGACTCTCGGCGTGCTGACAGGATATCTGGCCTACACGATTACTCACCACGCTGTCCATCATTGGCGGGCCGACAGCGCTTGGCTGAAACAACGCAAACACTGGCATGCGCTGCATCACCACCGCATCGAGCAACCGGGTTATTATGGCGTGACCAGCGCATTCTGGGACCATGTGTTCGGCAGCGCCCGCCGAACCGACGCACAAAAGGCTATCGACAAGCAACGCCATGTTTATTGAGCATCGCCTTGCCACAGAAAATTCGGTTAGTAGCGTTGCCAGAAATAATCACGTTCGGATTGCAAGCGGCAAGTCAAGAAGGTGAAGTCCCGGTTAGAGACAGCCATTCGCCAAATTCTGCTCCGACCCTCAAGGCGAACGACTGGTGAACAAAAAGGGGTTTCTTAGAAATACTTCCTTGTTTTTAAAGATAATAAATTTCCCCTCCCGGCTCCATTTGAGTGTCGCATCTAGTCTGTTCGGAAATCACTGGCTTTTTACCAGGCAATTGCTAGAATGCGCGCCGCTCGTAGCATGGGGGGCGCCGCGAGCAGGTGTTGGCCAAGGCTCCCATTAGAATTTCTTATTGAAGGAATATCATGAATCGTTCTGCTCTGATTGCAGTTCTGTTGACCCTCTCTTTGGCTGCGTGCGGTGAAAAAGCTCCTGAAACCGCATCGGCTCCGGCTGCACCCGCCGCTGCACCCGCCGCGGCTCCTGCTGCTGATCAGCCTGCTGCCGTTCCTGCTGCACCTGCGCCTGCGCCCGCTGCTCCTGCAGACGCCGGCAAGAAGTAAGCTGCGATCGTAGTCGAGAAAAAAGCCGGCGCAAGCCGGCTTTTTCATGCGCGAACAATCAGAGGGAAATGCTTTGCCGGTATGCCGGTTCACTAGGCAGCAGACTTGAGATGGTTATCAACGGTCGGGGGCTTGGAGAAGCCGCTGGCCTGCATGTCGATCGCCTCGGGATGGGCTTGGTAATGTCTGCGCACGCAATTCGCCAGCGCCGCCTTGGTATCGTCTTCCACCGGTGCGATTTCTTCGTTAGGCAGGCAGTCGATCAGCTTTTGCAGCAGCTGGTCCTGCGGCTTGGGCATCCTGGCTATCCACGAAACCAGCAGCGAGCGCTTAACGTGCGAGGGCAGCGAGGCGAGGATGCCGATGTCGTTCTGGTCGTGAACCAGCAAACCCGATGTGGTGCCGCGATCCAGCGTCAGTACCTGGAAGAAATACAGCGTGTGGTACTCGAGCTGTTTCTTGAAATCGGCCTCGGTCGGTGCGGTGCGCTTCCCGATTGCTGCGATCAGGATGTCGATATAGGTATCGATCGCCGCTTCACCCACCGACCGCGCCAATGTCAGGTCGGCGTCAAAATCTCCGCTGGTATAGTTCTCCAGGTAGAAATGCGTTACGCCGCGGGTGCGCCCGAGCACGGGAATATTGAAATAACGGTCGCCCTGCGGCTTTGCTTCGGCATATTGTTGCGGGGCGGCCTGCTTCAGTTTGCTTGCGAACAGTATCCTGTCTTCAGTGTATTCGATCGCGGGATTCAGGTCGGCCATCACGCGCCAATAGCCGTTGCCCTTCTTCATTTCCGTCCAGCTGATATGGATGTGCACCGACGGTGCGAGCGGGTTCTTCGGATGGATGATCGTCGAGATCGCTGAAGCGGACCCGAGTTGCTTGGCTGGATTATCGTCGTAATGAACCTGGGAGGTATTGACCGATGCGCGGTTGAACAGCGTCTCGTCGGTCGCCATGAATCGTTCGCCGCCGCCATGCCTGCCTTCATCGCGGAACCATTCGGTGGGTTCGTAGGGCGTGCCATTGCCGTATTTCCTGCTGACCGCATTCAGCTTGGTCACGAAGCGTTGCTGCAGTTCGCACACCAGTGCATAACCCCGCGCTGCCTGGGCAGATTTTGCTCTGATTCTTTCCATGATTGATAATACCCCATTAATTTGATATGACTCTCGCGCATCTCTTTCTTGTTTACGGAATGTAGCACATAATGCAAAATTAAATGGACAGAACCTGAATATTTCACTGAGGTAAGGACGTCCTATTTCAACAATCCCGTGCTGCGCGCCACCGTTTCGATCGCTGAATAGTTTTCGTTGTCGGTCGGGATAAATTTGCTCGCATGCTGCAATTCCAGAATCTCTTTTTCCTGCCCGATCTTCCCGTCCAATGAAAGGAATGCGTCAATCAGTTTCCGGCGCACGATCGCATCCATATCCGACCGCGCGGTCCAGTTGTAGTCGCTATAACCGGCCGTGGTGTAGAACACGCGCAGCACTTTCGGGTCGGCCTTGCCATCGGCCTGCAGCTTCTTCCATGCGGCTTTATTCAACACGCCTGCGTCGGCCTCGCCGCTCGCCACCGCTGCAACGACCGCGCCGGGTGTGTCCGAATAGATCACGCGTTTCATTTCGATATCGGGATCAACGAGTGCTGCCCGCAAAAATGCACGCGGCATCAAATGGTCTGATGCAGATGTTTCCGCGCCGAATGCAAATGTTCTGCCCTTCAGGTCTTCCAGCCTCATGATGCCGGCACGCGCGGTGATGAATACCGACCGGGTCTGCGCATCTTCCGCGCGCTGCATGATCGGGATGACCTGATCGTGGCTGCGCTGTTTTGCCGCGATGTAGTCATATCCGCTGAACCAGGCCAGGTCGACCTTGTTGGCAACCAGCGCATCGACCAGGGCCTCTTCATTGGCCACCGGCCTGAATTCGATCTTCATGCCGATCTTTTTTTCAAGATAATCCGTCAGGGGCTTGAGCTTGCGCCGCATGATCGACGGCTTTTCCTCCGGAATGAGGGAGACGCGCATGACGGGCTCGGCGGATATGACCGCATAGAGCAGCAAACCCGCTGCAATTGCAAGGGAGATCAGCAGCGCCCTCAGGCGCGGCGATGACGAAAGAGGTAACATGGCCAGTGAAGTTCGGGGTCGAAATGATCGCTCAAATCATGCACCCGAATTATGCCGTAAAAGTATAATCTGCCTGCTGATGCGCCGTCCTTGCCATATTTCCAGAATCGCACCCTACGATCGAATGACTATCGCTTTTATTATCAGGCAAAACAATCAATGAAGTTTCCTTCGTTGCCCTGGAGCAGACTCGGCTCCGGTTTCAAATCGTATCGCAACGTGATTCGGCTGGTCCTGCTGCTACTTTTGTTGGGACTATCCGGCTACATCTTCTATCTCGACGTCACGATCCGCGAAGCGTTCGAGGGCCGCAAGTTTGCGGTGCCGGCCCGCGTTTACGGCCGCGCGCTGGAGGTGTATCCGGGGCTGAAGCTGACATCCGCGCAGTTCGTGCAGGAGCTGCAACGGGACGGATATCATGAGAACCCGGAGCCGGACACGCCGGCCACTTATAAATATACGTTGAACGGCGTGGAATTCACGACCCGTAACTTTGTATTTGGAGATGGGCCGCAAGCTTCGCAGCACCTGAGCATCAAGTTCGACGACGGCAAGGTTTCGCTGCTCGAGCAGCGCGGCGACAAGAATGTGGATCTGCCATTGCTGCGCATGGAGCCTCCCGTGATCGGCGGCATCTACCCAGGCCATAACGAAGACCGGGAGTTGCTCAAGCTCAATCAGTTCCCCAAACTGCTGATCGACGCGCTGATCGCAACCGAAGACCGGAAATATTACACGCACTGGGGCATCGATCCGCGCGGCATCGCGCGCGCGCTGTACAAGACCGTCACCGGGCAGCGCATCGAGGGCGGCAGCACGATCACCCAGCAACTCGTCAAGAATTTCTTCCTTTCTTCCGAACGCACCCTCACGCGCAAGGGAACCGAGGTGCTGATGGCGCTGCTGCTGGAGATGCACTACAGCAAGGGCGAAATCCTCGAGACCTATCTCAATGAGGTCTTCCTCGGCCAGGATGCCAGCCGCGCGATCCACGGCTTCGGCCTGGCCAGCCATTTCTATTTCGATCGCCCGCTGGAACGGCTGGAGCCGCAGGAGATCGCGACGCTGGTCGGCATGGTGAAGGGACCGAGTTTGTACGATCCGCGCAAAAATCCGGAGCTGGCGCTGAAGCGGCGCAATGTGGTGCTGCAGGAAATGGCCAGCCAGAACGTGATCACGCAGGCGCAATTCATCGCGGCGCGCCAAAAACCGCTGGGCGTGGTGCAGCGCGCGCCGGTCGGCACCTCGCCGTATCCCGCATTCATGCAGTATGTCTACCGCCAACTGCAGCGAGATTATCGCGAAGAGGACTTGCGCAGCGAAGGATTGCGCATCTTCACCACGCTGGATCCGTTGATCCAGCGGCAAGCCGAGCTGGCGTTGCAAACGCGACTCGGTGAACTCGAGAAGTCGCGCAGGGTCCCGGCCAACACGCTCGAAGGCGCTGTGGTGGTCAGCAGCACACAGAATGGAGAAATCCAGGCCATGGTGGGCGGGCGTGAAGCGCAATATGCAGGTTACAACCGCGCCCTCGATGCGCAGCGCCCGATCGGCTCGCTGGCCAAGCCCATCATCTATCTGACCGCGCTCGAAATGCCGGATCGCTATACGCTGATCACGCCGCTGGATGACAGCCCGCTGATGTGGAGCCAGCCCGGCACGCCCGACTGGAAGCCGAACAACTATGACCTCAAGTTCCACGGGATGGTACCGCTGCACACGGCACTGGCCGAATCCTACAATGTGGCGACCGCGCGCATGGGCATCGCGCTGGGCGTCGAAAACATCCTCGACAAGCTGCCGCTGTACGGCATCGAGCGGCGGCCGCCGCCTTTTGCTTCATCGCTGCTCGGTGCGTTCGATCTCTCCCCGATCGAGGTGGCGCAGCTCTACCAGACGTTTGCCGACAACGGTTTCCGCACGCCATTGCGAGCGATACGCGATATCGTCACCGCAGATGGGAAGCCGCTGCAACGTTTCCCGCTCAATGTGGAACAGGTCGCCCCCGCGGGACCTGTCTTTATTCTTACCGCGGCCCTTCAGGGCGTCGTGCGCGTAGGCACCGCGCAAAATCTCGTGAATTGGCTGCCTGCGGATCTACATGTTGCAGGCAAGACCGGCACGACGGACGATCTGCGCGACAGCTGGTTCGCCGGATACACCGGCGATCATGTGGCGGTGGTGTGGGTCGGACGGGATGACAACAAGCCCACCGGATTGACCGGTTCCTCCGGTGCGATG
>DATKAK010000005.1:0-22524 GCA_035498295.1 Gallionella sp. | reverse complement strand
GGCTGGGGCGGCTGGTGGTTCTGGGATCCGGTAGAAAACGCTTCTTTCATGCCCTGGCTGGTGGGCACGGCGCTGATCCATTCGCTGGCCGTCACCGAAAAGCGCGGCGCGTTCAAGAGCTGGACGGTATTGCTGGCGATCGCCGCATTCTCCCTCAGCCTGCTGGGGACCTTCATGGTGCGTTCCGGCGTGCTGACTTCGGTACACTCGTTCGCGACCGATCCCAAGCGCGGGGTGTTCATTCTGGCGTTCCTCGCGATCGTGATCGGGTCTTCGCTGCTGTTGTTCGCCTGGCGCGCCCCCAGGATCGGGCTGGGCGGCAAGTTCGACATGATTTCCCGTGAATCGATGCTGCTGTCGAATAACGTATTGCTTTCCGTCGCGGCTGCCTCGGTATTCATCGGCACGCTTTACCCGCTGTTCATGGATGCGCTGGGCCTGGGCAAACTTTCGGTGGGCCCGCCCTATTTCGAGGCGGTGTTCGTTCCGCTGATGGCGCTGGCGGTGTTGATGATGGGCTTGGGCGCATTGGCGCGCTGGAAACAGTCCAGCGTACCTGAACTGGTCAAGCGCGTGCGCTGGGGATTCGTGGCTGCGGCCATACTCGCGGTGCTGCTGCCCTTCATCTTCCATCACTGGACACCGATGATCGCTTTCGGTCTGTTGCTCTCGTTCTGGGTGATCGCATCGCTGGTGGTCAGCCTGATACAACGCTGGGGCGGGCAGGGATCCTTCCTGCAGCGCGTGCGCAGTCAGAGTTTGAGCTATTACGGCATGCAATTTGCGCATCTCGGCGTCGCGGTGTTCATCATCGGCGTGACCGTGGTCAAGGGCTATGCAACCGAGCGCGACGTGCGCATGAATCAGGGCGATACGGTGAATGCGGGAGGCTACGAGTTCCGTTTCGACGGTGTACGCGATATAAGCGGCCCCAACTATCAGGCGAAGGAAGCGCAATTCACGGTCACCAAAGACGGCAAGCCGGTCAATGTGCTGCATCCGCAAAAGCGCATCTACAATGCGTCCGGAATGCCGATGACTGAAGCGGCCATCGACAAGACCCTGTTCCGCGATCTCTACGTTTCCATGGGTGAGCCGCTTGCGGATTCGGACGGCGCATGGGCGGTGCGCGTCTATTACAAGCCGTTTGTGGTCTGGATCTGGCTGGGATGCCTGTTGATGGCCTCGGGCGGAGTGATGGCCATCAGCGATCGGCGCTATCGTGTTCACAGCAGAAAAGCGAGACAGGCAAGCGTGGATAGCTTGCCCGCCGGCAGCGCAATGGCGACCGGGGGCAAAGCATCATGATGCGTTTCTGGCCATTTGTGGTGTTCGTGATATTGGCGGTCTTTCTGTATGTCGGCCTCAGTCTGAATCCGCATGAAGTGCCGTCGCCGCTGATCAACAAGCCGGCACCGGCCTTCACTTTGCCTCAGTTGCACGATCCTTCCAAGACATTCTCGTCCCAGGACATGAAGGGACAGGTATGGCTGCTCAACGTCTGGGCATCCTGGTGTGTATCCTGCCGGGAGGAGCATCCGGTGCTGATGGCGCTGGCACGCAAGAACATCGTCCCGGTCTATGGTCTGGATTACAAGGACAAGAACCCGGATGGAGAAGCGTGGCTGCGCAATGGCGGCAACCCATACACCTTGGTCGCCACGGATGCGGACGGCCGTGTCGGAATCGATTACGGCGTGTACGGTGTTCCGGAAACCTATGTGATCGACAAGCAGGGGGTGATCCGCTACAAGCAGATCGGCGCGATCACCCACGAAAACCTGCAGGGCAAAATTCTACCCTTGATAGCGGAGTTGCAAGCGAAATGAAATATCTATTGATAATACTGATCCCCTTGTTGCCGACCTTATCTTACGCCGGCGAGGCCAAAGACCTGGCCGAAGACCCGGTGCTGGAACAGCGCATGGTCAAATTGGCGGAGAATCTGCGCTGCCTGGTATGCCAGAACGAGTCGCTGGCCAGTTCTCGCTCTGATCTGGCCAAGGATCTGCGCCAGGAAGTGCGCGAAAAAATGAAGCAGGGCATGAGCGACAAGGAAATCGTCGATTTCCTGGTTTCGAAATACGGCGATTTCGTGCTGTTCGACCCGCCGATGAAGAGTTACACGATACTGCTCTGGTACGGCCCGTTTGCGTTGCTGCTGATCGGCCTGATCGGGCTGGTGGTCCAGCTGCGCAAACGCAAATCTGCAATTCCCGAAGCTCAACTGTCTGCGGAACAGGCGCAACGCGCCGCAGCGTTGCTTAACATTCCGAAAGACGCCCAAACATGATTTTATTCTGGATACTCTGCGCGGCCTTGTTGCTGGTCGCAGTGCTCATTGTCGCATTGCCGTTATGGCGCAAAGCCCCATCCGACGGCGAAGTGCTGAGAGATGAGGCAAATCTGGAGATACTCCGCGACCAGGCGACAGAACTTGAAGAAGACCTGCGCGACGGTTTGCTGACCCGGGAAGCCTACGAGCAGGGCAACAAGGAGTTGCAAACCCGCCTGATCGAAGAAGTCAAGATCACCGAACAGCCCACGGCAAGACCGCCGCGCAATCCTGCCCGGACGCTGGCGATCGCATTGGCGGTCGCGCTGCCGATATTCACCGTGCTGATCTATCTGGTCGTGGGGAATACCGATGCGCTGTATCCGCAGGAAGCGATCGTTGCGGACGCATCCGGCGTCGTCCATTCCGACGAAGCGCTGCAGAGCCTGGAAAAGAAAGTGAAGCGTCTATCCAAGGATCCGAACGACTGGTGGATGCTGGCGCGCACCTACACCGAATTGAAGCGTTATTCGGATGCAGCCGCGGCATATGATCACCTGGTCAAGATGGTGCCGAACGAGCCACAGCTCTGGGCAAATTATGCCGATGTCTATGCAATGGCGCATGGACAAACCCTGCAGAACGATGAAGTTACCAAAATGATCGCCAAGGCGTTGGAACTCGATCCAAACAACGTCACAGCGCTTGCGCTGTCGGGCTCCGCGGCCATGGAGCGCAAGGACTACGCCACCGCAATCACCCGCTGGCAAACGCTGATCGACCAGCTGGAGCCGGGTTCTCCCGATATCGAGGTATACCGTGGCGGTCTCAAGCAGGCAAGCATGCTGCTTGCCGCGGAACCGGGGGGCAAAGCCAAACTTGCGCAGCTGACGGCGGGCCAGGCAACTGAAAAAACGATCGCAAATTCTGCTTCGGCGATCACCGGCAAGGTTTCGCTGAGTCCTGCATTGGCCGGCAAAGTTGCTCCGACCGATACCGTATTCGTCCTCGCGCGCGCTGCCCAAGGCCCGAAGATGCCGCTGGCCGTGTTGCGCAAACAGGTCAAGGATCTGCCGTTGAAATTCACGCTGGACGACAGCATGGCGATGCGGCCGCAATTGAAACTGTCCGGTTTCGACCAGGTCGTGGTTGTGGCCCGCGTGTCGAAATCCGGAACACCCATGGCGCAATCCGGCGACCTGCAAGGACTGACCGGTACCATCAAGCCCGGCGCCAAGGGGTTGAAAGTGGTGATCGACACCGTGATGCCCTAGCATTCCGCAGTATCCCGTCTCGCGGCATCCGATCGCAGGATCGGATGCCGTTTTTGTTTGCGGAAAACCGTGGGCGCTGAAAGGTGCGCGGTGCTTGGCGATCGCATCCGGGCTACGGAGATGGCAGATAGAGCGAAGGATTATCCCGCGGCCCTTCCGTAGTTACTGCTTGTCCGATTTTTTCATCAGATACATATTCTCATCGGCCTCATGCAATGCCTGATCGACCGTCTTGTCCCTGCCTATGGAAGTGACATGGCCAATCGAGAGCGATATTGCCCAATTTTCCGATTTGAATTTCTTCTCGGCGACCGCCTTGATTCTGTCCACCAGAATGCCGCAGATGTAAGCATCGGTTTCCGGGAACAAGATCACGAACTCATCTCCGCCCAGACGCGCGGCAGTATCCACATTTCTGGAATTGTCCGTCAGTATCTCGGACACGGCTTTAAGGGCCTCGTCTCCAACATGATGCCCGTGGCTGTCATTCAGCGCCTTGAACTGGTCGATGTCGATAAACAGCAGGGAATAAGGGGTACCGGAACGTTCGCTGCGCAATTGTTCGGTTTCGAATCTTTCGGTGAATTCCAGGCGGTTGGCCAGATTGGTCAAGGTATCCTTGCGGGAATATTCCCTTTCCTTCCAGAGCTTGGTTACGACGCGCCCAAGAACCGTAAAGGTGACGCTGCGGGTAAAAACGTTCATCGCAAAAGCGCCCACGGGATAAGCCGGCCAGATGATGGCAGCTTCGGCGCCACTCCAGGCAACTGCGCAAATCACACCCACCAAAGTGGACGTCTGGGTGTCGGTACGCCGCATCGCTCGAATGGAGCCCAAACGGGCGGCTTGAATGACCGGCAGACAATACATTACGTCCAGAGAATAAAACGTATTGGCGAACCAGTAATCCAGATAGGTGATGATCGCGACTTCCGCCACAACCAGCAACAAACGCCAGACCAAATTCGTTTTGATTTCCATCTTGGTTAACTTCGCACTCTGAAATCGCCTGGTCGGGAAAATATTTGCTTACATTGTCTCGATGCCATGCCGGCCGGAATGATCAAGAATTGCATCTTATTTTCCTACAATGTCCGAACGGGCACCAGCTTGAAACGCCTGATGTCGATCAGGATATTCCGACATGCCAAATTGTAGGCGTAACTGTGATTTGCACCCGGGAGCAACGGGAAAAAGTTAACCCGCAGAACCAATACGGCTTGTGTAGATCTGGCTCCCCGACCTGGACTCGAACCAGGGACCTGCGGATTAACAGTCCGTCGCTCTACCGACTGAGCTATCAGGGAATGAAGAGATGCGGCCACGACACCGTGCGGCTTAGCCGACGGGTGCGGGAGTGGACGCATCGCACCTTCTCCCGCAAACGGCCGACTTCCGTCGGTAACGTGTCGAAGGTGCGCATGATAGTGATTTTGGCTTGACCGGTCAACCTCAATCGCCCAATTTGCGCGGCGTGGGACCCTCTTTGGGCGCATCCATATACCGGATTTGACGGCGTCAAATCGGTTCCGAAAATTCCGGGAGGTTCCCGGCCACCGCAAGAAAACAGTGCTGACCCCGGTTGGATGGACTTGGCGGGCATGGATTCGTAAAATCGGGATCAGAGGCGAAATTGACGAGAAGATCAGGGCGGTGAATAAATGCCATCCACCCCGGTTTGCGATAAAGAAGTGATTTGCTATCGTATTTGCAACACACTATCAGCTAGAATAGGTTATGGACAATAAAACGATTTTTGTCAAAACCAGCAAGGGTGAAGGCGAGATGCACGGCAGGACTTCGCATCTTCCGGACTCCCTTAAACGCGCCTTGCTGATGGTGGACGGAACGTCGACATTCAGCGAGATCAGCAAGCGCGCCGCACCCAGCATACGCGCCAGCCTTGGCGAAACGTTCGAAGAACTGGAAAAAGCCGGCTACATCCAGGATAAGGACAAGGTGGGGAAAACCCCAAAAATCGCCGTACCCCCAAAGATGTCCGTTCCCGGCAAGATGTCTGTGCCCTCCAAACCGGCCAAGCCTAACAAACAGGAGCCCGTCGACGACGAAGCCGGTGAGTTAGACTTCTTGACCGGGTTTCCGGTTACGCCTCCTGAAAAGCCCGCGATCGTGCCGGAAAACGCGAAAAGCCTGATGGAACAGGCCAAGGAAAAATCCAGCCAGCAATCCGAAACCGAGAAAATCAACGCGCAAAAGGAAGCCGAACACAAACTTCGCAAAGCGGAACAGGAAGCGGCCAGGAAACGCGAAGAGGCAGCGCGTCGCGCCAGGGAAGAGGCCGAATCCGCCCGTTTAAGAGCGGAGCAGGAAGCCAGAAGACTGCGCGAACAGGCCCGGGCTGACGCGTTGGCTTCCGGAAAGGATGCGAGCCGGCTTCTTGAAGAAGCCATCAAGGCGCAGCAGCAAGACGCCGAGGCCAAACGTTTGCAGGCAAAAGTGCAAGCCGGAAAGGGTCGCGAGGAAATCGAGCCCGCCAGATTGATTCCCGATCCGGATGCCCATAGCGAGGCTGCAATCAAGGGACGAGCAGACAACGAATCCTTGCGTTCGCTGGCTGAAGAGCAAGCCAGAAAGGAACGTGAAGAGCTGGAAGCGACCAAATTGAAGATCGAGCAAGAAGCCAAACAGCGTCTCGAGGCTGCACAACAGGAACGGGAACGGGCCGAAGCTGCGCGCATAAAAGCGGAACAGGAAACCGCGCAAATTCTGCTCGAAATGGAAAAGGCCAAGCAGAAGGCCGAACAGGAAGCCAAAGCTCGTTTGGAGGCCGAGGCCAAAGCGCGCATCGAGGCGGAAGTAAAAGCGCGCATCGAGGCCGAAGCAAAAGCCCGACTGGAGGCTGAAGTTCGAGCGCGACTGGAAGCCGAGGCCGGAGAGATCGCGCGGATCAAAGCCGAAGAAGAAGCGGCAAAGGCCGAGCAGCTGGCGCGGCAGGAACGGGAAGCCGCTGCGCGCGAAGCCGCCGCACGGGCAGCCGAAGCGAGAGAGGCCGCCGCGCGGGCGGAAAAAAAGGCGTTCGAGGAAGCCCCGGCGTCCGGAGCAGCGGATTTTGCGTTCGATTCATTCCAGGTTGGCGAACCGCAGCCTACCGGGACGTCCAGGCCGGCACAGAGACCCGGTGCCGCAAATGAGGCGGCGAGGAGCAGGCGAGAGCAGGAGAAAAAACAGCGTGAAGAACAGGAGCGCATCGCGGCGGAAACGCTGGCCAGGGAAATAGCCGAGGCGGAAGAAAAATCAAAGGAAGAAGCCGATGCGCGAGCCAGGGAAATTGGCGAGGCCCAAGCCAAGGTTTGGGCCGAAGCCGAGCAGCGTTCGCTTGAGACAGCCGCAAAGGCCAAACCGGAAAAGGCCGTTTATCAGTTCGAGTATACGCCTGCGGAAAGGCAAATCGAAAGACCGGTTCGCGCCACGCGGGCAAGGCGCAAGCCGTTCGCATGGGGCAAGCTGGTGGGGTTTGTACTCAAACTCGGTGTTGCGCTGCTGGCCCTGCTGGCCATCGCGCTATACATCCTCCCCTTTGTGTTGCCCATGCGGGACTATATGCCCAAAGTCCAGCAGCTACTCTCGGCCAGATTGCATCAGCCGGTCCATCTCGGAAATTTGTCCGGGCGCATATTGCCGTTGCCGCGCCTCGATCTGGGCGAGATCTATATCGGCGATGCGAAACAATTTCAGGCAGCGGATGCGCAGATCAATTTTGATCTGGCGGGACTGTTCATCGATGAAAAACCGGTCAGCAGCGTCGAGTTCCACGGCGTAAAGATCAGGGGCCCCTGGGTGACGAATGTTGCCGGCTGGTTGCAGCAACTGGCCAGCCAGGAACAATATCCGGTCAGCCGCATGGTGTTCAACCAGGCTGTGATCGATGCGGACGCTTTCCAGTTGACCGGCGTGGATGGCAGCCTGGATTTCGATCCCGCCGGAAAATTCACCAGGGCCGATCTGCGCTCGGAGGGCGGCAAATACATGCTGGAATTGATTGCATCCCCGGGCAACCGATTCCAGACCACGATCACGGTACGCAATAGCGCGCTGCCGCTGCTTCCGAACTGGTCTTTCGATGAACTGGTTGCAAAAGGCGAGTTAAGCAGCGACTCACTGCTCATCAAGCATTTCGATGCCAGGATCCTGAACGGGGCCTTACAGGGAAATGCGACCCTCAATTGGCGTTCCGGGTGGATCGTCCAGGGATCGCTGAATGCAAAAGCGCTCGCCTTGAAAGACATCGACAAATTGCTGGATTGCAAAATCGACGGGGATGCGCACTTCAAGATGTCCTCTGCAAATCTGGCCGGCCTTGCCGATTCCGCATCGCTGGACGGCAGCTTCAAATCCAGTGACGGCGTGATCAGCGGCATGGACATCGTGGAGACCGCGCGCAGGCACAGCAAGGAACACCTTCCGGGCGGCAGGACGCATTACGACACACTCTCCGGAAATATTTCGTTTGCCGACAACATCTATCGCTTCAGCCAGGTGAAAGTGGACGCCGGCGTGATGGACACAACCGCCGCATTCGAGGTGAACAAGCAACAATTGTCCGGGAAGATGAATGTCAAATTATCGATACAGGATGCTGCTGCGCCCGTTGTCCTGCAAATGGGCGGCGCGATCGACAGCCCGACGCTGGTTGCTCCCTGATTCCAATTCGCGTTGGAATATCATGCGTGCAAGGTCAGGCCAGTGCCTTGTGCATCCGCTCCAGCGCTTGGGGGTTGTGGCTTCGGCATGACGTGAACGTCAGCCTCCACCGAAACCTCAAGCAAGCGCTTTCGCCATCCGCTCCAGTGCTTTCCTGAGGTTTTCCATCGAGGTGGCGAAGGATAGACGGATGTAGCCTTCGCTTCCGAAGGCCGAGCCGGGCACCACGGCCACACCGGCTTCAGCCAGAAGATATTCCGACAGAGTGAGGTCGTTGGCTTCCCTGATTACGCCTTTCTTGTGCAAATTGGCGATGGCGCCGCCGGCATCCGGGAACGCGTAGAACGCGCCGCCGGCCATGATGCACTCCACGCCGGGGATCTTGTTCAACGCATCTACCACGAACTGATGACGTTCGCGGAACGCCTTCAGCATCGGCGCGATGCAGCCCTGGTCGCCGTTCAGCGCGGCCTCCGCGGCCACCTGCGAGATCGAAGTCGGGTTCGACGTGCTTTGCGATTGCACGTTCTCCATCGCGGTGATGATATGCTCCGGCCCGCCGGCGTAGCCGATGCGCCAGCCGGTCATCGCGTAGGCTTTGGAAACGCCGTTCAGCACCATCGTGCGCGGATACAGGTCCGGGCAGGCGTTCAGGATGTTGGCGAATTTCGCGTCGCTCAGCGCGATGTGTTCGTACATGTCGTCGGTGGCGATCAGGACATGCGGATGCTTGCGCAGCACCGCGCCCAAAGCTTTCAGGTCTTCCAGCGAGTACACCGCGCCGGACGGGTTGCTCGGGCTGTTGATCACCAGCATCCGGGTCCGCGGCGTGATCGCCGCTTCCAGTTGCACGGGCGTCATCTTGAATCCCTGCTCTATGCCCGCCTGCACGATCACCGGCTTGCCTTCCGCGATCAGCACGATATCCGGATAGGAGACCCAGTAGGGCGCGGGGATGATCACCTCGTCGCCGGGATTGATCACCGCGAGCGCGAGGTTGAAAAAGCTCTGCTTGCCGCCGCACGAGACCAGGATCTGTTTCGCGGTGTAATCCAGCCCGTTGTCGCGCTTGAATTTTGCGATCACCGCGGCTTTCAGCGACGGCGTGCCTCCCACCGCGGTGTACTTGGTGAAGCCCTTGTTGATCGCCGCGATCGCCGCGTCCTTGATATGCTGCGGCGTGTCGAAATCCGGTTCGCCTGCGCCCAGGCCGATGATGTCTTTTCCTTCAGCTTTCAGTTTTGCCGCGCGCGCGGTGACCGCGAGCGTGGGCGAGGGTTTGATGGCCTGTACGCGCTTCGAGAGTTCCAAGATATTTCCTCAGGGTTTATATAGTGGCGCGAATTATACCCGTGCAGGCGGAAGAATGGAGGATGCGAGGAACCGCGACGCAGCCGGTCCGGCCGCCTCGAAAATCTTGGCTGCAAGGCGCGGGATCTATTTGCTGTCTTCTTCAACCGCCATCTTGAGCATGTCGAAGATGTCCGGGATGGCCGAGGTGACCCGGTTCCAGTTCGGGATCAGCGGCGTGCCCATCGGGTTGTCCGTGAACGCCTTCGCGGCCAGCGCGATCGCATTGGTGAAGGTCTCCACTGCTTTGGCTTCCTCGTGCCGGTCGAAATCCAGCCCGTTGATCATCGCATCCGCCTCGTATTTCAACAGCGTGTCTTCCGCCTGCCGCAAATACGTGACCAGCAGCGAATTGAACAGGCCGTCCGAGAACACGGCCCCTTCCGAGGCGAGCGTGCGGAAGATCGATTTGCAGATGTCGACCGCCATCTTCATCAGGCCTTTCCCGGCATCGTCCGGGGAAAGCGCCTGGTGCTTGTGCTCATAGGTCGCGGCGATGTCCACCTGGCAAACGCGGCGCGGCGAATAGTTGCGATGCACTTCGGCAAGCGAGCCGACCTCGAGGCCCCAGTCCCACGGGATGCGGTTGACGCGACCGGCCTGGATCGCGCGCACCACGTGGCCGATGGTCGGCGCGTTGTTGAAGCTGGGGATGCCGACGATGATGTCGGTATCCCCGATACGCTCGAGTTGTTCGCGAATCTCGGCTCGAAAGGCGGCGGTCTTCATTGCCGTTTATCCTCCTGCGTATACTAGGTGGCTTGCCTAGACGGTTGCTCCTATTTGCTCAATAACACGATCTGTATATCCATCACATTGGTTCCGGTTGGTCCGGTCTTGAAGTGGCTGTGCGCGCCGGACACGCTGTCGAACTGCTGGAAGAACGAGTAGGAATCGTTGTCGGCCAGAAACGGCAGCGGATCGATCCCCAACTCCCTCGCTTGGGAGATGGTGTCGCCGTCGACCATCGCGCCCGCGGCATCGGTCGGGCCGTCGGTGCCGTCGGTGCCCGCCGACAGCATCGCCGCACCTTCGAGGCCATCGATCGCCAGCGCAAAGACCAGCGCGAATTCCTGGTTCCTGCCGCCTTTGCCGGTGCCGCGCACCGTGACGGTGGTCTCGCCTCCGCACAGCAGGCAACGCCGTTCGTCCGCCTGCATCGATGCCATTTCGTCAAGAGCGGTCTGCGCGAGATAGCGAGCGGCATCGCTCGCATCGCCTTGCAGTGTATCGGAAATCGTCTTCGGGGTGAACCCGAGCTGTGCGGCTCTTTGTTCTGCAGCGATCAAGGCCTGGCGTATGCTCGCAACGATCACGTTGCGCGTCCCGGCCAGGCACACATCGTTCGCCTTCACCGTCTCCGGCGCCTGGCCAGCGATGCCGCGCTGCAGATAGTCTTGCACGCGCGGCGGCAACTTGTTCTGCAAACCGAATCTCCCAATCACCGCCCAGGCTTCGGCGAAAGTCGAGTTGTCGGGTGCCGTGGGCCCGGAAGCGATCACGTCGAGCGGGTCGCCGATCACATCGGATACGATCAGCGTCACCAGCTGCGCCGGGAAGGCCGCCTGCGCCAGCCCGCCGCCTTTTACCCGCGACAGATGCTTGCGCACCGCGTTTAGTTCGAAAATATTCGCGCCCGCGTTCAGCAGCAGCCGGGTCGTTTCCTGCTTGTCCTGCAGTGCGATGCCTTCGACCGGGGCGATCAGCAGCGCGGAGGCGCCTCCCGAGATCAGGCCGATCACCAGCGTCCTTTCGTCGGCGGCGCGCGCCATGCTGAGTATGCGCTGCGTGCCCATGATCCCGGCCTCGTTCGGCACCGGATGCGAGGCTTCCACCTGATCGATGATATCCAGCGGTGCCGTATGTCCGTCCTTGACGACGATCAATCCGGCGGCGATCCGGTCGCCGAGCAGCGACTCGACCGCCATGGCCATGCGCGCCGTGGCTTTGCCCGCGCCGACCACGATGATGCGCTCGAATGCCGCAAGGTCGTATTCCGCATCCGCAACATGCAACCGGTTCTGCTCGACGCTCACCGCCTTGAGCACGGCGTTGTACGGATCGGACGCTGCGAGCGCGGCATTGAAGATATCTACAAGGTGTTGCCGCTCTGCGATCTCGCGCATCCGCTCCCCGGCGTTTCGCCCGATCAATTTCAGCACGGCTTCATTCCAGCCTGCGGGGCCGGGAAGTTCGGTCTTCATCAGTTTGGGGATGGCGACGCGCGTATCGAAACTGCCATCGTCGTGCCGGACCAATACCGGTGTATCCGCGGCTTCCAGCATGGCCAGATCGTTCAGGCTGTCGCCCAGCGCGATGCTTGCGACTTCGCCGTATTGCTGCCGGTAGAGCGCGATCAGCATGCCGACCGCGCGGCCCTTGTCGTGCCTGCCCATGATGTGGAAGATGCGGCCCTGGGTCCAATTCAATCCGGCCGCCTCGATCGCGCGCAAAAAGTATTCATCGGTCTTGCCATCGAACACGAAAGCCTCGTCGAAATCGCGCTGCCTGGCCAATACCGCCTCGCTTTCGGGCAGGCCGGTCAGGGCCGCGATTTCGGCGATCGTCATGTCCGCAAACCCGCGCACCATTGCATGCAGTTGTTCGCGCAGGCGCACGAAATGTTCCCTGATCTCCGCGTAGGGTGTGCCCAGCCGGATCAGCTGGTATCCGTCCGACTTTTCCGCCGCAAACGGGAATGAAAAATATCCGCGCGGTATGAAGATCCCGCCGCCGTTCTCGGCGATGAAGGGATGAACGTTGGCCAGCCGCCTGCAGTACACCTCCAGTTCCGCGCGGGTCTTGCTCGAACACAGGACCAGCGGGGTTCCGCTCGCTGCGACCTTGCCCAGAGCGGGCAGGGCCGCGGCATGGGAATAGCTGGCCGCATCCAGCAGCGTCCCATCCAGGTCGGTGAAGATGACAGTTTTTTTCATATGCCCTTCAGAATAGCAGAAGGTAGAATCCGTTACCGAACAACATATCAGGCAGAAAGAAATGATCGGATTGTTACAGCGCGTCATCGAGGCCAGCGTGACCGTGGAAGGCCGCGTCGCCGGACAGATCGGCCGCGGCCTGCTGGTGCTGGTCGGCGTCGAGAAGCAGGACGACGAAGCGTGCGCGCAGCGCCTGCTCGAACGCCTGCTGGGCTACCGCGTCTTTCCAGATCAACAGGGCAGGATGAACCTTTCGCTCGGCGACATCGGCGGCGACCTGCTGCTGGTGCCGCAATTCACGCTCGCCGCGGACACGCACAAGGGCGCTCGCCCCAGCTTCTCTTCTGCCGCTACACCGCAGCGCGGCGCGGAATTGTTCGATTACTTGGTGAAGATCGCCCGCGAAAAACATGCAACGGTGGAGACCGGAGAATTCGGCGCCGACATGAAAGTGAGCCTCGTCAACGACGGTCCGGTGACGTTCTGGCTGCAGGTCGGGAATCATTGAGCCGTTCGGCAGGTCATTCCCTGCAGCTGGATACCGGCGCAAAAAAACAGGGGCGGTTGCCCGCCCCCGGTGTGGACGCTGTTGATTTGGTTGCCGCGCTACGGCGGCAACGTGGTCGCGGTTTGCTAGAGGACTCCGCCGAAGCCGCCCATCGCCAAGGTGGCGATGGTCAGCGACGAGATGCTGATCCATCCGATATTGCTGATCAACGCGCCATCCTCAACGAAATGCTTCTTATCGCTCTTCATATTCGTGTCGATCTTTTCCAGTTCTGCGCGCAAAGCCTTCAGTTTTTCTTGTTGTATGGCATTGAGCAGTTTGGTATCTGAAGTGTGTTCCATGCTAGCGACCTCCCATCGATATGTTATAGGCGGAACAGGATGATCCTGAGCTTCAGCCTGTTCCGTCCGGTATGAAACTGCGAAACATTGCGTTAGCGACGGTTTCCCGAAGGTATTTCCCGTTACTCCAGCGCGATGAGATTCGTCGCGACATTTTGGATCGGCGCGCCGTGTTGCGCGAGGATGCTTTTTTGCATTTCGATGAATGCCTTGTTCGCACGCGCATATTCATTGGATGCCTGTTCGACCGCGAGGTAGTCCTGCGTGGTCGGGTAGTGCTTCACCACGGCAGATTTCAATTCGTGCCATTTCTTGTAAGCATTGGCCGCCGCGTAGCGTTTTGTGGTCAGCTCATGCTCCCGGTCCGCGGCAAGAGTGACGATTTGCGCGTACTTGTAGCCTTCCGCGCCAAGCTGCTTGCCGGCATTCAATTGAACCCTTTCCTCCAGGCTGGCAGGAGTTGTAGTATCGGCTAACGCGGAAAATGACAGAAGCGACAACAGCACCGTGTTTGCCGTGGCAAAAATAGCGACTTTTCCCTTTTTCATATTGAATCTCCTTTATGATATTTGTGGATGAGATACGGATATACGGTGTCAGCCCTGCATCATGCGATGCTCTTCCCGTCCACTGTGCGGATACGAAGTGCCATAATCTGGCCCTCCGTCAAGGTGATCCGGCAGCGGTGAGCGTCGTCCGGTTCAAGCCGGTTTGCGCTTGAGCGGTTTTATGCAAAACTGTCACAAAATAAATAGTAGGCCCGCTTCCTTACGCCAACCTGAATGAATAGACAAGATGCGCGTTCTTATCGTTGAAGACGATCCCCTGCTGGCGGATGTCCTGTTCCATGCGTTTCGCAAGCCCGGGTACACGGTTACGCACGAGAACAATGGCAAGCGGGCCGACCATTTGCTGGCCGCGCACGAATTCGACGTGGTCATACTGGATATGGGTCTGCCGGATCTGGATGGGGCCGAGATTCTTCGCCGCCTGCGCCACCGCAAGAATAATGTGCCAGTGCTGATTCTCACCGCCCGCGATGAGGTGCAGGATCGGGTAAAGGGACTGGACATGGGTGCGGATGACTACCTGACCAAACCGTTCGATATTCATGAACTGGAAGCGCGGGTACGGTCGCTGATCCGGCGGGGTCACTCTGCCAGATCAGCGCAGTTGCAGGTTGGTTCGCTTTGCCTGGATACGGTGGGCCATCTTGCAACCTTGAATGGAAAAAATCTGGATTTGTCGGCGCGCGAGCTGAAGGTGCTGGAAATACTGGTGCTTCGCGCCGGCCGCGTCGTCAGCAAGGAACAATTGTGCGAGCAGCTTTCCGGCCTGGGAGAACTGGTGAGCGACAATGCCATCGAGGTATACGTGTATCGCCTGCGCAAACATCTCAAACCGGGGGGCATCCATATTCGTACCCTGCGCGGCCTGGGCTACATGCTGGAAAATGACTGATTCTTGTCCACGCTTGAATCCTGTGACTGCCGCAGCCATAGCGAACCTGGCGGTTCTTTCCTGATATTCCGGCTGCACACTTGAAAAAAGCCGACGGCCAGTCGGCTTTTTCCTGGTCTTTTGCAAAATCTGCCTTGAACATCCGTACGTATGCGCGCAGAAAACCCTCCTTGTCGGCATGGCGAACAATGTCCTGCGTTTACCGGTAAAATATCCGGCTGACCATGAACATCCTTACCTTCCCGAACAGTCCCTACATCCTGCACCAGCCGTTCGAGCCGGCGGGCGACCAGCCCGAGGCGATCGCGCAGTTGGTCGAGGGCATACGCGACGGGCTGTCGTTCCAGACGCTGCTCGGCGTGACCGGCTCGGGAAAGACCTTCACGATGGCCAACGTGATCGCGCAGCTCGGCCGCCCGGCGATCGTGATGGCGCCGAACAAGACACTGGCGGCGCAGCTGTATTCCGAGTTCCGCGATTTCCTGCCGGAGAACGCGGTGGAGTATTTCGTCTCCTATTACGACTACTACCAGCCCGAGGCCTACGTGCCGTCGCGCGACGTGTATATCGAAAAGGATTCCAGCATCAACGAGCAGATCGAGCAGATGCGTTTGTCCGCGACCAAGGCGCTGCTCGAGCGCGAGGACGCGGTGATCGTCGCGACGGTCTCGTGCATCTACGGCATCGGCGACCCGGTGGATTACCACGGCATGATTCTGCACCTGCGCCACAACGAGAAGATGCACCAGCGCGACGTGATCAAGCGCCTGATCGAGATGCAGTACCAGCGCAACGAACTCGATTTTGCGCGCGGTACGTTCCGCGTGCGCGGTGAGGTGATCGACATCTTCCCGGCGGAGAGCAGCGAGAACGCGTTGCGCGTGACGCTGTTCGACGACGAGGTGGAAACCCTGTCGCTGTTTGATCCGCTCACAGGCCATATCCTGCACAAGGTGCCGCGCTATACGGTCTATCCGTCCAGCCATTACGTCACGCCGCGCAGCACCGTGCTGGATGCGATCGAGACCATCAAGGTCGAGCTGGCCGAGCGCATCGCGTTCTTCCAGCGCGAGAACAAGCTGGTCGAGGCGCAGCGCATAGAGCAGCGCACCCGCCACGACCTCGAGATGCTCAACGAGATCGGCTTCTGCAAGGGCATCGAGAACTACTCACGCCACCTGTCCGGGCGCAAGCCGGGCGAGCCGCCGCCGACGCTGATCGATTACCTGCCGCCGAACGCGCTGATGTTCATCGACGAGAGCCACGTCACCATCCCGCAGATCGGCGGCATGTACAAGGGCGACCGCGCCAGAAAGGAAAATCTCGTGGACTACGGCTTCCGCCTGCCATCGGCGCTGGACAACCGGCCGCTGCGCTTCGACGAATTCGAAAAGGTGATGCGCCAGACCGTGTTCATTTCCGCGACGCCCGCAGTGTACGAAGCCGAACACACCGGGCAGGTGGTCGAGCAGGTGGTGCGCCCCACCGGGCTGGTCGATCCGCAGATCGAGGTGCGTCCCGCGACCCACCAGGTCGACGACCTGATGTCCGAGGTCAACCTGCGCGTGAAGGCCGGCGAGCGCGTGCTGGTCACCACGCTGACCAAACGCATGGCCGAGCAGCTTACCGAATATTTTTCCGAGCACGGCATCAAGGTGCGCTACCTGCATTCCGACGTCGAGACGGTGGAGCGCGTCGAGATCATCCGCGACCTGCGGCTGGGCCAGTTCGACGTGCTGGTCGGCATCAATCTGCTGCGCGAAGGGCTGGACATCCCCGAAGTGTCGCTGGTCGCGATACTCGATGCCGACAAGGAAGGCTTTTTGCGCTCCGAGCGCTCGCTGATCCAGACCATAGGCCGCGCCGCGCGCCACATCAACGGCAGGGCGATCCTCTACGCGGACCGGATCACCGACTCGATGAAGCGCGCGATCGACGAGACCGAGCGCCGCCGCACCAAGCAGGTCGCGTACAACTTCGCGCACGACATCACGCCGATCGGCGTGCAGAAGCGCATCAAGGACATCATCGAGGGCATGTACGAACCGGAGACCGCGCGCGAGCAGTTCAAAGCCGCGCAGGAACAGGCGAAATACCTGGCGATGAGCGAGAAGGAGGTCGCGAAAGAGATCAAGCGGCTGGAAAAGGAAATGCTCAATGCCGCGAAGAACCTGGAGTTCGAGCAGGCTGCCGCGCTGCGCGACGAACTGAAAAAGCTGCGCGACAGCGTGCTGATCTCGCCGTTGTGAGACTCTCTGCAGGAGCGGGCGTCGTCCGCGTCGAACCCGCTCCCCCATGCGATCTTGATCAGATCACATCTTGTTTTTGCCCCTCGGCTTGTCCATTTCCGCCTTGCAGGAAGGGGACAATTCATCCTCATGCTGTTTGAGACATTGAAGGATTTTGCCGCCGCCCGGTTTCATACCTTTGCAAAGTGCTTTTGCGTCATCCCTGCAAGCTTCCTTCAATTCCTTGGCCTTCTTTTTTGCCTTCGCGATGTTTTGCTTGCAGGCAGGCGATAATTCGCTTGCATGCTCCTTCAGGCATTTCGCTATTGCCCCGCCGCCCGGTTGCACGCCAGGGCAAAGCTTGGCTGCGTCATCGGCGCAGGGTTTGGAAGCTTGAGCGGCCGAGGCACCCGTAGCGATGGCCAGACAGAACACCCCGGCAAGCACGGCGAGCCATTTCATCGGAGCGCCGGATTGCGCAGTCATGTGATTCATAATCATTACTCCTTTTCGGTGGTTGAAAGAAACACGGGAAATTGTTCAAGAGATGTTGCCTGGGATTAACGCGGTTATAGCGAGGTCCGATGACAAGTATTTCCGCTCGCGTGCGACAGCCTTATTACCGCCAGCCTGCGAAAGCGTTAAACTAACGGCATCCTGCGGGTCTACCCGGAAACCAATTTGAGTTAGCCGGCCTGCAATACAAGGCCCATATGGTACGTCGCAAAGATTACATAGTTATGAAAAAAGGCAATCCACGATGACCCCCGCCGTGCAAAATATTCTGATCGCCAACGTCGTCTGTTTCATGCTGCAATCCGTTGCCGGTAACGAACTGGTCTCCAGCCTCGCGCTTTGGCCGATGAACGGACCGTTCATGCCCTGGCAACTGGTGACCTATGCGTTCCTGCATGGCAGCGTCATGCACATCGCGTTCAACATGTATGGACTGTGGATGTTCGGCCGTGAACTGGAAGTCCTGCTGGGACGCAAGGTGTTCTATCAGCTGTATTTCGCCAGCGTCGTGTCGGCCGGGATATTGCAGGTGCTGGTCACCACGATGACGGGCGGCATGTATCCCACCGTGGGCGCTTCCGGCGGCGTGTTCGGGATATTGCTCGCGTATGCGATGTTCTTCCCGAACCGCGTCATCATGCTGCTGCTCCCGCCGGTCGCATTGCCGGCGCGCGCGTTCGTGTTTCTCTATGCCGCCATCGAACTGTTCCTCGGCGTCACCGGGACGCAGGCGGGTGTGGCGCACTTTGCGCATCTCGGCGGCATGATCGGCGCGTATCTGGTCATCCGCCACCGCAGCAGGGGCCGTCGGCGGTAATTGAATTGATTCCCTAGGCAGGACCGTTAAACGTTACATGTTGTGACCGATGCAACTGCTTCAGATAATGCAGCGTCTGCATCTCGGTCAAACGGCTGGCCGTACGGGAAAATTCGCCGGACGCCATGTCATCGGAGAACACATCCTCCAGCGGCACCGCCGAGCTCGCCACCAGCCGCACATGATTGTCGTAAAACACATCGATCAGCCAGACAAAGCGCCGCGCCTCGTCGGCGAAATCAACCGTTAATTGAGGGACGTGTGACACGAACACCGTGGGGAAGCGGTGGGCGATCTCCAGGTAATCGGGCTGCGAGTGCGCGCCGCCGCACAATTCCTTGAAATCGAACCACACCACATTGTGCGCGATCCATTTCACCGGGATCTTGCGGCCCAGCACCTCGGCATGCGCCTCGTCGCGCCGCGTTTGCCCGGCGATCTTGTCGAACAGCACCGCCATGCGTTCTTCGTTGGCGGCAGCGCCCTCGGCATCGTGCGCCGCCAGGAACAGTGGTTCGCGCGTCATCGCGCGCAAACGGTAGTCGTTGCCGCTTTCGATGTGCATCACCTTCATCTCGCGTTTGATCAACTCGATCACCGGCAGGAAGTTCCGCCGCTGCAAACCGTGCGCGTATAGCTCATCGGGCGGAATGTTCGAAGTGGTCATCAGCACCACGCCGCGCTCGAACAGCGCCGTCATCAGCCGTCCCAGTATCATCGCATCGGCGATATCATCGACGTGGAATTCGTCCAGGCACAGCACGCGGGTGGATCTTTCGATGTTGTCGGCCAGCGCGATCAGCGGATCGTCCGCGCCGGCCAGTGCCTTCATCTCGCGATGCACCTCGGCCATGAAATTGTGAAAGTGGATGCGGCGCTTGCGGCGATACGGCAGGCAGGCATAGAACGCATCCATCAGGAAGGTCTTGCCGCGCCCGACCCCGCCCCACAGATACAGCCCCTTGGGCACCTCCGGGCTGAGCAGGCTGCGCCCGAGGAACTGGTTGCGTTTGGATTTGAAATCCACCAGTTGATGCCACAGCACATCCAGTTCGGCGATCGCCGCCGCCTGCGCGGCATCATGGACGAAATCCGGCGCAGCGCTGGCGGCCTGATACCAGGCCTTGGGGCTCATGCTGCTATCCGCGTGCTGCGTTTTGCTGTGTGGCGGCATATTGTCGCTTGCACCTTGTGCCTTGATTCTTGTACCTGCGTGGCCGTCTGTAATCATTGGCGGAAAAGAGTGGGAGTCGAACCCACCAAGAACCGACTGACGGCCCTTGCCAGATTTGAAGTCTGGCCGCCCCACCGGGGAACGACTCTCTTCCAAACTGCTGAGTCAAACTTTCGAGCTGCTGCATACAAATACTACCCCAAACCCCTCAACGCAGGTAATGCGCGTCGCCTGCGCGCCGGGTGAGGGCGCAGGCGTCGAAAAACTCCAGTATCTGGATCGCCAGTTTGCGTCCGGTGCCGATCCGGTCGCGGAACAGCGCCGCGGTGATCTTGCCATCCGGTTGACCGGCTGCGATCTCGCGCAGGATCGTTTCGAACTGCTGTACCGCCTGTGGCATGAAATAGTGATCGTGCGCCACACGGTACACTTCTCCCATCGTTGCCAGTTGCTGCAACAGCAAACGCATGCGCGTCTCGCTCACTTTCAATGTGTTGGCCAGATCGCGCACCCGGGGCGGCTGGAATGGCTGATCCAGCAACAGCGGCGCCACCTTGTGCCAGACGGCCTGATCCGCGGCGGCAAGGGTGATGCGATGCTCCGGCAAATGCAGCCAGGGTCCGCTTTGCGCGATGCGCCCTTGGTTGCGCAATGCGGCGAGCAGGCTGGCAAAGGCGGCGTGCGTCAGTCGCGGCGCGGCGATCTTGCGCAAGCGGTTTGCGTCCGGCCCGAGCAGGTCGGGCGATTGCGCGTGCATCGCGGCCAGGCTATCCAGTACGGCCTGCCGCAACGTTTCCCAAGTCTGGGCCGGAAAGGCCGTGCCGTCGACCACGACCATGGGCACATCGCGGCTCAATCTTTCGAATTCAGCCGGGCTGAGGTTGCACGACAATGCAAAACGATGCAGGGCTATGCCGGTTGGCGTGGCCTCGAGCATGCCTTGCAGCGCTGCCTGAACGGTGGGGCGCTCAAGTGCGGCCAGCACGGCCAAGCGTTCGGGCGTGCGGCGCTTGCGTTCCGGAGGGAACGGATCGAGCACGTGCCCGCCGCCGACGGTGCGGCTGGCGGACTGGTCGCGCAGGATGAAGCGGTCGCCGCGCAATGCGCCGATGGTGCGGTCGAGCACGATCTGCGCGAGGCCGCTGGCCCCCGGTTCGAGCTTGTCCTGTTCCAGCAGCGCGACGCGCGCCATCACATCCGCCGCGCCCAGATGGAAATGCACCGGCGACCAGTGGCGCAACGGTTTGTCTGCGCCGGCCAGCAAGTGCAGCCGAACATCGAGGCGTTGCGTCGGTCCATGCGCGGGTTCGGCGAGGATCCAGTCGCCGCGCCGCACATCCTGCTTGTCGAAATCCGTTCCCGCCAAATTAAGCGCGCAGCGCTGGCCGGCCAAGCCGATCTCGGACTGCCGATTCTGCGCGTGGATGCTGCGCACCCTGATTGCAATTCCGGCAGGCGACAACAGCATTTGGTCGCCCACGCGTACCGCGCCGGAGAACACCGTTCCGGTCACCACCGTGCCGGTACCGGCCAGCGTGAAACAACGATCCACCGCCAAACGAAAATTTTCGGCATCGGGCCTGCCTGCTTCGCGGCGAACCGGCAATGCAGACGCGGCTTGCTCCAGGTGATGCCGCAGCGCATCCACGCCCGCGCCGCTCACGGCCGAAAGCGGAAAGACCGGGCTGCCTTCGAGTGCGGTTCCGCGCAGCAGCGTTTCGATCTCGGCCGTCACGGCCGCAACGCGCTCCGGCGCGACGCGGTCTGTCTTGGTCAGCGCGATCGCACCGCGATTCAGCCCCAGCAGGTCTAGGATCGCGAGATGCTCGCGGGTCTGCGGCATAGTGCCGTCGTCGGCGGCCACCACCAGCAACACGAAATCGATGCCGGTCGCACCCGCCAGCATGTTGTGCACCAGCTTCTCATGCCCCGGCACATCGATGAATCCCAGCACCTCGCCATTGGGCAAAGGCGTATACGCATAGCCCAGGTCGAGCGTGATGCCGCGTTCCTTCTCTTCCTTGAGACGGTCGGCATCCACGCCGGTCAGCGCCTTTACCAGCGAAGTCTTGCCGTGGTCGATGTGCCCTGCGGTGCCGACGATCACGGCGCGACGTTCAATTCCGCAAGTTGAGAGATGAAGCCGGCCTCGTCGTCGAGACAGCGCAGGTCCAGAACCAGGGCGCCATCCTCGATGCGGCCGATCACCGGCACCGGCAATGCGCGCAGCGCGGCGGCGAGTTTCTCCAGCGCCGTTCCTTCGCCGCGTCCCTTTTTGACCGGACGGATCGCGATGCCATGGCTGTCCAAGCGTTCCACCGGCAGCGAACCGCTGCCGATCTGGCTGGCGCAGTCGCACACCGTTGCGCTGTAGTAGTCGGCAAGTTTGTTTTGCAGTGGTTGCAACACGCGCGCGGCAACCGCCTTGATGTCATCCGCCGATCGCGTCAACAGACGCAATGTGGGCAATCGCTCAGCCAAGCGGTCGGGATCGCGATACAGCCGCAGGATGGCTTCGAGCGCCGCGATCGTCATCTTGTCCAGGCGCAGCGCGCGCTTCAGCGGATTCTTCTTGATCTTCTTGATCAACTCGCGCCGCCCGACGATGATGCCCGCCTGCGGACCGCCGAGCAGTTTGTCGCCGCTGAACGTGACCAGATCGATGCCGGCCGCCTGCGCTTGCTGCGGCGTCGGCTCGACCGGAAGGCCCCAGCGTGCGAGGTCCACCAAAGTGCCGCTGCCCAGGTCCATCATGAATGGCAGATCATGCCGGTGCGCAAGCTGCGCTAGCTCCGCTTCTGCAGCGGCCGCGGTGAAACCGATGATCGCATAGTTGCTGGCGTGCACCTTGAGCAGCAGGGCGGTCTTGGACGTGATGGCCGCCTCGAAATCGTGCAGGTGGGTGCGGTTGGTCGTGCCCACTTCGATCAGGCGGCAACCGGCGCGAGCCATGATGTCGGGCACACGGAAAGCGCCGCCGAT
>DATKAK010000004.1:0-5592 GCA_035498295.1 Gallionella sp. | reverse complement strand
CGCATGATGGCGTTCCGCCGCAACCACGGTTTGCGCATCGATCATATTCTGATCAGCGATGCGCTGGTGCAGCAATGCAAGGGTTGTGTGATCGACAAAGCGCCGAGGAAGCTGGAGCGGCCGTCGGATCATGCGCCGGTGGTGGTCGAACTGTTGTAGGAGCGGGCCATGCCCGCGAAGACAAAACCGCCGGGGGTAGCCCGGCAGCTAGTTACTTTTTCTTGCTTCGCCAAAGAAAAAGTAACCAAAAAGAAGGCGACCCCGGTTTGCCGCACCTTCGGCGTACCCTGCGTTGCTCGACTGGTCAGGCGGCTGCGGAACTCGCACGATCCGCTGCGCGTCCACGTGCTCAAACAGTCCTCGCCGAAATCCCCTGACCAGCCTGCGCTACTCGGCGGCGCACAGGGGAAATGGGCGATGCTCAACGAGAGCGTCAAGATTAACGACTGCTACTGATCAACCGCGACTACATAAAGCTTACACCCAAGAAATTGTTGATTAATGTTTATTTGCATCGGAATTTTGCCGATGAATAACCATTGACAGTATCCCCACCACCGAGCAATTCAATTCCATTCGTACAGTTAGGTGGAGCAATTTCTGGATGGTCCTGAAAATATCGTTCTATTGCAGTCCGGCGATTCAAACTCAATTCTCTACCCGCCGAAGTTATTGGATCAACATCAGGCCGATAAAAGAAAAAATATAGGTCGCCATCAATAAGTCGGACACTTGAACCGGGCCGACCGTAAGGAATCTTTGAGGTACTCCCACAAGCTGCTATCAACAGAAGCAGTAATGCCAACCACATAAATTTCCTCATCAGTAGATCTTCATGCACCTATTCAGTTTTAAGATTGCCACTAATATCAAAAGCAGTGGCAGTTTAAGGCATCTCTTGGCATATAGCCGATCGCCATTTAATCTAACCATTCGCCCCAAACATCATCCGTTTCGCGACAAAGTTTTTCACGAACGGCAAACAGTCCAATGCGGTGAGTGCGGCGGCGCGTCCGGCGCTGACCAGCGGCAGGTCGTTGGAGAACAGCCGCACCAGGCCGTCGGTGAAACGTATCCCCATCTCCCGGTCGGTGCGGCGACCCGCGCGGTAGGCGGCGAGCATCGCTTCGCTGCCCAACTCTTCCGGTTTGGCGTCGAGTATCTTGTGCGCAAGTTCCCACGCGTCTCGCAAACCAATGTTGAATCCCTGTCCGGCAACCGGGTGCATGGTTTGCGCGGCGTTGCCGAGCAGTATGGTGTGCGGCATCGGCGACTGCTTGGGTGCGCGTCTCAGGCCGAGCGGGAAGCATGAGCGTTTGCCGGCAGATAAAAATTCCCCGACGCGGTCGCCGAAGTGTTGATGCAGTTCACATAAGAATTTCGCATCATCCCATGCCAGCATGTCTTGCGCGGCCTGATGCGATGCGGTCCAGACCAGTTCGTAACCATCCTTGAACGGCAACAGCGCCAGCGGCCCCTGCGGCGTGAAGCGCTCAAATGCGGTGTTCGCTTGCGGCGCGGAACAGGTAATGTGGGTAATCAGCGCGCTCTGGCCGTAGTCGTGCAAATCGGGTGGATATTGCTGCGCCAGCAGTTTGCCGCCGTCGGCGACCACCGCGAGACGGGCATGCAAGGTGTGTTCGACCCCATCGTGCCGATAGCCGATCACGGCGTGTTCTGTTTCGCCTTGCAGATGGGTGACTGATGCGCCAGTGATGTATTGTAATTTTCCGCTTCCCTCTCCCGCGCCGTCGCGCTTCCCTCTCCCGCTTGCGGGAGAGTGGTTGGGGGAGAGGGTGTGTCGCAGCGCATCGGCCAATGCGTCTTGCAGGAACGTGTAGGGCAACACATAGCCGAGTTCCGGCACATTCAGTTCTTCCGCATGCAGCACCGCGCGGCCGAAACTTTGCTTCTGCGAAATATGAATGGTGCGGATCGGCGATACATCGTGCAACGTATCCCACACTCCGAGGCGCGCCAGCAACAAGCGGCTGCCATACGACAAGGCCAATGCGCGCGCATCCTGGCTGCCGGTATTCGGCGGGCGCGCTTCCAGCACGCAGACCCTTAATTTGCTTCCGCGCAATGCCAGTGCCAGCGCGGCGCCGACCGGGCCGCCGCCAATGATGGCGATGTCGTAATTTGTGCCGTCCACTTTATCTCCAAAAACCCTCTGCCACATAACCATCGGCTCGGCTGGCGTTCTTTGGCAGCCTGGTCGAATGGCTGGCAGTCACATCAGAGCGCACGCAGATCGCGGAAAAACCCAAAGCACGACTCCGATCCTCTCTGTGCTCTCTGTGGCTAGATTTTGACTCTCATCAGCTCTTCTATATCTGCCACCGATTTTGGTGCCGCCGCTGTCAGCACTTCATTGCCTTCTGCGGTGATCAGCACATCGTCCTCGATGCGGACGCCGATGTTCCACAGCGCGAGCGGCACATCATCGGCGGGGCGTATGTAGCAGCCGGGCTCGACGGTCAATACCATGCCAGGCTGCAGCGGGCGCCAGCCGTCGCCGATCTTGTAGTCGCCTACATCGTGCACATCCATGCCCAGCCAATGGCCGGTGCGGTGCATGTAGAACTTCTTGTAACACTCCGTTTCCAGAACTTCATCCACGCTACCGTGGCACAGCTTGAGGTCGATGAATCCCTGCGCCAAAACGCGCAGCGCGGCATCGTGCAGTGAATTCCATGTCTGTTTCGGTTTTGCGGCGGCGATCGCGGTGGCCTGCGCCGCCAGCACGATCTCATAGACGTCCTTTTGCGCATCGCTGAAGATGCCGTTGACTGGAAAGCTGCGCGTGATATCCGAAGCGTAGCCTTCGAGCTCGCAGCCAGCATCGATCAGCAGCAGATCGCCGTCGTGCAGCTCGGCATTGTTTCCCACATAATGCAGCACGCAGGCATTCGCGCCGCCCGCGACGATGGAAGTGTAAGCTGGATGGCGCGCGCCATGGCTGCAAAATTCGTGCAGCAGTTCCGCCTCGACCTGATACTCGAATTGACCGGGGCGGGTGAAGCGCATCGCGCGCTTGTGCGCAGCCGTGGATATCGCGGCGGCACGACGCATGATATCCAGCTCGTGTCTGTCCTTGAACAAACGCATCTCGTTAAGCGGCGCGCGCACATCGCGGATATCATCCGGAGCGCGGATACCGCTACGGATCTTTTCCTGGACCGTGCCGCGTATCCAGAGGATGCGCCGGTCCCACGCGGCATCGCCGCCCATGGGATAAAACAGTGCGGGCTGGTTGCCCATCAGCTCGGCCAGTTTTTCGTCCAGCAATTCGATCGAATAGGCTTCATCAAAGCCGAACTGTTCCCGCGCGGCATCCGGGCCGTAGCGGTGTCCATCCCAGATCTCACGTTCCGGATTCTTTTCGCGGCAGAACAAAATTGATTTGTCTTCTTCGCCGGCGACCAATACCAGCACCGCTTCCGGCTCGGTGAAACCGGTGAGGTAATAGAAGTTGCTGTCATGGCGATAGCTGTAATGCGTGTCGGCATTGCGCGCCACTTCACGCGCAGTGGGGATGATCGCGATGCCGCGATTCATGGCCTCCAGCAAACGGGCGCGGCGTTTGGCGTAACAAGCGACCGCGACGCCTTGCTGTGTCGCGCCCCGGGCGATTTGCGCTGCATACGGCTTGTTCACTTGCTGCCCCTTCTCAGATTATCCTG
Organism: Gallionella sp.; assembly: GCA_035498295.1. Taxonomy (GTDB): domain Bacteria; phylum Pseudomonadota; class Gammaproteobacteria; order Burkholderiales; family Gallionellaceae; genus Gallionella. The sequence continues at coordinate 1,906 of DATKAK010000004.1, read as the reverse complement.
GGCCTATTGTGCAGCGAGCGCACCCACGTGTCGAGTTCGTCCAGCCGTTGCGGGGTGCCGACATCGACCCAGACGCCCCGGTAATGTTCGCCGCCGACCCTGCCCAAGGCGATCTGCTCGCGCAGCAACGGTGCCAGCGGAGCGATGCTGCCGCGCGGGATGCCGGCAAACAAAGCGGGCCGATAGATGCCGATGCCGCTGAAGGTCAACTTCTGGTCGCCGCTTGGGAGAACGCGCGTATTAGCCAGATGAAAATCACCATCCGGATGCTGGGGCGGATTATTCACCAGAACGAGGCGCGCAATATCCGGGCCGGTTTGAAGTGCAGCGGCATGTTTCAGCAGGCCCGAGAAATCGTAGTCGCAATAGATGTCGCCGTTGATCGCGGCGAAGGGTTCCTCTCCGAGCAGCGGCAATGCATATGCGATGCCGCCGGCGGTTTCCAGCGCATGTGCTTCGGGGGAATAGCGTATATGCGCGCCGAACCGGCTACCGTCGCCCAATGTTTCTTCGATCTGTTTGCCGAGATGTGCGTGATTGATGACGATCTCGCCTATACCGGCGCGCACCAATTTTTCGATATGCCAGACGATCAGAGGCGTGCCGCCGACTTCAAGCAGCGGTTTGGGCGTGCGGTCGGTGAGCGGACGCATGCGCACTCCGCGACCCGCTGCGAGGATCATCGCGCGCAGGCCCGCCATCACGTTTCGCTCAGGTAAGTCATCTGCGGAAGATTGGCTTCCGGGTTTTGTTTGCGCGCGTCGGCATGGTTCCTGACGATGAACGCTTTGGCGCGCTCCAGATTATCGACCCGGAACAGAAATTGGACTTCGCCTGCCACGTCGGTGTTTTGCCAGAAATGCTGCAGGAACATGCCTTGCCCGGCATGGACCGGTGCATGCTCTTTCAAGAGTGCTTTTACCGTTGCGCAATCAACCCCGGTCAATCTTGCCAATACATAATCCATATCATTCTCCCACGGGACCGGTCAGAAAGTGTACCCGGCTTGCATTTCATGCGGTTGCAGCTCTTCCAGCAGGACCAGCAGCGGCTTGAGATCGACGTAGCGGGCGCAAGCCGTGCGCAGATACGACATCACCAGCGGCAAATCCTTCAGGTAACCTTCCTTGCCGTCGCGATGGTACAGTCGAGCAAAAATGCCCAGCACCTTGAGGTGGCGCTGCACGCCCATCCATTCGTAGTCCCTGTAGAACTCGCCAAAATCCTGATGCACCGGCAACCCGGCCTTGCGCGCCTTTTCCCAGTAGCGCACCAGCCAGTCGAGTACCTGTGCTTCCTCCCAGCGGATATAGGCATCCTTGAACAGCGAGACAAGGTCGTAGGTGATCGGGCCGTACACAGCATCCTGGAAGTCCAGGATTCCCGGGTTGTCTTCGTCGAGTTTCATCAGATTGCGCGAATGGTAATCCCTGTGCACATAGACGCGCGGTTGGGCGAGGTTGTTGGCGATGATGCGCGCGAACACGTCTTCCAGTTTGGCTTTCTGCGCGTCGCTGAGCGGAATGTTGAGATGTCTGGCAATGTACCAGTCAGGGAACAGCCGCATTTCACGCAACAACAGGGCCTCGTCATAGGGCGGCAGTTCATTTTCGCGCGAGGCAAGCTGGATCGTGATCAGCGCGTCGGTGGCCTGCCCGTACAGATTGCGGGCGGCACTGGATTCCCCGTCTGCCAGCGCTTGCAGGTAGGTGGTGTCGCCAAGGTCGGACAGTAACAGGAATCCTTGCTCTATATTCTGCGCATAGACATGGGGTACATGCGCGCCGGCGTCTTCGAACAGTTTGGCGATATGCAGGAAAGGCCGGCAGTCTTCATGCTGAGGCGGGGCATCCATCACGATGAACGTCCCAACTCGTTGTGCGACGCCTTGCACCCCGGCTTGCTT
>DATKAK010000003.1:0-13262 GCA_035498295.1 Gallionella sp. | reverse complement strand
ACCTGCACCCGTGATGTCGGATGCCTGGCTTGCGCCCGCAAAAGCAAGCGCGGCGACAGCGGCGATGCCAATGACGAGCTGTTTCAATTTGTTGTTCATGAATATCTCCATAGGTTGAGGTTTGTTGCCTGCTGCCATTGCCGTTTACAAGCAACGCTTTGCTGCGGAAGCCATGTTATGGCAGTTTTATTACAGGATTATTACAGTAAATATTTATTCCGGTTTTTCTGCAGTCAAGTGTGCGATGCGTCTAATCTTGAAGAGATTACTGCCGCACTTCACGCTCGATCTCCTCTACCGTGATATGGCGTACATCCCGACCCTTGACCATATACACCACGTATTCGGACATATTTTTGGCATGATCGCCTATGCGCTCAATAGACTTGGCAACGAACAGGATTTCCAGCGCATTGGAAATTGTCCGCGGGTCTTCCATCATGAACGTGACCAGATAACGCATTGCGCTGCGGAATTCCTCGTCCACTTGTTCATCTTGGCGCACCACATTCGCTACATCGGAAATATCCAGTTTGGCAAACGCGTCCAGCGATTGATCAAGCATTTCCAGCGTCAGGTTGGTCACATGCTTAATCTTGTCGAATCGCGGCAGGGTGAGGTTCCTGCTCCGCGACAGGTTCTTGGCCGCGATGGCGATCTTTTTTGCCTCATCGCCTATGCGTTCCAGATCGGTAATGGTTTTGATAATCATCATCACCATACGCAAATCCACTGCTGTCGGCTGGCGCCGTGCGATGATCTGCGTACAACTTTCATCTATGCCCACTTCCAGCGCGTTGACATGGTGATCCTCGGTAATAACGCGATCGGTCAGTTCTACATCGCCTCTGCTCAGGGCATCAATGGCCAACCTAACTTGCGCTCCTACAAGCTTGCCCATCATCAGTACACGTTCGCGCACAGATTCGAGTTCTGTGTCATATTGCTTCGAAGTGTGTTCGCTATTAACCATCCGGATTTCTTACCTGGATAAGCTGAAAAAAAGATAATATCCATTAAGTATGACAATTTTGTTACAGAAGAGCCGGTCACTAAATTTGAGATCTGAAATTTGCGCATTCTCTGGAGGTGTTGCTGCTCGGTTTCGCCGGCATCCCGGAACCGAAGGACATGCCGTGCGTCTCGGTTGTGTTCTATATTGTCTCTCGGTGTTGTTGGACTTGCAGCAGGATGCTTGTAACGGGTTTTTCTATAGGCATTCATTCAAAATGGATATTTTTCCCGCATTGTTATTCTTTTACTCTTCTGATAAATTAGCGTTCCTGTTTTGTCTGGATTACGGATTCTTCCGCGATATTTTTCAATTGCGACTTAATTATGGAAAAGCTAGTCTAAATATCGACTAGCGATCCTAAGAGTTTAAGAACAATGTGGGCATTCATTTCTATTTCTAACAAATCATAATGACAAGATTCGCAACATCACAGTAGAGGGAATAAATAATGACAAAAACCATCAAGCCGGAATATATAGCCAAAGTCAAACGTTTGACCAAGGAAGAGACCGAACGCCTATTATCTAGAATGGGCGCGAAACTTGACCGCCGGCTGGAGAAGCGCAAAGTTACCCAGCCCGAAGCGTTGGCCAGGCAGTTGCAATTGGAAGATGAACAACTTCAGGAATGGCGCAAAATGATGCGTATCCTGAAGGAAAAGGAAGCGGCTAAAGAAGCGAAAAAGGAAGCCAAGAAAAAAGAAAAGATTAAAGCGAAGGCTAAGACTAATTCTAAAACCAAGACCGCAAAAAAAGCCAAGGAACCTGCCAAATCCAAATTACCCGCCAAAGCAAAATCTTCTCCAAAGGCTAAAGCTCCCGTCAAGGCCGAAGCCCGCTCCATCCCCAATGCGGAGGCAAGTTGAGACAGAGATCCTTGCAAATATCATTCTTCACGTAGATTGATACCCATTCTGATTTCCAAAAGCTAGGGGCTGCATATGCAGCCCCTTCTGTTTTGATACCGTTGAGTTGACCGGATGTCCTGAACTATTTTAGGTTGCCTGTCCGACCCTAGCAGGCAACCCGACAGTCATTCATATATTCGCGGTTTCAATCACCTTCTATCGTGTCCGCGGCCGCCGAAAAGATCGGACATCACCTGCACATCATCATCACAGGCATGGTTCAGGCACGGCAGATCGAATGCCGATTCGAGCGACTTGAGCAGCGAGAAGTGGTTGTATCTCGTGGCACTTTGCTTGCCATCCACTCCGTAGTTGGTGTCGACGAGCAATACCACCTGATTGGTATTCGGCGCAACGCTATAGTCGTTCTCGTCCCAAAGCACGACGATCGCATTGTTGCCGTCTTTCCAGGCCGGCGATTTCTTGATTGCTGTGACCAGTTTGCGGACTTCCACATCACCGCGCTGGATCAAGGCTGGGTTCAAGCCGGCTTGGGAACCGTCCGAGAGCGGGTCATAGTTGCAGAACGGTCCGGCATTGCCGCGGCCGTGCTGGTCGTTGCACTGGTTCGGCGCGATGAACGCGAACGCCGGTACTTTGCCGGTGCTCAAGTCGGCATACAAGCCCTTGGGGCCGTCGAAGCCGACCGAGCGTGCCAGGCTCAGCCCTGGGTCGCGTCCTTCCTGCACGCTCTGGAAATACGCGAAGGGGTTATGCTTGGCGGCGTACAAGCTGACGATTCCCGCCGAAGTCAGCGGGGGATTCAGCGCGGGCAGGATGGTGCTGAAATCCGTGTTGTTGGTATAGACGCCGTCGCTGTAATTCACCCGATCCGCGCCTTCGTTCGGCAAATCTTCCTGGTAGCTTTTCCAACTGCTGCGCGCCTCGAACAACTGATCGGCGATCGTTTTGCCGGAAATGTCGGTTGCCGCTGCAATGGACTGGATGCCGTCGATGTTGTTCAAGCCCGGCGGTCCGGATTCATTGGTGGAGTCGACGGCGGGGGTTGCAGCATCGGTTCCGGTACCCGAGATCGGGCAAACTTTGCCCGTCGGCGGATTATCGGTATTGGCGACCCCCGTCGCGAGGTTGTTGGCACAGGACGCATTGTGCCAGTCCGAGTCATGGTCGCTTTGCACTCCGAAGTTGGAACCGCCGACAACTTCGAGGTAATTGGTCAGGCTGGGGTGGCCGATGCCATAGTAATTCGTCGCGAGGTTGGCCGAGTGCGCCAGTTCGTTGATGAACGGTGCATTGGGATTGTTCATGATCTGGCTGTAACCGTGGTTCTCCATCATGATCACGAAGACATGATCTAGGTGACGGACGCCCTGGGGTACTTTTCCTTCGTGGGCAAAAGCCGGGCTTGCCAGTGCGATGCCCAGCAGACTTATTGCCGCGAGGGGCGCTGCTTTGGTTCTTTTCATGGTGATGTTCTCCTGTCTTAGGTTGCAGTGTCGGGTATTTCTATACAGATAATCGAGCTTGGGGATTGTGAAAACGATCATGTAAGCTCGACCGTATTTTCGAACGGCTCGATGACAGGAGAATGACAGCAAGATGATTTGAGGAATGGTCCGAACGGACTAATTTCACCAATGCAGGCGCCGCAACAAAGAACTTTTCTTCTGCTGGTGAGATTGCATGCGATGCAGGATATCGTCCAATGACTTGATAGCCTCGATGATATGTGCGCCCTTGTTCAGCATGACGCATTCGGCACGAACACCCATTGCCGCATCGGTGATTTCGGCGCGGCTGGGTTTGCCGCTCTTGGATAATCCTTCCAGCACCTGGGTGGCCCATATGACCGGTAATCGGGCTGCCTCCGCCAGCCAGAGGATTTCTTCCTGCAATTCCGCCAGTCTTTCATAGCCGCACTCCACGGCGAGATCGCCGCGAGCGATCATCACGCCTATGATGGGTGAATGCATCAATGCAAATAACAGTTCCGGAAAATGATCGAATGCGGCGCGCGTTTCGATTTTCAGCACGATGCCAAGATTCTCGGCCTTGAGTCTCTTTAACTGCATTTGCAGTGACTCGATGTCAGCGGGATGTCTGACGAATGAAAGTCCGACCATATCTGCATGTTCAACGATGAATTCCAGATCCTGGAGATCCTGTGCCGTCAGTCCGTTCAATTCAAGCCGGCTGTCCGGCAGGTTGATGCCTTTTCCCGCAAGCAGTTTTTCACCGCCTTCACGGGCCTGTGTGATTTCGACCACTAATTTGCTTTTGCTTACACTGCGGATCACACCTTCGATCCTGCCATCGTCGATCAGGATGCGTTCTCCTGGCTGGACAGCAAGAAATACTTCGGGCAGCGAGCAGGATATGCTGGCTGTGCGCAATAATCGTCCGTTGCCATCGAATTGGGCTGGCTTGCCAGGCAACGGATCGCGCGTGATGGTCAGGTGGTCACCGATATGCAGGCGAATCGATTCCGGCACTACGGGCAACGCTCCCACCATGCCGGCACGGCCCACCCGGCGCGGATGTCCGGATGTACCCGCCCGCAGCAGCTTTAGTTCCATGCCGGGCGTGACATAGCTGGTCTGACTGCACTCGGCCCAGAAGCCAGTCCCGATCTGTTCGACAAGTTGCAGGGTGCGGGAGGAGCCTCTCGCGTCGGTAAATTCAATCAAGTCGCGCAATGACACCTTTTCAAGCCAATCTCCGTTTACCGGCAGGCTGGCATCGGCGGGAGCCGGACTGGCAGAAGCATCGTTATCGGGATGAAGCCATATTCGCGCCGGGGTAACCACATTGCCAAACTGATCCCGTTGCGGTTTCCATTTGATCACAGCGGGTCCCTGGGCAAGCTCTCCGGTGCGCAGCTTGGGACCTCCCAAGTCCATCAGGATACGGCAATGCCTTCCAGTTTCACGGCGTGCCAGATTGATCTGCTCGATCATGCGCACCCATATTTCAGCCGTGTCATGCGCACAATTGATGCGGGCACAATCCATACCATTGACGAGCATGTCTTTGATCAGGGAATAATCGTCTGCCACTTCGGCAGGCAGCGTGACCATGATACGGACATGACGGTTTGATGGAGGATTGCCAAACAGACTGGTGGTATTGCCTTCAAGCAGAGCAACGCCCGTCTCGACTGAGGGGGGTGTGATTTGATGTTCCGGATGTTTGCCCAACGCGCAACGCAGCAGATCGATAATGGCATCGAGGTTGGCCAGGACATGCGATTCCATCCGCCCCAACGACGAAAGGCCCGCCCCGGCCAGTCTTGTTTGCAGCGGCCGCATGTCGCGCCGCCTGAGCGCGAGGTAATGAACCAGATTGGTTGCGCTAGCCAGATGACGCGGATTGACCTGTTGCAGTGTCGTCGCATACGACTTCTCGAATTCTCTGAGTTCATTCCGCAGTGCTTCCAGCTCATGCAGCAAGCCGGCATAGGGGTGTGGTTCTGCGGACAGGCGAGAACCAGATAGATGTTTGGCCATTGGAACGGCTACCTTCGGCTATTTCGAATTACTATTCTAATAATTTCAAAGAATATAGGGGGCAGATGAAACAAATATGACAGTTCAAGAGAATCAAAATTAATAATCCGGGATATCGAACTGAAATTAAAGATCAAAGTCATTTTGTTGATATCAAGCCAGCAGTATCGCCAATTATTCCGCAAATTTTTCTCTATAATTGCACGACGCCGCCAAAATATTTTGCTTCAAAGAAAGGTAGATTGCTTTCATGGACACGCCAAGACATTTCAAGCTAGAAACCGATCATCTTCAATCCATCACGGCGCTTGCCCAAGAGATTGATCGACCCGTTGAAGAGGTCAGTACCGTCTACGTTTCAACTCTGACCAACCTCAAATCAAGCGCACGGATCCAGGACTTCCTGCATGTGTTGGCCAGCAAGAAAGTGCGTGACGAACTGCGCCATTAATGTTGTTTGCTTTGTCTTTGGCTTAAGCGCGGGCTTTGCCTTTTTGAAGATTTTGATCCTGCTCGTGATGAGGCAGCGCATGGAATTCATGCGCTTGGCATCAACCCTGATAGTAACCATCAGCCTTCCCATTCGCGGACCTGTTGTATTACCCAGTCGCCGTCATCCAGCGGCAGATCGTGTCCAGCGGATGGATGCAATAGGATAGGACATTGCCAACGTTGCGCCAGGGTCAGAGAACTCTTTACATCAACCAATCTGTCCTGCTGACTGGCCAGCAGCAGCACGGGTACAGATGGGCCTGATGATGTGACTCGATAGCCGGCAGCGGCATGCAGTTGACGCAGGATATTGGCGCGCGAGACGGGACATTGCCGAGCGTAATCCGTCCACCGGTCCAGTATGGCCTGCCTGTCTTTCGAGCGGTTTTTCAGTGTGCTGGTAAGTTTCAGGATCAGGCTTTCGCGCTGTACAGCAGTGCCAAAGAGCAGGAACCGGAACAATGCAGGATAGTTATTGGGGCGCAGTCTGTGATAAAACGGGTTGTAGGGCGCCATGCTGGTATTGATCAATACCATTCTTTCAAGTTCGGCCGGATACATTTCACTCCAAGCCACGGCTACCATTCCCCCCAGAGACAGGGCCAGTAAACTGTATGGCGGTGTGTAACCCTGTTGTTTGAGTAGTGTATGGCAATAGATCGCCATTTCCGCCACGCTGGTTGCACTCTTATGCGCATGCAGTGTTCCATTGCCTAGGAAATCCAGCGACACCACATGTTGAGCGTTCAGGGCTCTCTGAAACTGTAGCGGAAAGTCGCCCCAGTGACGCGTATCGCGCATCATGCCGCGCAACAGCACCCAGGTGGTCATGGCCTGTACCAGCGGGCTATGGCACGCTCCTGCAGGCGCAGGCGGCTGGGACCTTTGGCCAACCAATTATCATTGCTGCAAGCTGCGCGCATCAAAAAGTCCAGCCAGACAGCATGTCCGCGCAAAACCCGATGCAAACGATGCTCAACTGAAGGATTGAATATGCCCTGGCGGGAAAAAATCTGCCGGGGATTCTTCTTCACCCACAGCCAGGAACCCATTTCCAGCGTCAAAGGCAGGAAGGTTTTGTTCTTGTCCCGTTGCGCTTGCAGATACAGGTAATCCCATATATCACCATGGGTACGATACTGTATGCTTTGCGGTTCGAACAGGTATCTGTTGTTTGGGTAGATCTGCTGGAACAATTCTTCCAATGTGAGGATATCGGCCAGATTTGCGATCGGATCCGCGCTATGCGCGTACGGAAACCATACGCGATCACGCGAACCAAACCCTGAATGGCAATCCAAGGCAATACTGAAAGGACGCGACAGCAATTCTTGGTGCACGGTATGGCACAGCGCCTGATTCTCGCGCTCCATTTCGGCCCCCGCCTTTCCGCGATACCATGGCAAGCGGGGGCTGATCCTGTGTCCGCCCAGCAGGAATGGAACCCTTCCTACCGCTTCAACCGGCGCATTGCGCATCAGGTCCACACCCTGTGGATTGCTGCGCGTCGACTGCCGCATGCCGCCGGGGTTGATCAAAGGCATGAATACCAGCCGCACGTTCTGCAATGAATGATGCAGACTTTTGTCCCACTGCAACCGGGCGAGCAGGCCGCGCAAGAAGTACAGCAACACTTGCGTGCCGATACGCTCCAGTCCGTGGACGCCGCCAAAATATCCGATCGCGGGAAGGTCGGGATCGGGGTTGCCCAAGCTCAATTGGTATACCGGAAAGCGTTCATCGCCTGCGCTGACTTCACATGCAACACGTGCCTCCAGATGGCCTCGGCCAAGTTCCAGTAATCGTTCCAGTTCGTTCAATTCGGGCAGGGTGGGCATGGCCATGCTCTGGTAGGTGAATTGCGTTAAGGCTGAGATCACACTTGTTATAACAGTCTTGTATTGCTCGATGCAGCCCGGTTTATTTCTCCTGCACATCGTTTATCCTGAACTTCGGGCCGATTATCCACATTACGGAAGACTTTGTAATCAAAAAAAAGAATGATCGAAATAATTCAAGTTGGCAATTGCATGAACCGCTTAATTCCTGGTGTTAATAAAAAACGGGTCTCAAAAGAGACCCGTTTGGTTATCTATTTAACGGTAGGTTGTATAAAGGCGAATTACGATTTTAGAAAGTGCTTGGCATACCGGTTACTGATCCGAGACATCGGCAATAAAATAAGCAGATCAGCGGTGTTGAATTCCGGATCCCAGGCCGGTTCGCCGCAAATATATGCGCCCAGCCGCAGGTAACCCTTGAGCAGGGGAGGTATCGGGGTTTCGAGATATTGATTCAACGCTTTCAGCGGCAACGGGCAGCGAGGGAAAACGGTGTACTCGGCAGGCGCCGCATAGATGCTGTGCAATTTGCGATAGATGCTCGCCGCGACGTGACCGCCATCCGCCATGCTGATGCTGGCGCAGCCGATCAGATATTCATGGCCGTGCTGCTGCATGTATTGGGCCAGCCCGCTCCACAGATGGGTGATCGTTGCGCCATCGCGATAATCCCGGTGCACGCAGGAGCGCCCGACTTCCACCATCCGGTCGCTTAGATGCAACAGGCGGGTCAGGTCGAATTCGGTCTGGGCATAGTAACCGCCGATCTTTTCCGCCTGATCGGGGGAGAGGATGCGATAGGTTCCGACGACTTTGTTCTCGACACTCTCGCGCACCAATAGGTGTTCGCAGTAATTATCGAAGATGTCCCGATCGATCCCTTCCCTGGCGCTAGGCAGGTTGGCACCCATTTCTTCGGCGAATATCTTGTAGCGCAGGCGTTGCGCTTCCAGCACTTCCGATTCGTGGCGCGCCAGCGTGGTTGTCAAGTGGCGCTGGGCACTTTGTTGGATCTTGCGGTTGAGTTCGAGCATCTCATCCTCTGTCAATTGGTTGAAGATGCATGCAGATTAGGCATGTGATGTTGCAGTGCGATTACGGGAAGGTGAAGAAAATGTGAAATTTCTACTTGGAGAGCTGGTTCAACATCGGATCGACCAGCAACGCGTAGGCCGATTGCGGTGAAATCACGGGTTGCGCCATATCCGGCGCAGCCTCGTGCGGTGCCGCCTTTCGTGCCGTTTCAAGAGTCTGCAATTCCCGCGCGATGGCCGATTGTGCAGCGCGCGCCAGGATGCGCCGATTCGTGTGTTGAGTATGCAGCGCCGGCGTGAATACCATCAATGCCTTGTGTCGCCTGCAGCGCACAATCCGCCAGATCGATCTCACGATCGTGGTGTCGCCGGTGAAAGGGACGGTTGAGCTCGTTTCTTCGACATCGTTTGTGTAACGCAGCGCGATCGGACACAGCTTTACGCCCGCATCGATTGCCGGTTGAATGAGCGCCGAGTGAAAATGTCCGACCTGTTTGCCTTCCGTGGTCGTACCTTCGGGGAATAGGCCAATGCACATGCCTTGCCGGAGCAACTCGCCGATGCGCCGGTTGACCGATGAGGCATCCTGGCGCATGGCGCGCTCCAGGTAAATGGTACCGCTGCGCCGGCTGATCCAGCCGATGATGGGCCAATCGCGCACCTCGGATTTTGCAATGAACCGCGATGGATGGATCGCATTCAGCACGAAGATATCCAGCCATGAAATATGGTTGGCCACCAGCATGCAGCCGCTTTCCCCGCGCGCGAGTTGTTGCCCCTCGATCCGAATGTCGATGTTGAGGATGGTCAGCAGTTGCCTGCTCCAGGATTTAACGATGCGGAGTTGTCCGGTTTGACCGAGATGCGGGTAGATGGCTGCCTGGATCAATCCATAGACAAGATGCAGGATGAGGCGGCTGGCCCGGAACATGCTGACCAGCAGGTTCGTCGTTTGCTTATCCATCGTGTGCCTCCGTTCCGCAATGCCTTTCAGCAATCTCGCTAAAGCATGGTCTGCGCTGTTCGATGAACAGACTATTGCCGGGTTTCGCTTTGGTCATTTCCTCTAGCGTGGCGGCAGCCTCCGCGGAATCTGTGTTAGAAGAGGCTTGCAAAATAAGGCGGCAATGAAACGCCAAGAGACAGGCCGGAAATGGTTGCGCCGATCGCGATTCCTGCCAGCACGTCGCTGGGGTAGTGCAGCCCGAGCACCAGGCGGGAAAGCGCCACCAACGCGGTGAACGGCAGCAGCAGCCAGGCGAGCGCGGGATAATAGGACAATGCCACGATGCTGAATGCGACTGCATGCAGCGTGTGGCCGGAAGGAAAACTGAATTGATCCAGCGGCGCGATGCCGCAGTGGATGCCCTGATTCCTGTTGTACGGGCGCGGCCGGTGCGTCTTGTGTTTCAGCCATTTGTACAGCGCGGTGCAAACCAGCCCTGCTGCAGCCATGTGCAACACCGGCAACAACGCAGCGGCCTGATGTTCCGCCAGCAGGCACAGCATCAGGCCGTACCAGAATATACCGTCGCCCAGCCGGCTGATCAGCCGGAAGATCTTCCGCAGCGAGGGATTGATGCTTGCGCGGTTGAAGCGCAAGCACCATGTTTCATCCCAGGTTTGGATCCGTTGCAGGTTGTAGATTCTGTGCGACATGATGCACCTCCGGTTTGACGGCGAGCTGTGCCAGGGCTTGCTCGAACTCATCCACGATGTTTTGCCAATCCAGTTTCAACATGGTCCGGTGTGCCTGCATGCGAATTTTGTACACCCGGGTCACATCGATCGCCAGCTTGCATGCCTGAACGATGAACTCCTCCTCATTGCCGTACTCGGCATGCAAACCATTGTGTTCATGCTCAATGTGTTCGGCCGCTGCCGCATAGCGGTACGCAACCACCGCAAGGCCGCTGGCCATCGCCTCCACCGTGACATTGCCGTAGGTTTCCGTCATGCTCGGAAACAGGAAGATATCCCCCGATGCGTAATGCGCCGCAAGGTCTTCGCCGGTTCTCATTCCGGCAAAGATGTATCCGGGGTTCTGACGCTGCAACTCTGCGCGCACCGGACCGTCGCCGACCAGCACCAGCTTCAGATTCGGATTGATGCCCTGCATCGCTTCGAAAGTGCGCAGCACCAGCGGCAGATTTTTTTCCGCGGAGATGCGGCCCACGTAGAGGACGGCCAGATCGTTCTCCCCGACGAGACCCCATTGCTGGCGCAAATTCCTGCTGCGTTTGCCCGGATGGAACAGGGTCGTGTCCACTCCGCGCGCGACGACCTGCAGGTTCCGGTAACCGTCTTTTTCAAGCGTGTCGCGCAACTCGCGGGTGGGCACCAGCGTGGTATCGGTGCGGTTGTGCAGATTGCGCAGATGCGCGGCAACGGCCTGGTACATCCAGCCGAAGCCGTAATGCCGGCTGTAGCTGTGGAAATTGGTATGGAAGTCGCTGCTGACCGGGATGCCGAGTTTGCGCGCGGCCGACAGGGCGGACGAGCCCAGCGGACCTTCGGTGACCAGGTGGACCACGTCCGGGCGATTTTCAGTCCAGAGTTTCAGCAATTTTTGTTTGGCCGGCAGGCCCAGCTTCAAGCCGGGATAGCGCGGGATCGGAAATCCGCGCACCAGCACTTCCTGCAAGGTGGGCTCGCGTTTCGCGCTGTCCTGCTTGTTCTGGCGCGGGCGTATCACTTCAACCTCATGATATTGGCGCAGGCCTTCCACCATGCGGCTGATGGTCATCGCCACACCGTTGATCTCCGGCGGGTAGGTTTCGGTCACTACGGCGATGCGCAACTTGCGGTCTGCCATGTATTCTCCTAGGTTTTGGATATTCATGGCGTGCACTTTCTCATTCCAACAAGAAAGTTTGATGAAGGATTTGTGAGGGTTTTATGACGGACTGGATGTGGGAGAGGGTCTTAATTGAACAGGATCAGCAGCCAGACCAGGACGACGTTCAGCAAGCTTAGCAACACCGCCGCGCTGCCGATGTCCTTGGCGCGTTTGGCCAGCTGGTGATGGTCCAGCGAGGTATGGTCCACGGCGGCTTCCACCGCTGAATTGAGCAGTTCGACGATCAGCACCAGCAACACGCTCGCGATCATCATCGCCTTGCCGGTCGCACTGGCCGGCATGAACAGCGCGGTGGGCACGAGCAGGATCGCCAGCAGCACTTCCTGGCGGAACGCGTCCTCGTGGCGGATCGCGGCGCGTAATCCGGCCAGCGAATAAAAGAACGCGCTCCACACGCGCTTCAAACCGGTCTTGCCTTTGTAGGGACTTTCCATCTTGATTATCCTGGCGAATTACCCCGAATTCGGGCAAGGCCGGCAGGGTAAACTGCAAATGTTTCAGTTTGGTTAAACCGGCTTTTGCTAGACGGCCCGCGCTCTGGCCGATAATTTGAGGTTGAACAATCCGGATTACTTCGGTAGAATCCGCGCTCTTTTGAAATCGGCTGGAGTAGAACCATGGCACGTGTCTGTCAAGTAACGGGAAAAGTCCCGATGACCGGGAACAACATTTCCCATGCGAACAACAAAACCAAGCGGCGCTTTTTGCCCAACCTGCAGCGCCGCCGCTTCTGGGTGGAAAGCGAGAACCGCTGGGTCAGCATGCGCCTGACCAATGCGGCGCTGCGCACCATCGACAAGAACGGCATCGACGCGGTGCTGGCAGAGATGCGCGCCCGCGGCGAGAAAATCTAAGGAGCCCCGAACATGCGTGAAAAGATCAAACTCGAATCCAGTGCCGGAACCGGCCATTTCTATACCGCGACCAAGAACAAGCGCACCATGCCCGAAAAGATCGAAATGAAGAAATACGATCCGGTGGCGCGCAAGCACGTCATGTACAAGGAAGGCAAGCTGAAGTAATCCGGCTGGCCTCGTAGTTCAAAGAAAAACCCGCCTAGGCGGGTTTTTGTTTTCGATTTTGATCCTAACATAGAGTTAAGCTGACTAGATAGTTTTTTTCGCTGCTCCTCTTGAAAGAGAGGTTAGGCCTAAACAACATACTTCATGAACCATCTGTCAAAGGAGCGAATCCTTTTTGTGGGTGGGAACCCAAGCCGCTCGAAGTTCGCGCACGCACGATAAATCATCCACATAGCAGCTTCTAGAAGATCTAATGTGATTGTAGCGTCGTCAAGCGAGCGCATGTGCTTTACAGAATTCCGACCATTGTTAATTTGCGAGGCATAGGTGGATAACGACATTTGTTCATTACGCACATCATCGATGAAAGCATTGTTGATGTGCCATTGGTACAGAATCGTTCGTTTTCCTTGTAGTGATAAGGCCTTCCCTAGAATCTCCTCGGCAGCTCCCGCTAATGTCAGCGCTGCAACATAACTGTGTTTTCGCAGAAACAGATCTAACGCTACTTCGAGTTGTTCAATCGCTAAATCAACACGGTTGTATGTAAATTCTCTCAATGTTATGGCCTAACGTAATGTAGGCAACCTAAGAATGCATGGAAAGACACCTGCAAGGTGCATA
>DATKAK010000002.1:0-22812 GCA_035498295.1 Gallionella sp. | reverse complement strand
ATGGCGTCCTGGGCACGGTCGCATCCACCGGGATCAATGTGTGCGACAACAACGTGTTCAAGACCTCGACCGACAGCAACACCGCGCAGCATATGACCACGTTCACGTTGGGACTGGGCGCGAGCGGCAGCATGATCTATTCGCCCAGCTATTCGACCGACGGGGACGGAGACTATTATTCGGTATTCAAGGGACTGACCGCGAATTCCAGCGCAAGTCCGCCGATCTGTTCGTGGCAGTCCAACGGCACGACCTGCAACTGGCCGATCCCCGCGAGCGGCTCGGTGAATAACATCGACGATTTGTGGCATGCGGCGGTCGACGGCGGCGGCACCTATTTCAGCGCCACCGATCCTTCTTCGCTCGCCTCCGGCCTGTCCAACGCGCTCGCGGCGATCGCATCGCGCAAGGGCGCCGCGGCTGCGGCCGCGACCAGTTCGCTCAACCCCGTGGCCGGCAACAACTACGCCTACGTCGCCAGCTACACCACGGTGAAATGGGAAGGCAACCTTGAAGCGAGAACCATCAACGTCACCACCGGCGAAGTGAGCCAGACCGCTTCCTGGTGCGCCGAACCCATCTCGGCCGGAGTATGTCCGGCACCGGCGACCGTCGTAGCAGACACGAGCGGCGGAAGCACCACCTATAGTTGCGTCACCGCGGGTTCCACCGCGGCGACCTGCTTGTCGCCGGGCGTGTTCGATTCTTCCACGAGCAACTGTAGCGTCCCGATGGCGGCCAGCTGCCAGGGCACCATGCCGGCCAGGATAGGGCCGAGCCTGGTATCCACCGATACCTGCTACAACAAGGTCAACTGTGACACGCGGACCATTTATACCTCCAACAGCAGCGGTAACGCGCTGATCAGCTTTGGTTCCGGTACCGACCCGGCCTCCAACGCGGCCTATGCGGCCGCCAATGCAACAGCGCTTGCCGGGAACATTGACTCGCTCAGCCAGTGGCCGTTGTTGACCCCCGATCAGCAAACGGCGGCAAACAGTACCAGCCTGCTCAGTTTCTTGCGCGGCCAGACCGGATTCGAGAACCGCGATGTCAATCTGGTCGGGGCTACCGACAACAGGCTGTTCCGGTATCGCGAAATCACCTTGGGCGACGCGCTCGAATCCCAGCCCAGCTACATCGGCAAACCGGTATTCAATTACGCCGATCCGGGCTACAACGCCTTTGTGACCGCAAATGCAAGCCGCGTCGGCACCGTCTACATGGGCGCCAACGACGGTATGCTGCACGCCTTTACGGCGCTTGCCGAAGGCAGCGTGCCGGCGGGCTCGGAACGCTGGGCCTATGTACCCAGCATGGTGATCCCCAACATGTGGCGGCTCGCGGACTTCGACTATGCCAATATGCATACCAACTATGTCAACGGCAGCCCGATCATATCCGATGTGTGCACCGCATATTGCAACGGAGTCAGCGGCACGCCCGTCTGGAAAACGATATTGGTGGGCGGGCTGAATGCCGGCGGTCGCGGCTACTATGCGCTGGACGTCACCGACCCCAACTCGCCCGCGCTGTTGTGGGAATTCACCACCACGGCCGGGCATGGATCGACCAAGGACGATGACCTCGGCTACAGTTACGGGAATCCCGTGATCACCGCCAAAGCCGACGGCACCTGGGTGGTCTTGCTGACTTCGGGCTACAACAATACCAGCCCCGGGTCCGGCCTCGAGTATCTGTACGTGTTGAATGCCTATACCGGCGCGATCATCGAGAAGATCGGCACCGGCGCGGGCAGCTCAACCACGCCGGGCGGGTTGGCCAAGATCTCCGCGTGGAACGATACGCCCTCCAGCAACCGCGCGACCTTTGTGTACGGCGGCGATCTGCTCGGGAACCTCTGGCGTTTCGACATCAACACCGGCACGGTCTTCAAGTTCGCGACCCTGATGGACCCTTCCGGAAATCCGCAACCCGTCACTACCACTCCGGTACTTGGAAAGATTTCGGGCATGCGCGTAGTTTTCGTGGGCACCGGAAAATATCTGGAGACCTCCGACCTGACCAATACGCAGGTTCAAACCCTGTATGCGATCAAGGATAACAATGCGACCGTGACGCTAACCGATCCGGCAGGAAGCCCGAGGAGCAGCACGACGCTGGTGCAGCAGACGATAACCGCTGGGAATGGCGTCCGGTATGGCTCCAACAACACGGTGGACTGGACCACCGGCAACGGTTGGTATGTCGACTTCCCCGACTCCGGAGAACGTTCGAACATCGAGGGCAAACTGCTGCAAGGCACGCTGCTGCTCCCCACGATCGTTCCTTCGAATACCGTCTGTTCGCCCGGAGGTTATGGCTATCTGAACTTCTTCGATTACACGAGCGGCAGTTCGATCGATACCTCCGGCGTCGTCTCGGCGGCCTATAACGACACGATTGTCGGGATCAACGTGCTGTACATAAACGGAACGCCTGTGATCGAGGCGGTCACCTCCAACGACCCGACCCCGACCATCAACCCCGATGTGCAGATCAAGGGTACGGCATCCGGATTCACAGGAAAACGGGAGCTGTGGCGCGAGCTGAGCCCGCAATAGGCAAAGGCCGACGGCTTCTGCCGTGATGCGTTACTTCCCCCGGCAACCCATGCCGGGGGATTTTCTTATCTGGGTTGGGAATCGCCGGTCGCGTAATCTGATGCATAACTTGCAGCAATGTCAAAGTTGTATTCGGACAGCACAATAATACAACCGATGAAAAAGCGACCCGCAGGTCGCTTTTTCATTTACAGGTATTTCGTATGCTTTATTTGACGATCGCTTTCAATTCACCCTTGGCATAGCGGTTCGCCATCGCTTCCAGAGAGATCGGCTTGATCTTGGAAGCCTGGCCGGCGCAACCGAACGCCTCGTAGCGCGCCTTGCAGATATCCTTCATCGCCTTGGTCGACACGGCCAGGAACTTGCGCGGGTCGAAGTCCTTGGGATTTTCCGCCAGATAGCGGCGCACCGCGCCGGTCGATGCCATGCGCAGATCGGTATCGATGTTGACCTTGCGCACGCCGTGCTTGATCCCTTCGACGATCTCCTTGACCGGCACGCCGTAGGTCTGGCCCATGTTTCCGCCGTATTTGTTGATCACGTCCAGCCAATCCTGCGGTACCGACGAAGAACCGTGCATCACCAGATGCGTGTTGGGGATGCGTGCATGGATCTCCTTGACGCGGCCGATCGCAAGGATGTCGCCGGTCGGAGGCCGGGTGAACTTGTACGCGCCGTGCGAAGTGCCGATCGCGATGGCCAGCGCGTCGACGCCGGTTTCACGCACGAACTGCGCGGCCTCTTCCGGATCGGTCAGCAACTGGTCATGGCTCAGCACGCCTTCCGCGCCGTGGCCGTCTTCCTTTTCGCCCATGCCGCTTTCCAGAGAACCGAGACAGCCCAGTTCGCCTTCCACCGAAACGCCCACCGCATGCGCCATGTCCACCACGCGGCGGGTGACGTCCACGTTATATTCGAACGAGGCCGGGGTCTTGGCGTCCTCCTTCAGCGAGCCGTCCATCATCACGCTGGAGAAACCGCTGCGGATCGCGTTGACGCACACGGCGGGAGACGCGCCGTGGTCCTGGTGCATCACGACCGGGATATGCGGATAGGCTTCCACGGCCGCGGCGATCAGATGGCGCAGGAACGCTTCGCCGGCGTACTTGCGCGCGCCCGCGGAGCCTTGCATGATGACCGGGCTGTTGGTCTCGTCGGCCGCTTCCATGATGGCCTTGACCTGTTCCAGATTATTCACGTTGAATGCGGGCAGGCCGTAGCCGTTTTCCGCAGCATGATCGAGTAGTTGACGCATAGATACGAGAGCCATTTCTTTCTCCTGATTAATAATTCAAAGTCGGTTTTTCGCTTTCCAGTAAACTTGAATCGCGAAGTCTAATTCCAATCAATATTTAGTTCTACCCTTTAGTGCTTGTGGTGATCTCCCACTTTGACGATCTTCATTGTGTTGGTGTGCCCGGATTGCCCGATCGCTTCGCCGATCGTGATCACGATCAAGTCTCCTTTTGTGACCAGCTTCAATCCTGTCAAGACGTCCTCGGCATCCCGCAACGCCTGGGCTTGATTTGTCGATTCGCTGTTGAAGGTGATCGGATGCACACCGCTGAACAGCGTCACTTTACCCAATGTTTCCGGCAATGGCGTCATCGCAAAGATCGGCACACCCGCGTTCATGCGCGACATCCAGAGGGGCGTTGAACCCGATTGGGTGAGCGCAACGATCGCTTTCACCTTGAGATGGGAGGCGACGAACAACGCCGACATCGCGATCGACTGATCGATGCGGGAAAACTTAAGCGAGACGGTGCGGCGGTCGACGAGGTGCGACTCGTCTTCCGCTTCAGCCTTGACGCAGATACGCGCCATCGCTTCGATCGTTTCCACCGGGTAGTCTCCCACCGCGGTTTCAGCCGACAGCATCACCGCGTCGGTCCCGTCCAGAACCGCATTCGCCACGTCCGAAACTTCCGCGCGGGTGGGGATCGGGTTGGTGATCATCGACTCCATCATTTGTGTGGCGGTGATCACCAGGCGGTTCTTCGAGCGCGCCATCTTGATCATGCGCTTTTGCAAACCGGGCACGGCGGCATCGCCGACTTCCACGCTCAGGTCGCCGCGCGCCACCATGATGGCATCCGACGCTTCGATGATGTCGCCCAGCGACGGGATCGCTTCGGCACGCTCGATCTTGGCCATCAGCATGCTCTTGCCGCCGGCTGCGTGCATCAATTCGCGCGCCAGACGCATATCGTCTCCGCTGCGCGGGAAGGACACCGCCAGATAATCCGCCTTGATCAGCGCGGCGGTCTTGATGTCTTCCTCGTCCTTGTCCGTGAGCGCGGGTGCGGTCAATCCCCCGCCCTTGCGGTTGATCCCCTTGTTGTTGGACAGCACGCCGCCACGTACCACCTTGCAGAAGATTTCAGGACCGCTAACTTTGGTCACATGGAACTCCAGCATGCCATCATTCAGCAGCAAAACCGTTCCAGCTTTGACATCGTTTGGCAGTTCCTTGTAATCAAGGCCGACGCGTTGCTGGTTTCCCGGCCCGTCCAGTGAAGCATCCAGAACGAAGGTATCGCCGTCGTTCAGCTCAATCTTGTCGTTTTCGAACTTGCGTATGCGGATCTTGGGCCCCTGCAGATCCGCGAGTATGCCCACCGTGCGCCCGCAGGCCTTGGCCACTTCACGCACGGTCTCGGCACGCTTCATGTGGTCCTGCGCCGACCCGTGGGAGAAATTCATCCGCACCAGATCGACTCCCGCCCGTATCATCTGTTTCAGTATTTTTGGGTCGCTTGAAGCGGGTCCCAGCGTTGCGACTATCTTGGTTCTACGCAGCATGTGTCTCTGAAATTTCCGATTATTGTTGTTGGCTGGCGCGTTGCTCGAGGATCTCCACGGCGGGCAGCTTCTTGCCCTCGAGGAATTCCAGGAATGCGCCGCCTGCTGTGGAAATGTAGGACACCTTGTCGTAGATGTTGTATTTCTGGATTGCGGCGATCGTGTCTCCGCCTCCCGCCAGCGTGAATGCCCCGGTTTCGGCAATCGCCATCGCGACCTTCTTGGTTCCCTCGCCAAATTGGTCGAACTCGAACACGCCGACCGGCCCGTTCCACACCACGGTGCCGGCCTTCATGATGATGTCCGCGATCACTTGTGCCGACTGCGGGCCAATGTCGAAAATCATCTCGTCGTCGGCCACATCATCCGCCGACTTGAGGATCGCCGGGGTGTTTTCGTTGCCCGCCACAAACGGAGCGTCTTTGCCGACCACGACATCGGTAGCGATCGGGATGCTCGCTCCGCGGGCAGACATTTTTTCCAGCAATGCCTGGGCGGTCGGGACCAGGTCGTTCTCGCACAAGGATTTGCCGACCGGATGGCCGGTCGCCTTGAGAAAGGTGTTGGCGATACCGCCGCCGACTACCAGCTGATCCACTTTTTCCGACAGGCTCTCCAGCACGGTCAGCTTGGTGGACACCTTGGATCCGCCTACGATCGCCACCATCGGGCGCGCCGGGTCGAGCAGTGCCTTGGTCAGCGCGTCCAGTTCTTCGGTCAGCAGGATACCGGCAGCTGCGATCGGCGCATATTTGGCCACCCCATGTGTCGAGGCTTCGGCCCGGTGTGCCGTGCCGAATGCGTCCATCACGAACACATCGCACAGGGCGGCATACTTCCTCGCGGTTTCTTCCGTGCTTTTCTTTTCGCCCTTGTTGAAGCGGCAATTTTCCAGCAGCACCAATTCACCTTCGGCGACATTGAATCCGCCGTTCATCCAATCCTTGATCAGGCGCACCGGTTTGCCCAGCTTGTTGGCGATGACGTTGGCGACCGGCTTGAGAGAATTTTCTTCGGAGTAAACACCTTCTTCGGGACGGCCCAAGTGGGAAGTCACCATCACGCGCGCGCCGGCCTTCATCGCAAAATCGATGGTCGCCATCGAGGCGGTGATACGCGCATCGGAGGTGACCTTGCCTTCCTTGACCGGGACATTAAGATCCGAACGGATCAGGACGCGTTTGCCCTTGAGATCCAGATCGGTCATTTTGATAATTGACATAACTTCTCCCCTGAAAATTACAATGCCTTACCGGCTAATGAAGCAAGGCACAAGGTGCAAGTGCCTTTCTTGCACCTTGTATCTTGCGCCTTTGAACTGCCTTATTTGGCGATATGTGTCACCAGGCGCATCAGATTGCAGGTATAGCCATATTCGTTGTCGTACCAGGCCACGACTTTGACGAAAGTCGGATCCAGCGCGATACCCGCACCGGCGTCGAATACCGACGGGCAAGTCTCTCCGCGGAAATCCGTTGAAACGACGCTGTCGGTGGTATAGCCGAGAACGCCCTTCAGTGGACCGCTCTCAGAAGCCGCTTTCATCGCGGCGCATATCTGCTCATAAGTGGCTGCCTTGTTCAATTCGCAGGTCAGGTCGACCACCGACACATCGGATGTCGGCACGCGAAAGGCCATGCCGGTCAGCTTCTTGTTCAGTTCGGGGATCACGACGCCAACGGCCTTGGCGGCGCCCGTGGAGGAAGGGATGATATTTTCCAGGATGCCGCGGCCGCCTCGCCAATCCTTGCTGGATGGCCCATCGACCGTCTTCTGGGTTGCGGTGGCGGCATGCACCGTGGTCATCAGACCGCGCTTGATGCCGAAAGTATCGTGCAACACCTTGGCGACCGGAGCCAGCGCATTGGTCGTGCAAGACGCAGCCGAAACGATATTTTCGCCGGCATATTTTCCGTGGTTCACGCCATAGACGAACATCGGCGTATCGTCCTTGCAAGGCGCGGACTGGACGACTTTTTTGGCGCCTGCATCGATATGGGCCTGGCAGGTTTCCTTGGTAAGAAAAAAACCGGTGCTTTCAACCACGATATCGGCCTTGGCTTCATTCCATTTCAATTCAGCAGGGCTTTTGATTGCGGTCAGGCGGATCTTCTTGCCGTTGACAACAAGTGTGTTGCCTTCCACCGAAACTTCGCCCTTGAAACGGCCGTGCACGGAATCGTGCTTGAGCATATAGGCCAGGTAGGCGGGCTCCAGCAGATCGTTGATTGCAACAACTTCAATTTCCGGAAAATCCTTTATGGCGGCACGGAACACCATGCGTCCGATACGGCCAAATCCGTTGATACCCACGCGAATCGACATTTTGATTTCTCCCTTTGATTATTTAAAAATTTCCCGAGACTTCCGACGGCTTGTTCCTAACTGTGGTTTTGCGCGGAAACGGACCGCTTGATGCGCGCCGAGCTCATGCCGGCATGCGCCGCTTTACGGTCACAAATTAAAGCACCGACATATTCCTCGCTGCCGTGACCGCACTGCAATTCCGGCACCGGCATGCTCGTGCAATCCGTCCCTCATTGAAATTACGCCGAGCGACCGTTACAAGACACTCTTGACTGCTTTAACGACATTTTCAACCGTGAAGCCGAAATGTTTGAAAAGTTCGGGCGCAGGCGCGGACTCGCCGTAGCAATCCATGCCGACCACGGCGCCGTCCAGACCAACATATTTATACCAGCCGCCGGTCACGCCCGCTTCGACCGCGACGCGTTTGACACCCTTGGGCAAGACTGCGTCCCTGTAGGCCTGATCCTGTTTGTCGAACACACTTGTGGACGGCATCGACACCACGCGCACGTTAATGCCTTCGGCGGCCAGCGCCGCTAGCGCCTTGACGGCCAAATCGACTTCCGAGCCGGTCGCGATGATCACCGCCTTTGGTTTTCCGCCTGCCGCGTCCGATAACACATACCCGCCCTTGCGTATGTCGGCGATTTGCGTTGCATCGCGCTTCTGGAATGCCAGGTTCTGGCGGGTGAATATCAGACAGCTCGGACCATCCCTGCGCTCGACTGCCGCTACCCAGGATACCGCGGATTCGACGGTATCGCACGGACGCCATACTTCCATATTCGGGATATAACGCAGCGTTGCGGTTTGTTCGACCGCCTGATGCGTCGGGCCGTCCTCGCCCAGCCCGATGGAGTCATGCGTGTAAACAAAGATCACGCGCTGCTTCATCAATGCGGCCATGCGCAACGCATTGCGCGCATATTCGGAGAACATCAAAAAGGTGCCGCCGAACGGCAGAAATCCGCCATGCAGCGCCATCCCGTTCAAGATCGCGGACATGCCGAATTCGCGCACGCCGTAACTGATGTAATTGCCCGGCTTGGCCGCATTCACATGATGCGCGCCGGTCCAATTGGTCAGGTTGGACCCGGTCAGGTCGGCAGAACCGCCGAGGAATTCGGGCAACACGGAAACCAGCGCGTTGATCGCGTTTTGCGATGCCTTGCGCGTGGCGATGGCCTCGCCCTTTTCGTTGATCTGCGCGATCGCCTTGGCGACATGTTCCGCCCACCTGGACGGCAGGTCGCCCTTCATGCGGCGTTGAAATTCGGCCGCTTCCTTCGGGAAGGCCTTTTTGTATTCGGCGAATTTGTTGTTCCACAATTGTTCCAGTCCGGCGCCCTTGGTGCGCGCATCCCACGCTTCGTAGACGTGCTTGGGGATCTCGAAGGGCGGATATTTCCAGCCGATGTGCGCTCGCGTTGCGGCCACCTCGTCATTGCCGAGCGCTGCGCCATGCACATCATGCGTACCTTCCTTGTTCGGCGAACCGGCACCGATGATGGTCTTGCAACAGATCAGCGTGGGTTTGTCGGTGACCGCCTTGGCGGCTTCGATTGCGGCGTCGAGTGCAACGGGGTCATGACCCTGCACATTGGCGATCACATGCCAGCCGTAGGCTTCGAAACGCCTGGCGGTGTTATCGGTGAACCATGCGCCGACATGCCCGTCGATGGAGATGTCGTTGTCATCCCAGAACGCAATCAGCTTGCCCAGGCCCCAGGTGCCGGCCAACGCGCAGGATTCGTGCGAAATGCCTTCCATCATGCAACCGTCGCCCATGAATACGTAAGTATGGTGGTTTACGATCTCATGGCCGGGTCTGTTGAATTCGTTGGCCAGCAACTTCTCGGCCATCGCCATGCCCACCGCATTGGTGATGCCCTGACCGAGCGGACCGGTAGTGGTTTCCACGCCGGGGGTATAACCATACTCCGGATGGCCGGGAGTTTTGGAATGCAACTGGCGGAAACGTTTCAACTCTTCCATCGGCAGGTCGTAGCCGGACAGATGCAGCAGCGCATAGATCAGCATCGAACCGTGGCCATTGGACAGCACGAAACGGTCGCGATCCGCCCATTTTGGATTCGCCGGATTGTGGCGCAGATGGCGGTTCCACAACACATCGGCAATCTCCGCCATGCCCATCGGCGCGCCGGGATGACCGGAGTTGGCTTTCTGCACGGCATCCATCGCCAGGGCGCGGATCGCGCCGGTGATGTCATTGTATTTGGGTGGGGTGACGCTACGCGTTGCAGCCATTTACTGTTACCTCTTAAATCATCCCTGAGGGATTGGTTAAATGAATAGCATTCCCTGTAAAGCCGAATGGATACGAATGCCCTGCTTTCAGTCGGGCCGACAATTATGCCGCACCCCCCCGATTAGGGCAACCGACATGCTCTATTGTTGACTGGATTGGACGACTACTGGGTTTCGTTTGCGCCGCCCTTTTTCGAGAATTTGATCCCCAGTTGCTTGAGTTTGCGGTAAAGATGAGTGCGCTCCAGCCCGACTTTGTCAGCCACCCTCGAAACATTGCCGACTTCTTTGCGCAGATGGTAATCAAAGTAAAGCGCGTCAAAATGGTCACGCGCTTCACGCAGCGGCAAATCGAGCGGCAAGGATGTTTGCAGGGCCTTGCCATCGATGCTCACCGTAATCTGCTGGTTTTGCGCCTCGACTACATGATTGTTCAGCTTTGGCGCGTCATCCCTGATCGCTTTGGCAATGGCGCCCAGCAGTTTTTGCAGCGCGATGGGTTTTTCCAGAAAGTCGACCGCGCCGATGCGTGTCGCTTCCACCGCTGTTTCGATCGTGCCGTGACCCGACATCATCACGACCGGCATGGTCAGCAATTCCTGATCGACCCACTCCTTGAGCAAGGTTATGCCGTCGGTGTCCGGCATCCAGATGTCGAGCAACACCAGGTCCGGTTCGCGTTCTTTCCTGAAGGCGCGCGCCTGCTCGGCGTTCTCGGCAAGATAAACCTGATATCCCTCATCAAACAGAATTTCAGACAGCAGCTCGCGGATGCCGATTTCATCATCCACAACCAATATTTGCTTGCTTTCCATTATGCCTCCTCAACCAGTGGCAGGGTGATGCTGACTCGCGCCCCGCCGCTCGCGATATTTTCTATGGTGATGTGACCGCCATGCTCTTCCACGATCTTCTTCACGATTGCCAGTCCCAATCCGGTGCCTTTGGCCTTGGTCGTCATGTACGGCTCGAAGGCGCGTGCCAGCACGCTTTCCGGAAATCCGGCGCCATTGTCCTCGACGTTGAGATGGATTTCGCCGTTATGCATTTCGGTGTGCAATCTTATTTGCGGTTGCGCGACACCCTGCAATGCATCTTGCGAATTCTGCAGCAAGTTATGGATGACCTGCCGCAAGCGCGTCGCATCTCCATTGACGTCGCTCTGCGGCGCGTCCAGCTTCAGCACGATGAGCATGGCACTGGTCTCATACAAGCCCAGCACCTCCTTGATCAGTTGGTGCACATTCAAGCGCGTCAATTTTAATGCCGGTCCGCGGGCATAATTGGCGAAATCGCTCACCATGTTTTTCATCGCTGCGACCTGGCTGACAATGGTTTGCGTGGCGCGCGACAGCAGTTGCGCGTCATCGTCAACGAGCTTGTCGCTGAGCTTGTGCTGCAAACGCTCCGCCGAAAGTTGTATTGGCGTGAGCGGATTCTTGATTTCATGCGCAAGCCGTCGAGCGACCTCTCCCCATGCCGCCTGTCTTTCCGCCTGCAACAAGTGGCTGATGTCGTCGAACACCACGACAAAGCCGGCCTCGCCGCCTGGCGGCAGACGCGTTCCGCGCATCAGCAATATCTGGTTTCCGTTTCTGCTCAACCGCTCGATCTGCCGTTGCCATTCACCGCCCGCGGTCTCACCGAAAGCATCGATGATAGTGTGGCAGAAAGAACTCAGCAGGCTGTACTTTTCCGCGATCTGGATAAGCGACATGCGCTGCATCTCCTGCATAGGTGCGGCGAGTATATGTGCTGCGCTGGGATTCACCGAGCGCAAGCGCAGTTCCTGATCCAGTGCCAGCACGCCTGAAGACAAGTGGGTCAACACGCTCTCCAGATGTACCTTGGCACTTTCCACGATTCGTTGCTGATGTTCGCTGGCTTTCTTCGCCTCGAACAATTGGCGAGTCATCTGATTGAACAAGCCAGTCAACGCACCCAGTTCATCGCTGCTGCGTATCGGATACTGCTCGGTAAAATCCCCCTGCGCCACCGCGCGCGTCCCTTCCGCCAAAGCCTCCAGCGACGATCCGAACCGATCGCTGAGAAAGAACGCGGCTGATACCGCGGTCAGCAACACGACCAGCAATGACAGCGTCAAAGTGACCGCATACAGCCGCTTCAACCCGAGACGGGAAAGAGACAACTCCTGATAATCACGATACACCGCTTGTACCGTCTCGGCATCCGCTTCGATCTGCTTGGGTACCGGCTGGGTAAATTGCAGCACATATTGCTTGCCCGCCGGTTGCTTCGAATTCACTACTCCCAGCGCCAGGAGCGTCAAGCCCCTGCTGGGCAAAGTATCGATCACTGCATATTCGCCCTTGTCCAGCGCAAGACGCAACAGGTCATTGTCTGGCTTGTCCGGGAGTCGCGCGGTTCCGCCCGGAGAAGACGCGATCAGCTTCCCCTTGACGGAGAACATCGCGGCTTCCTGTGACTCTTCCTTGTCCACCAACTGATCCAGCGCGGATTGAAATTGGCCGGAATTCTTTTCGGCCAATAAGGACGCAGTAAACTGCGCCTTTTTTGCCAGTTCCTTCAAGCTGTTGTCAAGACCGCTGCGGCCAAGGTTCAACCCTCCCTCCAGGGCATTTTCGACGCGCACGTCAAACCACGACTCGATGCTCTTGTCCAAGAATTGCACCGATACCGCATAGATCAAGATACCCGGCAACACCCCGATCAGGGTGAAATACAAAACCAGACGCAAGGTCAGCTTGGCACCAAACACCTTGTTCTTGAGTTTGTTGCGCAGTCGCCATAGCTGATAGCCTGCCAATCCCAACAGACCCGACGCGAGCAGACCGGTTAATCCAAGCAAACTGTAATAGTCTATGGAATAGCCACCGGTGTTCGAACTGTTGCTGGATAGCAAATACAGCAGCGCGCCGCTTACTGCAATGCTGACAAAGATCAGATAGGTCATCGCCCCATCACTCCGATTTGTCGTCGCGTGTGGCGATCTTCGCCGGATCGATCACCCAGCGATACCAACTGGAATCCAGCGTCCAGTCATTGTCGGTAAGCGCGTTCACCTGCAACGGCTTGGGCAGCAGAGCGATGTCCAGGCGCAGACGCGCAGACGCCACGTAATCGCCCTCCTTATTCATCAGCTCCAAGGGAATTACGGCCGAGCTTTGCCTGGCCAGTATGTCCAGCGCGTCCTCGAGGCTTGCAAAATTCTGGAACAATGCGCCGCGCGAAATGCGGTACCGTCCCGTCAGTATGCTGTAGGAAAGTTTGACGGTCTGTTCGCCGCTATAGACTTTCTTGTCCAGCCAGGACCAGCGAGTCGGCGACGACTCCCCTGAAAACAATCGTGACAAGGCCTTTTGAGTGGAATCCAGCCAATCCCAGCGAGCATGCGTCAATGAAAACTCGCCAACAAAATAAATCGGAATTCCGCGCGACAAAGCCTCTCTCACCACAAAATTCAGCTTGATGTCATAACTGGCAAACAGCTGGTAGCCCCCTTCGGTTGAACGGATTTCCACCTCGTTGACAGAAATGCCTTCAGCGTGTGCCATGGAGCAAGACAGCCAGACCACCACAGCGGCACGCAGCATTGCGCTAAACAATTTTCTGCAACAGGGCATAAAAAAATCCGTCATGACGGTTATTTGGCAGCAATTGTCCGTCCATATCGCCGGGCAATGTAACAGGCAAACGCAGCACGCCGGGCTGGTGTGTCATAAACGCCGCGACGACCTGTTCGTTCTCTTGTTCGAAGACGGAACAGGTGGCATAAAGCAATTTACCACCTTGCGCCAGCAGTCGCCACAACGCGCGCAAGATGTTGAGTTGTTGTGCGGCGAATCCGGGAATGTCCTGGCTGCGCCGCAGCCATTTGATGTCGGGATGGCGCCGCACGACACCCGAAGCCGAACAGGGCACATCCGCAAGTATGCGCTGAAAGGGTATGCCATCCCACCATCCCTCGGGTTTGGACGCATCCCCCACAATAAGTTTTGCGGACAATCCCAAACGATGCAGATTCTCCTCGACCAACTGCAATCTCGTTTCATCCTTGTCCACCGCCACCACGTCCGCCGACGATCGCTCCAGAATATGCGCAGTCTTGCCTCCCGGAGCGGCGCAGGCATCCAGCACGCGCATTCCGTCATGTACGTCCAACAATAATGCGGCGTATTGCGCCCCGGCATCCTGCACCGAAACCAAACCTTCAAAAAATCCCGGCAGTTTGTCTACCGGCACAGGCTTGTCGAGTTGCAATGCGTCCGTTTCGATCGGCACTGAGGAAAACCCGTGCCGTTCCAGCAACGCGATATACTCTGCGGTGTTGTTCAGCCGGCGATTGATGCGTAGTGTCATCGGCGGCCGTTGATCACCTGCTTCGAGTATTTCCGCGCTGCGCTCACCGTATTGTGCATTGATCGCATCTATCCACCAGCGCGGATAACTGTATCTCCCTTCAACACTCTGTGCTGCTTGCTCCAGCAACACCTCCCGGTTGCGCAAGAAATTTCTCAGGATCGCGTTCACCAATCCGCTCATGCGCGGATTCAGCGCCTGCGCGGCCCGCACTGCATGATCAACCACGGCATGCTGCGCCGACTTGCCATACTGCAACTGGTATAGCGCGACCAGCATCAGGAAGCGCACTCGATCGTCCGTAAGTGGCCTGTGCAACAGCATGTCCAGAATTACCTGCAATCTTCCATAATTGCGCAGCGTGCCATAGCTCAAATCTTGCAGCGCTGCGCGTTGGGCGGATATCCATCCGGCTTTTTCATGCAGTGATTCTTCCAGCGCCTGGTTCAGATTTCTCCCGTTCGCCAATACTTGTTGAACGACGAGGCTGGCGGAGAGCTGTATGTGCTGCGTTTCAGCTTGCATGGAACCCATCGCCGACATCGACCGGCATGGCCTGCAAGAATTGCTCTGCCGGTTGTGCCTTGCCGCCGGGGCGCTGTAACACCTCCAAACGCAAAGCGCCCTCGCCGCACGCGACGGTAATGCCGCGCTTGTCCACGGCCAAGACCCGTCCTGGAGCGCCGCACATGTCAGGACAAAGCGCAGCTTGCCAGATTTTGATCACAACGTCTTTAAATCTTGTTTGGGAAACCGGGAATGGATTATATGCGCGCACCGCGCGCTCGATTTGGCGCGCATCCTGTTTCCAATCTATCTGCGCCTCTTTCCTGGCCAGCTTGGCAGCATAGCATGCCGCGCTATTGTCCTGCTTTATCGGAACCAGGCCGCCTGTTTGCAGCAAACGCAAGGCTTCGTGGATGCTGCTCGCGCCCATTTCAGCCAATCGGTCATGCAAGGTCTGAGCGGTGTCATCCGTCTTGATCGGACAGGTATGACGCAATAGTATGTCGCCGGTATCCATCCCTTCATCCATCTGCATGATGGTAATACCGGTCTCCGTATCACCGGCCAGGATCGCGCGCTGTATCGGCGCAGCTCCGCGCCAGCGCGGCAACAGCGAAGCATGGATATTCAGGCAACCGTGGCGCGGCAATTGCAGCACCTCTTTCGGCAGGATCAGACCATACGCGGCCACGACCATCACATCGGCATCCAATGCGGCGATCGACCGTTGCGCTTCTTCAGATTTCAAAGTCACGGGTTGCAATACGGCCAAGCCATGTTGCAGCGCATACTGTTTCACCGGGCTGGCTGCCAGTTGCATACCTCGTCCGGCTGGCCGGTCCGGCTGGGTCAACACTGCTGCCACCTGATGTTTCCGGTACAATGCAGCCAACGCGCTGACCGCAAACAGCGGAGTCCCGGCAAAAATGATTTTCATAACGGAACAACTCCGGTGGGAATTCTGCTCAACACGTCGACAGGCAGGATTTACATGGTCTCGCGTAAGCGCTTTTTGAGCTTTGCGCGAATCCGTGTCTGTTTGAGCTGCGAAAGATATTCGACAAACACCTTGCCGATCAAATGATCCATTTCATGCTGGATACACACCGCCAGCAAACCTTCAGCATCCAGGATGAACGTTTTGCCGTTTTCATCAAGCGCGCGAACCGTGACTTTTTCCGCACGGCGGACCTTGTCGTAAATACCCGGCACCGAAAGGCACCCTTCTTCGCAATCGCTTTCACCGCTGCTGTCAATGATTTCAGGATTAATGAACACCTTCAATTGATCGCGCGTCTCCGAAATATCTATCACGATGATGCGCTCATGCACATCCACCTGTGTGGCCGCCAAGCCCACCCCGGGCGCGGCATACATCGTCTCAGCCATATCCCGGACCAGTTTGCGTGTAGTTTCATCGACCGGCGCAACTTTTTTCGCGATTTTGTGTAGGCGTTCATCCGGATACTGCAAGATTTTCAGAATTGCCATGCGTAACCCATAAATGCTTGCTAATTTAGTAGATTAGATGCAGAATTTAACGTAGCGCAGCAACTTTGCGTGCCCCTTATTTGACTCTGCCGGAGTTTCCATGCGCAAAATTATATCGCTGATTTGCCTATTATTGCCCGCCTTGTCCCTGTCCGCCGAGTCCGATCAGCCTTCGGACATTCTGGTGAATATACGCAGCGATGCCCCGGACCGGCATATCGTTGTCAAGGGCGATACTTTGTGGGACATCTCCGGCAAGTTTTTCAAAGACCCTTGGAAATGGCCGCAAATTTGGGGTTTTAACAAAGACACCATCAAGGATCCGCACTGGATCTATCCGGGTGATGTTATCTTTCTTGATCGGCGCAGCGGCACCTTGCGCCTCGGACAGCCCGGCGCGGAAGGCGGCGGTGGAACAGCAGCCAGCGGGGCGGGAGAAGCCGCGGTGGGAGAAGCGGGCAATATTGAAAGACTTCATCCTAAAGCGCTAGAAAGCCGCAGTCCCCATGATGCCATTCCGAGCATACCCGCCAGTGTAATTGCGCCTTTTTTGGAGCAGCCTCTGGTCATTGAACAGGACGCGCTGGAGGATGCTCCAGAACTTATCGGCGCGCGGGAAGCCCGCCAGGTACTGGGCAACAATGATACCGCCTTCGTCACTGGCCTGCCTTCGGATAAAGGTAGCCATTGGCAGATCTACCGCCCGGGCAAGACGTTTATCGATCCTGATACCGGTGAAAAACTGGGAATCGAGGCGATCTATCTGGGCAACGCAGAGGTGACACACTTCGCCGACATCAGCACAATAGCCATCACCCGCTCCGTGCAGGAAATCTACGCTGGGGACAGAATGGTTCTGCCATCCCCGGAGGCGGTCAACGCCTATCTGCCGCGCGCGCCCGAAACCAAGATTTCCGCAATCGTGATCTCGATTTATGGCGGCGTATCCCAGGGCGGGCAAGACTCCGTCATCACACTCAACAAAGGCGCGCGCGACGGCCTTGAGATGGGTCACGTGCTCGCTTTGTACCACAAGGGCGAAAACGTCAGATTCCAAGGCGACAATTACACCTTGCCCGACGAGCGTTACGGTCTGGCTTTCGTCTTCCGGGTTTTCGACAAGGTATCGTATGCGCTGGTGATGCAGACCCGCATCCCGGTGCAGTTGCTGGATCACGCCAATACCCCGTAAGCCAATGTTCGCGGAAGCATCGCTCAAGGCGTGGCTGGCACTGAGCCTGACGCGCGGATTGGGCGGCGAAAATGCGCGTCGCCTGCTGAAGGAATTCGGTTCTCCCGATGCAGTGTTCGCCGCGTCGATGAACTCGCTCAAGTCCGTCGTCAAGGCAGATATCGCGACGGAGATCGGCAGGGGTATCGACGACGATGCAGTTGGACCAGCCTTGGTTTGGCTGGAAGACGGCAACAATCATATTGTCACGCTCGCCGATGGAGACTATCCGCAAGCACTGCTGAACATCCCCGATCCGCCGCTGTTGCTGTATGTGAAAGGGCGGCTGGACTTGCTCAACCGATCCGCACTGGCAGTCGTTGGTAGTCGCAGTGCCACACCGCAAGGCATCCAAAATGCAGAAGCTTTCGCAAAATCGCTGAGCGACGCCGGACTGTGCATCATCAGCGGGATGGCTCACGGAATTGATGCCGCCGCTCATCGCGGTGCACTGCGCGGGCAAGGCGGCAGTGCCGCCATAATCGGCACCGGGCTGGATATCGTCTATCCTGCCGCCAACCGCGAACTGGCCCATGCTCTCGCTCAACAAGGCACGCTGATTTCCGAATTCCCGCTTGGAACGCCGCCTCTGGCCGCCAACTTTCCTCGCCGCAACCGCCTCATCAGCGGGATGAGCCTGGGCTGCCTGGTGGTGGAAGCTTCGCTGCAAAGCGGTTCGCTGATCACGGCACGGCTGGCGCTTGAACAGGGCAGGGATGTGTTCGCCGTCCCGGGCTCGATCCATGCGCCGCAAAGCAAGGGTTGCCATGCGTTGCTGAAGCAGGGCGCAAAACTGGTGGAGACCGCGCGGGATATTTTGGATGAACTTGGAGGCGCCATCGAACCATCCACTCCTGCGTCAAACCCGGCAGCGGATAACCCTATGTTGCTTGAGCATCTCGGTTTCGACCCGGTGGATGTGGACACGCTCAGTTTGCGCAGCGGCTTGACGATAGCCGAGCTATCCGCCATGCTGTTGGCTCTGGAACTGAGCGGTCACATTTGTGCGCTTCCCGGCGGTTTATATCAACGAATCCATTAACTCACTGCGCACACCATGTTTGAAATCCTGATGTATTTGTTCGAAAGTTATTTTGACGCAGGCAGTTATCCGGAACCAGACAAGCTATCGCGAAAGCTTTCCGCAGCCGGATTCGAAGGCGAAGAGATCAGCGAAGCCCTCAGCTGGTTGTCAGCGTTGCAAGAGCAAAGCGCTGACAACTATCCCGATAGCCTGGAACATTCGGGACAGCGTCATTTTGCCGAATTGGAATTGCAGTTCATCGGCGACGAAGCGCGGCAATTCCTGCTGTTTGCCGAACAAAATCGCTTGATTTCTGCAATCGAACGCGAAATGATCATCGACCGCTCTGTCGCGCTGAAACAGGAAAATCTTGCACTGGACAAACTCAAGCTGATCATGCTGATGGTGCTGTGGAATCGCCACCAGGATCTTGATCCGCTGCTGACAGAAGAACTGCTCACGCCGCTGCATTCTGCACAACTGCATTGAATCCGGGATTTAAACCAAGACCTCGCGCATGGCAACCAACTTACTGATCGTCGAATCGCCGGCGAAAGCCAAGACGCTGCAAAGATACCTCGGCAAGGACTTCAACATTCTCGCTTCTTACGGGCACGTGCGCGACCTGGTGCCGAAGACCGGCGCGGTCGACCCCGAACACGATTTTGCGATGAAGTACGAAACCATTGCGCGCAACAGCAAACATATGGACGCAATTGCCAGATCGGCGGCCGTTGCGGACAACATCTTCCTGGCTCCCGACCCGGACCGCGAGGGCGAAGCCATCGCCTGGCACATCGCAGAGTTGCTCAAATCAAAACGCGGCATGAAGAACAAGAATCTTCAACGGGTGGTGTTCTACGAAATCACCCAATCGGCAGTGCGCGAAGCCGTCGAGCACCCGCGCGAGATCTCGCAGCCGCTGGTGAACGCGCAACAGGCACGCCGCGCGCTCGATTACCTGGTTGGTTTCAATCTGTCGCCGCTGTTGTGGCGCAAGATCCGCCCGGGTCTTTCCGCAGGCCGCGTGCAAAGTCCCGCATTGCGCATGATTGTCGAACGTGAACTCGAGATCGAAGCGTTCAAGAGCCGGGAATACTGGACTGTGCATCTCGATACCAATAAGGATCACCAGCCGTTCACTGCCAAGTTGTTCCAGTATCAGGGCAAGAAACTCGAACAGCTCAGCATAGGCAGCCGGGCCGAATACGACGCGATCCATGCAAAGCTCCTTGACGCCAAGCTGCCGCCCAAGGTGGTGCGCGTCGAAAGAAAGGCCAAACAGCGTTATGCCGCCGCGCCGTTCACCACGTCCACGCTGCAACAAGAAGCCGTGCGCAAACTCGGCATGACGGCCGACCGCACGATGCGCACCGCGCAATCACTGTACGAAGGCGTGGATATCGGCGGGCAAACCGTCGGTCTCATCTCGTACATGCGCACCGACTCGGTGTCGCTCGCGAAGGAAGCGGTGCAGGAGATCCGCGATTACATCAAGGATAATTTTTCGTCCGAATATCTGCCGTCCGCGCAGCCGACCTTCAAGAGCAAGACCAAGAACGCGCAGGAATCGCATGAGGCGATCCGCCCTACTTCGATCCTGCGCACACCCGACCGCATCCACGGTCACCTCACCGCCGATCAGGCGCGCCTTTACGAGATGATCTGGAAGCGCACGCTTGCGTGCCAGATGGCGCCGGCGCGCTTTGACACGGTGAGTGTGGACATCCGGCTGGGAGGTGACACCACATTGTTCCGCGCCAACGGCCAGGTGCTGGTGTTCCCCGGTTTCATCGGTGTGTACATGGAAGATGTGGACGATGCGGAAGAAGAAGAGGGCGGCAAACTCCCGCCGCTGGCAGAGGGTGACGTATTGCCGGTCGACAAACTTTACGGTGAACAGCACTTCACCCAGCCTCCGCCGCGTTACTCCGAAGCCAGCCTGGTCAAGGCGCTCGAAGAGCATGGCATCGGCCGCCCGTCCACCTATGCGACCATCATATCCACACTGCAGGCTCGCGAATATGCGGTTCTCGACAAAAAGCGCTTTGTTCCCACCGATGTCGGGCGCGTGGTCAACAAATTTCTTACCGACCATTTCACCCGCTATGTGGATTATGGATTCACCGCCCACCTCGAAGACGAATTGGACGAGGTTTCAGAAGGCAAGCGCGATTGGATAGGCGTGATGCGCGAATTCTGGAAGGACTTTTCCAAGCTGATCACGGAAAAATCCGGCATAGACCGCCCGGTAGAACTGATCGACGAAGTATGTCCGGAATGCGGCAAACCGCTCGCCAAAAAACTCAGCCGCTATGGCAGCTTCATCAGCTGCACCAACTATCCGGAGTGCAAATACAAGCGCAGCATCAGCGGCGAATCACCTGACGATTCCTCCGCAAGAATGGAACTGGGCGTGCATCCGGACACCGGACAACCGGTATTGCTGCTGCGCGGCCCGTACGGCCACTACGTGCAACTGGGCGATATCGTTGAAGGCGAAAAGACCAAGCCAAAACGGGTCTCCTGGCCCAAGGAAATGCCGCTTGAACAGGCAGACTTGTCCAGCGCATTGAAATTGCTGGCACTGCCGCGCGAACTTGGCACGCATCCCGGAACCGGCAAAAAAATTATCGTCAACATCGGCCGTTTCGGTCCCTATATCGGGCACGACGGCAAGTTCAAATCCATTCCGCGCAGCGACAACATCTTCGACATCAAGCTGGATCGCGCAGTCGAATTGCTGGCCCAGGCTCGCGAAGGAAATACGGTGTTGCGCGTGCTGGGCGATCACCCGGATGACAAAGCCAGCATAGAAATTTGCAGCGGCCGCTATGGTCCCTATGTGCGCCATGGCAGGATCAACGCAACCGTGCCCAAGAACGTGTCGCCGGACGCCGTCACGATGGAATTGGCGCTGGAGTTGATTGCCGCGAAGGCAGCCAAGGGAAGCAAAGGCTCCGGAAAAGCGCAAAAATCCAGGCTTCCAGCCGCAAAATCTTCTAAGGCCAATGCAGCACAAAAGACGACCAAGCCAAAAGTTTCCTCTGCCAAGGGTAAAGCTTCGGTCAGGACTGCCAAGCCGGCGGCAAAGAAACCTGCCGCAACCGGAAAAGCCGCCAGGGGCAAAACTGCCGCAAGGGGCAAAGCTCTATAACACTGCGAGGTTAACCATCCGATCTGATCTGCCACACTGCGTGGCAGGCAACACATTTGGATAAGGTGCCGGAAGTCATTTTCAACAGTTCCGCGGAAGACTTTCCATCTTCGGCGGCTTTGGCAATGCTATCCATATCGTGGTGTATCTCCATGCCCATCGCCTTGAATTCGAGGGGCAACTTGGCCATCAGTGCCATATTGATATCCGCCGTGCCAACCATGCCCGCTGCGCGGGCTGCCGCGATGACGCGCGGCATATCGTTTTGGTTGGCTCCCTCCAAGATACCCTGCGTCGCGGCCAACAGCCCGCGCATTTCGGAGAGCACCAACTCGCGCTCTTCGGGATGCAACGAGATCACGGTCCGGTCATCGTTAACCGCAGCAGGGTTGCCGCGCGCAAAGAACCATATAAATACTGCAATAGTGACGGCCCAAAGTAGCAGTGCTACCTGAGCGAGTTGATTCGTTTTCATGGTTTTATTCTAACCGGATTTTATTCCTGGCGACTTACTGAAGCCCATATTCGGCTTTGTGCGCCAAGGTTGATATTTGTTCGACCAAAAAATGTGATGGTCTTTGCGATAGTCCGCCTTCAACGTTGTTGCTGAATCGCGATGTTTGCGGGGCGGCATACCAAAGCACTGCGAAACCATGGCATACGGGACCAGCAATTGCAAACCTGAGTCCATCGCACTCACTCCTGCATCGAAATATACAAGCAAAAAACCGATATTACACTGCGCGAATCGAATTCAGGCGAGTATTCAGCTTTCATCGGCTTTGTCGAGACGCTGGATACCCGCCAGGGAAAATTCCGCGATATGATCCCCGATCGCTTCGATCTCCTTGCGGCCATAGCGCAACCTGGGGTAGAGCCGCTGCAGCACCGGATGCGAGTGACGGTAGTACAGGCACTGGCCGACGATGCTGTGCACACAGCGGCGCAGCTCGGCTTCGCCGATCTTCTGTCCGGCGATCTCGCGCACCAGCCTGCCCAGGAATTCATGCAGCGGGGCGATCGCCTCGCGCACGATCTTGTCCAGAGCCGGGGTGGGATCGGCCAGTTCGCGCACCATGATCCTGCATTGCGAGGACGGATTCTTTTCGTC
>DATKAK010000001.1:0-10999 GCA_035498295.1 Gallionella sp. | reverse complement strand
CAGCGCCCGGGTACATGCCCGGTAAAATCCTCCGCGCAACAGCAGGTCCTCAGGCGGATAACCGCACAGCCCGAGCTCGGGAGTCAGCAATAGTTTTGCGCCCCGCTGTCTGGCCTGATCGGCATATTGCAGAATCTTTGCACCATTCCCCGCCAGATCGCCCAACACGCAGTTGATTTGCGCGATTGCAAGTTTCATTGCCGTGTTTGAAAGAGAATATCCAAAAGACGTATCTTACCATCGCGATACACCTTTGATAGGTGCGAATAGTTGCGCGAAAATGATCATTCGCAAGATGGAGAGCGATGTTCTGGCGCAATGGTTACGGTTGCGATACTGCTACAGGCTGGCCGTTCCCATCCGTGAGTGGAAGTGATTGCAGCGTATCCACGGCATAAATTCCCGCAGATTACAATTCATCGGTTTTAAGGTGCCGGGGGGGCTTCAGGAACAGCGTTAGGGTCAAGTATCGGTTCGGGAACGGGTAGATTGAGTTCTATAACCTGGGCTTGTGCTTCTTGCAGGGGCTTATCAAGATAATAATTGAAACCGAAGGCAAGCAGCTTGTTATGGACGGTGACCGTATTGTCATCATTGGAAAACTTGCTTGACTTCAACTCCGCAATCAGACTCCAGCGTGGCGCAACGTTAAATTCGACTCCGATTGCGATATTGCGGCCATATTGCGAGACAGAATTGAGGTCTGCATTGCTGGTGGCCATTCCGCGACCGTAACCGAGTTTGACGTAGGGCAGCCACTCATCGACCGGCAGCCCCAACTTGAAATCCAAGCCATAAGATCGGCTGGAATATCCAACATTATCGCTATGGGACGCAAAATTATTGACGTCATAGTAAACACCCAGCCCTACGATGGTCGAATACAATTCCCAGTTGTACCCGCCCTGAAGATAGCCGCCCTGAGCGCCATATGCGAGCGTGCTGGCACTGGGTATGTCGATTGTTCCGGTGACACTGGAATTATTGATACCGATCTTTGCGCCAAAATATTTTCCCCAGAATTCGCTGGCATGTTCCTTGACCTTGGATTTGCCGGCGAGAGATTTTTCTCTGGCCGCTTTCGCCTCCACTTCAGCCTGGAGGCGCTTGGTGGCAGCATCTTCGGTCGAGGGTTTTGTTTCGCTGACTGCGCCCGGTTCCGGAGGGAGAGTGTCGCTGGTTGTGCCTGGTTCGGGCGGGAGCGTGTCACCGGCACCAGGTTCCGGGGGAAGGGTGTTTTTGGTGGATGTCGCCGCAGCATTGTTGCCGGATTCCTCTGTTGCTGCAATGCTATTTGTTATAGCTGCGCCCAGCAGAACGGCTGTCAATAGAATTTGTGCACTGACCTTCCTCATTAATTTCCTCTAGTGGCACTCGATCTGAAATTCAATGAACTTCGCGAACCACTCGAATTCGTATTGAAAGTAACTGATTTTACCCGAACAGCGCACCATACATTTCCTTTGGACGGGAACCGCCTCACCGCAATTTATCCTGATTCGATTCCACCTGCATTTCCACCGCTTCAATTTTGGCAAACTGCTCGCTGATCTTGCGGCTGCTTATTTGTACCTCATCGACATCCCTGTTTGCCTGGCGGATGTGCTCCGAAAGTCTTTTCATGCGTTCATCGAAACGCTTGAAATCCACACTCAGTTTGCCCAGTTCGCTTTGAATGATATGTACCTGTTCGCGCATTTGTACGTCTTTCATTACCGCCCGCGCCGTATGCACTATCGCCATCATGGTGGTCGGGGATGTCAACCAGACACGTTTTTTCTGGGCATACTCGACGAGGTCGGGATGGTATGCGTGAATCTCGGCAAATACTGCTTCGGCGGGAAGAAACATCACAGCGCCGTCTGAAGTCTCATTTGCGATGATGTATTTTGAGGAAATATCGTCCACATGTTTCTTCACGTCCACCTTGAATTGGCGCCGCGCAATATCTTGCTCTGCAGATGGCAGGTTGTCGTCAAACATGCGGCTGTAATTCTCCATCGGGAACTTGGCGTCGACCGGCACTCTCCCGGTGGGTGGCGGCAGGATCAGCAAACAATCCACCCGGTTGCCATTGGAAAGTTTTTCCTGAAACGCATAGGCGTCGGGGGGAAGGTTGTTGCGCACCAGGCCTTCCAGTTGCATTTCGCCAAACGCCCCGCGCGAACGTTTGTCGCCCAGAAGATGTTGCAGGCTGACAACATTGGTGGTCAAACCGTCGATCTTCCTCTGTGCCTCATCGATCGTGGCGAGCCGCGTCATCACATTGGTAAAAGTCTCGTTGGTTTTCTTGAAGCCTTCGTCGAGACGCTCTGCGACCTTGCCGGAAATCTGTTCGAGACGCGTGTCCATGGTCTTGACGAGCGTCTCCACACTATTGGACAGATGCAGCGTGGCATTGCGGAACGAATTCTGGATGAGCTCCTGGTCGGCGCGCGCATGTTCGGCCTGGCGGTCACTCTGCTTGTTCAGACTATCGTGCAGATCCGAAAGCATGGCCCGGTGCTGTTGTTCCAATACTCGCGTGTTTTGAGCAGGCAATCCGCGCTGCATCACCAGCAGCAGGATAACGAGAAACAACGTCGAAACAGAGACGATAATCAGGATTTCGAGCATGATTAATGGATCGATGAAAACGCCGTGCAGTATAGCACTGCACGGCGCAGACTTGAGATTTCCGCTTTAACCGCGGGCTGCGCGCTTGCGCTCGTTCTCGGTCAGAAAACGTTTGCGCATGCGCACGGAAAGCGGAGTGATCTCGACGAGTTCATCATCGTCGATGAATTCGACTGCCGATTCCAGCGTCAGGCGCACCGGCGGGGTCAGGCGCACCGCTTCATCGGTGCCGGAAGCGCGCACGTTGGTGAGTTGCTTGCCCTTGATCGGGTTGACCACCAGGTCATTGTCGCGACTGTGGATGCCGATGATCATGCCCTCATATAGCCTGTCTCCGGGCGATACGAACATGCGGCCGCGATCTTCGAGTTTCCACAATGCGTAGGCTACCGCCTCTCCATTCTCCGCGGAGATCAGCACGCCGTTGCGGCGACCCGGCATGTCCGGCTTGACCGGCCCGTAGTCATCGAACACATGCGCCATGATGCCGGTGCCGCGTGTCATGGTCATGAATTCGGATTGAAAGCCGATCAAGCCGCGCGCCGGGATGCGGTATTCAAGCCGGACGCGGCCATGCCCATCCGGCTGCATATCCTGCAGGTCGCCGCGGCGGCGGCCCAGTTCTTCCATCACCGCGCCCTGGTTGGTATCTTCCACGTCCACGGTCAGCACTTCGAACGGTTCGCATTTCTCTCCATCGATGTCGCGATACACCACGCGCGGTTTGCCCACGCCCATCTCGAAACCTTCGCGGCGCATGTTTTCGAGCAGGATGGTCAGGTGCAGTTCGCCGCGCCCCGCGAGCAGGAACACATCGGACTCGCCGGTATCCTCGACACGCAAAGCGACGTTCACCAGCAGTTCCTTGTTTAGCCGGTCGCGGATCTGGCGGCTGGTGACAAACTTGCCTTCCTGTCCTGCCAGCGGGGAAGTGTTGACCATCAGGTTCATGGTCAGGGTCGGTTCGTCCACCTTGGGCATGGGCAAGGCTTCTGGGTTGTTCACGTCGGCGATGGTCACGCCGATACCGATATCTTCTATGCCGTTGATCAGCACGATGTCACCCGCCAGCGCTTCATCCAGCGGAACGCGCTCGATTCCGCGAAAACCTAGCACTTGGTTGATGCGGGCTTTTTTCGGGGGCCGGTCACCGCCCATCACCATCACATCCTGGCCGGGCTTGACGCGGCCGCGGCGCACGCGACCCACGCCGATGCGTCCGACGAAACTCGAATAATCCAACGCGGAGATCTGCAGTTGCAGCGGCGCGTCCACATCGGTTTCCGGCGCGGGGACATTCTTGATCACCGCTTCGAACAAGGGACGCATGTCCTTGCTGGGGTGGCCCAGGTCCAGCGTGGCGTAGCCGTTCAGCGCAGAAGCATACACCACCGGAAAATCAAGCTGCTCTTCGGTCGCGCCCAGCTTGTCGAACAGATCGAAGGTCTTGTTGATCACCCAGTCAGGCCGGGCGCCGTCGCGGTCCACCTTGTTGATCACCACGATCGGACGCAGGCCCAATGCCAGCGCTTTTTTGGTAACGAATCGGGTTTGCGGCATCGGACCTTCGACTGCGTCGACCAGCAACAATACCCCATCCACCATTCCCAGCACGCGCTCCACTTCGCCGCCAAAGTCCGCATGCCCGGGCGTGTCCACGATATTGATGTGCATGCCTTGGTAATCGACCGCGCAATTCTTTGCCAGGATCGTGATACCGCGTTCCCGTTCCAGATCATTGCTGTCCATCACGCGTTCTGCGACATGTTTATGGGAAGCAAAGGACCCTGCCTGGCTCAGCAGCTTGTCCACCAGCGTGGTCTTGCCGTGGTCAACGTGGGCGATGATGGCGATATTGCGAAGTTGGCGGGACATGGGTACTGCCTTGCTATCGAAAAGGGCGCGCATTCTAGCACAGAGAAACCCCATAAATTCGTTTTCCGGGTGAATCGCGGCGTAACATGCTCGCTCACGCCTCGCCTATCAATTCGATATATCTCGTTGTTCGCTACGCGGCTCCTTGCGGTGCCCGCCAGACACGGTGGGGCGCAGCCCGACTTGTGCGGGAGCGCGGAGCAGCAGGCTTGCCGGACCCAACTGCTGCGCATCGCCGTGTCCAACCTGCTATCCCGCATATACGAATTTCTGAGGTTTCCCGCATTTCGTGACTTAAAAACTTTCGCTGGCTTTTATTTTTTTCATCCGTATAATGCGCGCCTTGTCGCCATCAAGGCGGCATGGGTTCATCGTTTTCTGACCTCGCTCTCGCGCGCATGCAAATCGCGCCTGTCTATATAAACTCAAAAGAAATTCTGGGTTTTCCGGTTAGCAACGATGTTTATGCGCCGGTTAATCTCCACCCTTTAACGGGCTGTATCACTACCTGCGCACAATTTGGGGAACTGCATAAAGTTCGCCATGCTGAACAAGATTCGGCATTCAGTTATGTTTTGACTGGGCGTTGACTTGTATTCGCATGCGGATGTGGATCCCTTTGATTCTAAAATATATAGGAAACAAGATGTCATTTGAAAATCTGAATTTGAACACCGCGATACTCAAGGCGATCGCCGACACCGGTTACACCGAGCCGACTCCGATCCAGGCGCAATCCATACCCGAAATCATGGCCGGCAACGACCTGATGGCTTCGTCGCAAACCGGCAGCGGCAAGACCGCCGCATTCATCCTGCCGGTGCTGAACCGTCTGGCCACGCCTTCCGCTATTTCCGGCAAGGGTCCGCGCGTGCTGGTATTGACCCCGACCCGCGAATTGGCGCAGCAAGTTTGCGACGCCGCGACCAAGTACGGCAAGAACATGCGCTTCAAGATCATCAGCATCCTGGGTGGCATGCCCTACCCGGTACAAAATCGCATGTTGTCCGGTTATGTGGACATCCTGGTTGCCACACCGGGTCGTTTGATCGACCACATGGAACGCGGCCGCATCGACTTTTCGCGCTTGGAAGTGCTGATCCTCGACGAAGCCGATCGCATGCTGGACATGGGATTTGTCGACGACGTGGAGCGCATCGCGCAAGCCACTCCCAAGACTCGCCAGACGCTGTTGTTCTCCGCGACGCTCGATGGCGTGGTCGGCAACCTGGCCTCGCGCCTGCTCAAGGCGCCGAAGAAGATCTCCGTTTCGGCGGCCAGGGACAGACACGAGAACATCGAGCAACGCATGATGTTCGCCGATGACGTGGCGCACAAGAACAAGATGCTCAGCCACCTGCTGACCGATGCGGAAATGAACCAGGCGCTGGTGTTCACCGCCACCAAGCGCGATGCCGACAACCTTGCGGACCAACTGTCCGCACAAGGTCATTCCGTCGCGGCATTGCACGGTGACATGAACCAGCGCGAGCGCAACCGCACTCTGCTCAACATGCGTAACGGCAACGTGCGCGTA
The DNA here is from genome assembly GCA_035498295.1 of Gallionella sp. GTDB lineage: Bacteria > Pseudomonadota > Gammaproteobacteria > Burkholderiales > Gallionellaceae > Gallionella. The sequence goes on along the minus strand of DATKAK010000001.1, from coordinate 4,971 downwards.
TTGGTCGCTACCGATGTGGCGGCACGCGGCCTCGACGTGCGAGGCATTTCGCACGTGATCAATTTCGACCTGCCCAAGTTTGCCGAGGACTATGTGCACCGCATCGGACGCACCGGTCGCGGGGGTTCGAACGGCATCGCCATCTCTTTCGCCTCGAACCGTGATGCGCAACTGTTGAAACGGATCGAACGCTATACCGAGCAGAGCATCAAGATGCACACCATCGAGGGACTGGAACCAAAGTATAAACTGCGCACCGGCCCGTCTTCGGACCGTCCGCGCGGCAACAGCGGTCCGCGCCGCAGCAATGGCGGATACAGCAGCAACCCCGGATACGGCGGCAACCGCAGCGGTGGATTCGCCGCCAAATCCGGCAACAGTTTTCACCACAGCGCGCCGGACAGCCGGCATAGCCACACCGGGCGCAAAGAGGGTCACGGTCAATGGCACGGCCACACCAACGGTAACACCAGCAACAGTCATGCGCTGGGGGTTGGCGGTGGTCAGGGTTTTGGCAGGCAAGGCGCCGGCCAACCGCGCAGCCAGGAACGCAGCTTTGGCAACAATCGCGGTGGCAATAATTCCCCGCGCCGTGCCGGCGACCGACCGGGCTACACATTTGGACGCAGTAACCATGGCAACACTCGTTGAACTGATTCACTAATGCAATGAAAAAAGCACGCTCCGGCGTGCTTTTTTATTAACTTGATGTGCGCGAATCCCCCCGTTCTACCTTGCGAAATTCCTGTTATTCGGATTGATATTGTCGATTAATATGTCTGCATGCTGCAAGTTTGTATCGTAAATTGTACAAAGGGGATATTTTGCTGAAACACGCAGGACCGATGATGAGCTGGATTGAAACTATTGATAGGGGCAACCTTGATTGTTGTTCCACAGCGAGCAACATAATTCAACGCCTTATTGCTGCCTGAAAACCCATTTCGACTGGAGCCTATATCAACACCGCCATGCCATCCATCCTTATCGTTGACGATGATTTGCAGATACGTCAGTTGTTGAGTGAATACTTGACCGGCTTCGGCATGGCAGTCGTTGCCGTAGCCGATGGCCTGGCGATGGCCGAAGCAATGAAGGAGGCCTCCTTCGATCTGGTCATTCTCGATTTAATGCTGCCCGGCGACGACGGGCTTGCGCTGTGCAGGAAGTTGCGTGCGGAATCAGACGTGCCGATACTCATGCTCACTGCGCGCGGCGAAACAATGGACCGTGTCGTCGGTCTGGAACTGGGCGCTGATGATTATATCGTCAAGCCCTTCGAGCCGCGCGAACTGGTTGCCCGTATCCAGACGATACTGCGCAGAACGCGCGGGACACGCGAAAATCGCAAGGAACAAAACGTAGTGGAATTCATGGGCTGGCGATTGAATTATGTGTTGCGCCATCTGGTTTCGCCGGAGGAATTGGTCATTCCCCTGTCAAACGCGGAATTCCGTTTGCTGGCCGTGTTCATCGAGCACCCCAACCGGATTTTGACTCGCGAGTTTCTGCTGGATTCAGCCCGCGGCCGCGACATGGATGTGTTCGATCGAAGCATAGACATACTGGTTTCCCGCGTGCGCCAGAAGCTGAATGATGATTCCCGCACACCTACCCTGATCAAAACGGTTCGCGGCGAAGGATATTTGTTCGATGCGAAAGTGAACCGATGAAGATTCCCATCACCGATTCGCTGTTTGTGCGGCTGTTTCTGTTGCTGTTCGTCATACTCTCGGTCAGTTATTTTGCCGGCCGGGAAATTCTGGTCAGTCTGGGGTTTGAGCAGGCTGTTTCATCCCCGCAGCGGCATCCATTCAGGCTGTACAGTTTTATCATCCGACTGGCCGCAGTCGCTTTCACCTCGTGGATCGCAGCTCGCTGGCTCACCTACCCCATCAAACGCCTGGCAAATGCCGCAGACGAACTGGGAAAGAATTTGAACAGTCCGTCGATCGACGAAACATCCGGACCATCCGAAGTGCGGCAGGCATCGAAGGTTTTCAACCTGATGCAGGCGCGCATCAAACAACAGATGGAGGAACGCGACCGCTTCCTCGCGGCTGTTTCGCACGATTTGCGCACCCCGCTTACCCGGCTCAAATTGCGCGCGGAAAAAATCACCCATCAGGAATTGAAAACTGAAGTCCGGAACGATATCGACGAGATGGCAAGCATCATTGATACCACGCTGGACTATTTGCGGGGCGACGAGCAGCCGGAACCAACCTGCCTTCTCGACATCGGGGCGCTGATACACTCGATGGCGGAAGACGCCAATGAAGGCGGCAATGTGATAACGGTTACGGGCAAAGTCAATCCGATAAGACTGCAACCCATCGCCATACGCCGCTGCCTGAACAATCTGCTGGAGAATGCCTTGCGCTACGGAGAAAGAGCAGACATCACGATCGGGGAAACGGCGAATGAAGTCGTCATCGCCATCCATGATGCAGGGCCAGGGATACCGGAAGAAAAATTGGAAGCTGTCTTTGCTCCCTTCTACCGGCTCGACGCCTCCCGCAGCCGGCATTCCGGAGGCGTGGGACTGGGGCTTTCCATCGCCAGAGACATGGCCAGAAAACAGGGCGGAAACATCACGCTGAAAAATGCGCCTGCAGGCGGGCTGATCGCCACGCTGACTTTGCCAATACAACATTGAAGGCGGTAAAGACTCGCCATACTGGCGAAAGAGAGCAATTTTGATTGTCCATTGATTGGTTGATTTTGTGATACTGAAAAATTTGTATCAAGGAACTTACAAAAATGTTCTGATTCTTACAATCCGGACATACCGCGGATACGCTGCAGAATTAAATTGAATAACGCATTCATCGAGATTTTGAATGCTTCAACTGCTTAAATAATGAACCTACAGGAGTATAGAATGAACTTGCTTAATATGAATCCCAAGTTGGGGATACTGTCTACCATTGCCATCGGGACGATTCTGACCACCACGCTCCATTCATATGCCATGGCCGCGTCCGCTGAAAATCACGGCCAAAAGCAGATGCGCCAGGAACAAATGCATGACCATATGAAGGCCAGATTGGATAAACTGGCAGAACGCCTTGAAATCAAAGCTTCTCAGCAAGCCGTCTGGGAAGAATACGCCAAGTCGGTAGAAATGCTGGCTGACAGAACAACGAAAAAGCCAAATGATGATGCTGATGCCGCGACCATTTCCCGCTACCGTGCGGAATGGGCAACCGAATTAGCCGACAAGTTGAGCAAAATTGCAGACGCAACCGCGAAATTGCAAGCGGCATTATCCGCAGACCAACGAAAAATTCTCGATCAAAACGCGCACCGTTTCCTTCGCCACGAACGGGGTGCATCTCTTGCACGCCATGCTGCCGATCGCGAAGAAGGTGAACGCGGCTGGGATCAGCATGGGCATGGAGCGTCCTGAGGCTTGGCATACCAAATATGCGGACCAGCATGAACTCCCCGGGGCCGGACCATTTTCTGGCTCACTGCTGGCCGGCGCGTCAACATGGTATCTCAGCTTCTGACATTTATTTGGTATCGTGATGGGTCGACGTGTTTAACCTATACTCGCATTTGAATATCCAGGCAATGTAACATTCGTAATGCACACCAATATCTAACTATAAATGAAACCGTCCATCGCGCGATCCTGCATACCGGGAGCAATGACCAGACTGTTGCTTGTCCCGGTACTGCTGGTCCTGATGTGTTGCCACGCGTTTGCCAGAGAAACATCCGACCCGTTCGACACCGGCTCCGCCGCGCCCTCCAGGCCTGCCTTGAGGGTGGATGGAACGGTCGCTGACCCCTGCGCCGCGCAACCGCTTGACCACCCGCTGAACCTGCTGGAAGTCGTTAATCTTGCGTTATGCAACAATCCACAGACTCGTGTTGCCTGGGCCAGTTCGCTGGTTCAGGCTGCGCAGGTCGGCGTAGGCGAGGCAAGTTATCTCCCCAGCGTGGATTTGAGTGCCGCTGCCAGCCGAAATTCAGGTAATGTCTCCGGTGAGAATCAGCACAACGTCGGCGCAACGCTCTCTTATCTGCTCTACGACTTCGGCTCTCGCGCTGCCAATCTGGAAAACGCGCGCCAGCTGCTGGCGGCAGCGAGCGCCTCGCAGGACAGCACAGTGCAAGCGGTATTCCTTGCCGCGATACAAGCCTATTACCAAGCGCAGGCGACCTATGCCCAACTCGATGCGGCGCTGGAATCGGAACGGGTAGCAAAGGAAAGTCTTGCGGCCGCGGAAGCCCGTTATAACGCCGGAAGCGCGACTCCCGCCGACAAGCTGCAAGCCCAGACTGCCTATTCGCAAGCCACGCTGAATCGCATAACGGCCGATGGAAATCTGAAAAACGCACAAGGCGCGCTGGCAAACATGCTCGGACTTGATGCCAACCGCAACGTATCCTTGGTCGCCGCGAATACCAGGGCGATGCCCGAGGATTTTGAGGGCGATATCAATGCGCTGATCGACGAAGCGCGTCATCATCGTCCGGATTTGCTCGCCGCAGCGGCGCAAGTCAGGGCCGCCGAAGCCAGTGCCGATGCGGCACGCGCGGCAGGAATGCCTTCCATTTCGTTGACTGCATCGGCCAACCAATACAATATTTCAGGTGTCGACTCACACAACTCTGCAGTCGGCATCAATTTGAATTTTCCGATCTTTACGGGGTTTGCAACTACCTACCATGTGCGCGCTGCCGAAGCACAAGTGGATGTCAAGAATGCGCAACTTGACCAGTTGCGCTTGCAAGTGGCGCTGGATGTTTGGACCGCCTATCAGAACCTCACCACTGCAACCCAGTCGTTGCGCACCACCGCCGATCTGCTGGACAGCGCGGAACAATCGGCACGCGTTGCGCTGGGACGCTACAAGGCCGGGGTAGGCAGCATCCTGGATGTGCTGAATGCACAGAGCGCGTTGGCCAGCGCCCGCCAGCAGCGTATTCAATCGATATTCAACTGGAATATCAGCC